>JASGGF010000317.1:0-6367 GCA_047605145.1 Thermomicrobiales bacterium | reverse complement strand
GGCCATGTTGGAGCCGCCTTCCCAGCTCAACTCCTGATCGGTCTCGACCTTGCTCAGGTCGATGTTCGTGCCGAAGCCGGGCTTGTCCGAAACGGTGATGCGGCCATTGACCGGCACAACCGGCTCTTCCCAGAAGAACTGCAGCAGGGTGTTCCACTTCACGAGGTACTCAACGATGGGGGCCAGCAGCTCCGGCAGCGAGAGGGTGAAGTGGACGTTCGAGGGCACGGAGTGGCCGTGGGCGATGACGGGAATATCGTAAGTAGAAGCGAGGGTAGCGATCTTCACCATCTCGGTGAGGCCGCCCGCCCAGTAGGTATCCGCCTGCAGGAACTCGCTGGCGCCGGCGTCCAGCAGTTCCTTCTGGCCCCAGCGGGTGTACTCGTGCTCGCCAGTGGCGATGGGCACCACGGAGCGGGCGTTGATCTCGGCGCAGAGCTGGATCTTGTCCGGCATCACCGGCTCCTCGATCCACTTGATGCCGAGGTGGGAGACGTTGCGCGCGAACTCCAGCGTGTACGGCTTGTTCCAGCTCATCCACGCGTCGAGCATGATATCGACGTCGTCGCCGGCGGCCTCGCGCAGCGTCTCGGCCAGCGCCACATTCTTGCGCATCCCCTCGCGGCCATCGGTGGGGCCGTAGAGCGGGAACCACTTGAGGGCGGTGAAGCCTTCGGCCACCTTCTCCTGCGTGCGCTGGTACGCCTTCTCCAGCTCGATGCTATAGCCAAGCATGCTGGCGTAGGCGGGGGCATCGGTGCGGACAGGACCGCCGAGCAGGCGGTAGACCGGCTGGTTGAGATACCGGCCCTTGACGTCCCACAGCGCGCAGTCGATGGCGCTGATGGCCATCATGGTGGCGCCCTTGCGGCCGTGCACGGCCTCCCGGTACATGATGTCCCACAGGCGCTCGTTGGCCAGCGGGTCCGCGCCCAGCAGCACGCCGCGGAACTCGCGGTCGATGATGTAGGCGACCTCGTGCGGGATCGGGCCGGCAATGCCGGTGATGCCCACGTCGGTATCCAGTTCGAGGAAGACGGAGAGGACCCGCGAGGAGTAGTCATTGATCGGCTGCGGCATCCAGAAGCCGGGCCGGGCGCGCTGGGACTTGTACTCGGGGTAGATGTCGATAGGCCGCTGCAGGCGCTCTTCCCAGTAGGGGCCATCATGTTCCAGAATGCCGGTGAGCTGCCGCAAGCGAACGGCGGTGATCTGCACGTCTTCCCCCTGTTCGGTACCAGCGAACGTTCTGGCAGGCGCCGGCGCCCACCCCAATGCCGCGTGATGGTAAGGCTGGCGGGGGATGCTGTCTACGGCCTCCGCATCAATTCCAGCGCCAGTATTGCCATTCAGACATGAAAGGCGTATAAGATAGAGGCCGGTCACATGACCTGCTGATTAACATCACTGCTGATTCCACCCTCCCACCCCTGTGGCGTTCTGTCTGGAGAGGATCATGGCAGGCAAAGGCACGCTCACCGTCTACTACCGTGCCGGTTCCGGCATCGGCGGCGGCGGGTTTCTGTACGATTTCGGGCACGTCTTCGTGGGCGTGCATGACGATGCAACCGGCACGGATACCTTTCTCGATGTCTGGCCCAATCCAGACGGATCGATGCACATCAACCCGAATGTCGATGCCGCCCGGTTGGCGCAGCACAAGCAGGCCCACATCCCGCTGAGCGCCGCGAAGAAGGATCAAGCGCTCGCGCTGATCGCGGCCAAGAAGGCGAACCCCGGGACCTATTCCGTGACCAGTAACAGTTGCGTCACGGCAGTGGCCGGCGTGCTCAATCCGGTACTGGGCATGCACTTTGCCGACTATGGCAAGACACCGTTCGATTTATGGAAGGCCGTCTGGAACTGGATCGATGGCCATCCCTTTGGCGTCCCAGGCCTGCACGCGCAGATCGGCCAATCGCTGCAGGTGGGTCAGCAGGGGGAGTACGCGCAGCTTGGCCCTGTCGGGCAGCACGGGCAGCACGGGCCGTTCGCCCAGCTCGGCCAACTTGGGCAGCACGGGCAGATGGGGCAGGTTGGGCCACTGGGCCAGCTTGGGCAGGCCGCGCAAACCGGCCAATTGGGCCAGCACGGCGCCGTCGCCCAGATCGGGGCGCACGGTCAGGTTGGCGAGTATGGGCAGGATGGCGAAGTTGGCCCGATGGGGCAACTGGGGCAGCATGGGCAGCACGGGCCACTGGGGCAATTCGGCCAGCTCGGGCAACACGGGCAGGGCGGCCAGGGCGGCCAGGACGGAAACGAGGGGCAATCAGGCCAGGGTGGCCAGTTTGGTCAGCACGGCCAGAGCGGTCAGGGTGGGCAGTCTGGCCAGGGCGGCCAACACGGCCAGGATGGGCCGTTTGGTCCCAGCGG
The DNA here is from genome assembly GCA_047605145.1 of Thermomicrobiales bacterium. Taxonomy (GTDB): domain Bacteria; phylum Chloroflexota; class Chloroflexia; order Thermomicrobiales; family UBA6265; genus JACCXM01. The sequence continues at coordinate 3,994 of JASGGF010000317.1, read as the reverse complement.
GCAGGACGGCCAGGTTGGGCACGTCGGGGTGCTCGGCGAGGACGGCCACCACGGTCAGGGCGGGCAGACCGGCCAGGGCGGACAAGGTGGGCAAAGCGGTCAATCGGGACAGGCTGGACAGTCAGGTCAGAGCGGGCAGAGCGGACAATCTGGCCAAGTTGGACCGGACGGCCAGGACGGGCAAGACGGCCAGACCGGCCAGGATGGTCAGACTGGCCAGGATGGCCAAGCAGGGCAAGACGGTCAAGACGGTCAGGACGGTCAGGACGGCCAAACCGGGCAGTCTGGCCAGGATGGGCAAAACAGCCAGACGGGGCAATCTGGCCAGGATGGGCAGAGTGGGCAGGACGCCCAAACTGGCCAGCACGGTCAGGGCAGTCAATCCGGGCAGAGCGGCCAGACCGGGCAGAGTGGGCAAAGCGGCCAGACCGGGCAGACCGGGCAGACCGGCCAGTCCAGTCAAAGTGGCCAGTCCGGGCAAGCCGGACAAACCGGCCAGCACGGACAGGCCGGGAACACCGGGCAAACGGGCAACACAGGGCAAACGGGGAATTTCGGCAACACGGGCAACAGCGGCAACACGGGCAACTCCGGCCAGCATGGCCCGTATGGGCAGGACATCGCGGTTCCGGGCAGCCAGGAAGGGACGGACTTCACGTTCCCGGGGACGCAGTTCGGGCCGGGTGTGGCCCTGCGGCACGGGCTGAAAGGGCATGTCCTCACTGGCGCGCTCGCGACGTGGACGCCAGCGGTCGAGTTCGTCCCCGGCGGCATCGTCCTCTCGCACGACACAGTGACTTCCGAGGGCACGTTCCTGCCAGCCGGGCGCCGGATTGGGTATCAGGAGTTGCGCACGTGGGCGGAAGAAGCAGAGCGTCTGCAGGGTGAGATGTGGAACGATGCCGTGCAGCGCCAACCACGGATGATCAACGACGGCGGCGCCACGCTGATGCAACCGAGCATCGACGAACTGCTGGATGCAAAGTCTGACGCGGAATGACCTTGCCATGGCCTGGATCACGGAGCGGAGCCCGCTCGAACTGATTGCTGCGCTGGGGCTGGTCCTGGGCCTGCTGCTCGCCGCCATCTGCCAGGTGCGCTGCCGCTATTCGGTCATGCTGCGGAGGCTGGATGTGCTCGGCTGCTTCGTGCCCTGGTGGAATCTCTTTGCGCCCAGTCCCATCATCGCGGACTACCTGGTCTCCTACCAGTTTGGGCAGCTAGTTAGCCCGGCTCCTGACGAGCGCGCGTGGACCTATCTGCCATACCCCGGGCGCAGGCAGCCGCTCGATTTCCTGTTCATGCCACGCCGCCGGGCTCGCAAAGCGTGGTTCGAAACGGCGGGGGTGGTGGTGTCGCAATCGGCGTGGATGTCCCAGGACGAGCTGATGCGCTCGGTGGCCTATCTGGCGATCCTAAACGCCATCTCGCGGCGCCAGCCAGCGTTGGAGGCAACGGGGGTGCGCTTCCGCATCGAGGCCCGCTGGACCGCCTACGTGGCGCCCCGGGTTCGCTTGCTCTACACGTCGCCCTATCACCGCCTCGGGACGTAGCCCGGCATGCCCCCGCTGCAGGCCCTGCTCGCCATCTCGCCAGCCGATGCCCTGGCCACGGCGGTGCGCGCCGCTGCGCTGGCGGCGGGACTCTCTGCGCTTGAGAACCTGGTGGATCACCGAACCTTCGAGGCGCACGGCATTCTCGCGTGGCGGGTGCGCGCACGCGGCGAGACCCTGCGGGCGTTCCGGTGGTTGAGCACGCCGCTGGGCGTTCGGGCGCTCACCGGGCGCGGGGTGACCGCGATCACGACCGGCGTGCTCGCGCTGGCCATCACCCTGCTGGCGTGGCCGATGTGCTGGCCGGCCGCGCTGGGGTTGCTGGCGCTGGAAGTCGTCTGTCTGGTCCGGAACCGGCCGGGCGCGGACGCGGCGGACCAGATGATCCGGATCATCCTGGTCATCGGGGCGGTCGCCGGCCTCGTGGGCACGCCCTGGTTCGCCGCTGCCGCCTGCCTCATTCTGGCCGGCCACCTTGGCGTGGGGTACTTCACCTCCGGCGTGTGGAAGGGGATGGCGACCCCGTGGCTCAGCGGACAGGGGTTCTGCGGCACGTTGACCACGGAATACTTCTCCCACGGCGCCGTCGCCCGAGTGGTGCACCGCCATCCCAGGATCGGGCACGCAGCAGCCATCTCGGTGGTGCTCTGGGAGTGCAGCGCCTTCGTGGCCCTGGGCGCCGGGCCGTGGCTGTTCTGGCCGTGGCTGGCGCTGGGGATCGCCTTTCACCTCGGCAGCGCGCAGGTGATGGGGCTCCCGGGGTTCGCCATCACCTTCATTGGCTGCTACCCGGCGCTGATCGTGGCGAATCGCCTGTTGACCACTACCCCAGAGCTACGCCCGCTCGGCCTGCTGCTGGCGCTCGGCTCCGTCCTTATCGCGGGCATCTTCATCGCGCACGAACGGGGTCGCCGCGCTGGCGCTGGCAATCGCACCGGGTAACTGGCGTGGTGGAGGGCGGCGCGGTGCGCGCCGCCTCAGTCCTGCCGCCGGTAGAGGCGGCCCCGGTTGCGGTACCACGCGATGCGGCCGTCCGGGCCGCGCAGGAAGTCGCTGCGGGAGACGACGCCGTCCGCGTCGGTGGTGAGCGCGTAGTCGTCGCGGTAGAAGGTGAGGGTGAGGTCCAGGGCGCCGCGCACGCGCAGGCCGCCGCCATCGACGTGGATCTCGATGGGGTCCGCTTCGAAGACGGCGGAGGCGCCGGCGGCGGGAGTGGCCGTCGCATCCTCCGGCGATTCTTGCGCCGCCAGCATGGCCGCGCCACGGTCGGTTGGGATCAGCAGGTTGACATACTCGCCCTCGTACTCGGCGAGTTGGGCGGGCTCCAGATCATGCGGAACCGCGGGCGGGTTGCTAAGCCCGGCGAACCGTTCGAGCGCCCAGCCGGAGTAGCTGATGTCGTTGAGGAGCAGGGGGCCGTTTACCGAGTTGGTGAGGATGACCATGGCGAAATCCTGCTCCGGCACGAAGAGCAGGTCGGAGTTCTGGCCGTACCACGCGCCGCCGTGCTGGAACACCGGCACGCCCTCGGCGGTGCGCCGCTGCCACCAGCTGACGCAGACGCCATCGATCTCGAAGACGAGCGTGCCGCCGGGGCCGGGATCGGAGCGCATCAGGGCAAGCGTGTCTGGCGACAGGATGGGGTCGCCGTCGGTCCCGGCGACCTCGCCCAGATGGAAGCGTGCGTAGCGGAGCTGGTCCCGCACGCTGGAGATGATGCCGCCGGTGGCGTGCAGGCTGCGCGGAATGGGCCAGATGGCGCGATCGACCACGGCGCGATCACCCTGCACATCGTGCGAGGCGGCGATGGTGTACCCGATCAGTTCATCCGTGAAGAAGCCGGAGTGGTCCAGCCCGAGTGGGCCGAGCACGAGGTCCTCCAGCGCGTCCTCGTAGACGCTGCCGGTGACAGCGGCGACGAGGTAGCCGGCCAGATCAGCGGCGGCGTTGTTGTAGGCGAAGACCTCGCCCAGCGGCGTGAGCTGGGGGAGCTGCCACATGGTCTCCGCGTAAAGGGCCTGCGCGTCATCGCCGCGCCCGAAGTCCGCGTAGTCGTCGCCCAGCCAGCCGGCGCTATGGTTGAGGAGCTGCCGCACCGTCACCCGCGCAGCGACCGATTCGTCCGCGAGTTGCAGCGCGGGCAGGTAGCGGCGCACTGGCGCTTCCAATTCCAGCAGGCCGCGCTCCACAAGGCGCATCACCGCCGTGCCGGTGAAGGTCTTGGTGATGGAGCCGATGCGAAAGAGGGTGTCGCCATCGACCGGCTGCGGGGAATCGACGTTGGTGACGCCGTAGCCGCGCACGTACTCCTCGCCCTGATACAGCACGCCGACGGCCACGCCGGGGATGTGGCGCTGCGCCATGGCGGCTTCGACCATCGCGTCCAGTTCGGCGAAGAGCGCGCCGGGCGCCGAGGTGGCGGAGGGTGTGGCGACAGCGAG
>JASGGF010000316.1:0-6384 GCA_047605145.1 Thermomicrobiales bacterium | reverse complement strand
GTGGTCTTGCCGCAGCCGGACGGCCCGAGCAGCGAGAAGAACTCGCCCTCCGCGATGCGCAGATTGATCCGCTTGACAGCCTCCACCTCGCGGTAGAGCTTGCGGACATCCACCAATTCAACCGTCGCCACCGCGCCCCTCCGGACATGGCAAGCCGGGTGATGCGCCCGCGCGCATCACCCCGCCAGCGTCGTGCTACGCCTGACCGAAGATCTCGTTCACCGTTTCCACGATCTCGGTCTCGTTCTCGAGGTAGAAGTTCCAGTCGGGATTCCAGAGGCCTTCCATGGCCGCCGCGTCATTCTTGAGGCCGCGCGCCGCCAGATTTTCCGGCATCACCGCGTCCTTGTTGGTGGGGCGCAGCCAGAACTCCGCGCCCGCCGCCTCCTGAAACTCCGGGCTGCAGGCGCGGTCGATGTAGGCGTAGGCCAGCTTCTTCTGCACCTCGCCGGAGCCCATGCTGACCGTCTTGGTCTGGGTCAGGATCGGCTTGCGCTCCTCCCAGTACAGCCACTCCACCGGGATGCCCTTGGCGATCTGGGCCAACACCTCGCCGTCGTGCTGCACACAGATATCGACCTCGCCGCGCTCCAGCAGGGTCTGCATGTTGCCGGTGAAGTCGCTGATCTTCACCGGCATGGCCGACTTCATCGCCTCGTAGCCGGCGGCAAGGTCTTCCTCGCCGCTGCCGTAGACCGCGTTGGCGAGCATGAAGAAAATCATCTGCAGCGTGTTGGAGGTGATATAGGTGCCGCGCTTGTCCGCGTAGCGCTCCTCCCAGAAGGACTTGAAGTCCTTCGGCGCCTCGCCGGCCTCGGTGCGGTAGCCGTAGCCAAGCTGGCTGAAGAGGTACGTGATGCCGTAGCCAAACTCGTAGGCGAAGTCCCACAGGTTGGCGCTGTTCGGCACGTTGGCGCGCAACTCCTCCATCGGCACGAAGAAGCCGCCCTGCGCGGCGCCGGCTGCGGCGGTCTTGAACAGCTCCGGCAGGTTCCAGTTCGCCACGTCAAAGGGCGGGGCATCCACGCCGCCCGCGATGAACTTGGGGAACCACGGCCACGCGGAGTCGTATTCCACCTTGCAGTTGAAATCCTTCTCGAGCTGATCGAGCAGCAGCTTGCGCTCGGCGTCCTCCCAGAAGCCGCCCCAACTCGCCACGCGCAGGGTGGCCCCGCCCGCATCGAAGACCTCGCCGGTGTACACCACCTGCGCGCTGTCCTGCGCTCGCGCGTCCAGCCCCTGCCGGGCGGCCAGCGCGCTCGCGGCGGCGGCCGCCACCAGCCCACGGCGGGAAATCTGGACAGTGCGCAGCTTCTCGATCAGCGCCAGATCACGGTCGATCACGGTTGGTCCTCCTCATTGCGACGCGGTCAATCGTCAGGGTCACGCGAGCGCCAAAGCCTGCCTCCCTGCCAGGCCTCACGAGAACTTGATGCCGCCGAACTTCGAGAGATTCGTGAGACGCGAGGTTAGCACCATCGACAGCACGACCAGAATGATGGCGAACACGCCAGCCGCCGCCGCCGTGGGTTCGAATTCGTAGCGCAGCGAGTTGTACATGGCGAAGGGCAACGGCGTGTTGTTGGGGGTGCTCAGCATCAACGAGAGATCGAACTGCCCGAACGACACGATGAACGCGAACAGCGACCCCGCCGTGATCCCGGACTTGATGTTCGGCAGTGTCACGGAGGTAAACGCCTTCAGCGGGCTGGCCCCCAGACTGCGCGCAGCTTCCTCCAGCGAGCGGTCGAAGCCGTAGAGCGCCGCCGAAACCGTGCCGATGACGAACGGCATGGTCACCAGCAGGTGGCCGATCAACATGCCGGTGAAGGTGCGCGCCAGCCCGAACACCGGCGTGTTCAGGTAGTAGACGTATAGCGCCAGACCGAGCACCAGCCCCGGCAACAACAGCGGCGCCATGAAGAACGCGCGCACAAAGCTGCGCCCCGGGAAGCGCACCCGCGTCAGGAAGATGGCCGCCATGGTCCCGAACACCGTCGAGACCACCATCACGCAGAAGGCCAGCCGCAGGCTGAAGAGATAGGCCGGCAGGAAGACATCGGAGGTCAGGAACGCCTGCACCCAGCGCAGCGAGAGCCCCTCCGGCGGGAAGGTGAGGTAATCCCCGGAGTTCAGGCCCGCCAGCACCACGATCACCACCGGCAGCAGCAGGTAGACGAAGGTGATGACCGCGATGATGCGAAAGATCAGCGGCACAGGCGGGGCATCCGGCGCGTCCCGGCGCGGGGCCGGCGCCGGACCCGGCTCGGAGGGAATCAGCTCAGCGACGACGGCGCCCGCTTCGCTCATGCCAGCCCTCCCATGTACTTCTCGGTGTAGCGGTGATAGATGGCCACCACCGCGAGGCTGACCATGAACAGGATGAAGGCGATCGCCGCGCCGAAGCGCCAGTTGCCGACCTCGGAAACCTGCTGGTAAATGTGCATGGGCATCACGATGACCCGCCAACCGCCCATCAGCACCGGCACGGCGTAGCTCCCAATGGCGATGGCGAAGACCAGCAGCGACCCCGCCAGCACCCCCGGCATGGACATGGGGAACGTGATGCTGAAGAAGGTCTTCCACGGGCTGGCGCCCAGACTCCGCGCCGCCTCCTCCAGCGAGGGGTTGATCCCCTGAATCACCCCGATCAGCGACAGGATCATGAAAGGCAGCGCCAGCTGCACCATGCCCACCAGCACGCCGAGCGGGTTGTACATCAGCGGCAGCGGGCTGGAAACAAGCCCGCTGCGCATCAGCGCGTTGTTGATCAGGCCCTGATCGCCCAGCAGGATCATGAAGCCGTACATGCGGATGATGAGATCGAGCTGCATGGAAGCCAGAATCAGGATCATGTACAGGTTGGCGCGGCCGGGCCGCTGCTCCTTGGCGACCACGTACGCCAGCGGGTAGCCCAACAGCAGGGCGACTGCCGCCGCCACCACCGCGATCCAGATGGAGCGTAGCAGCGACCCCCAGTAGAGTTGCTTCTGGAAGAAGCGGGCGAAGGTTTCCAGCGTCAGATCGTTTAGGCTGAAGCTGACCAGCCCGACCTCCGAGGGGTTGAAGGCCATCGCCATCAATACCGCCACCGGCAGCACGAAGAAGACGATGAAGATGAAGGCCGCCGGGATGATCAACAGCACGGTGCGGTTGGCGCGCAGATCGCGCGGGCGAGCGCTGCCGCGCCCTGCCGCCGCCGGTGATGCTGTTGCTGCCGTCGTTGCCACGTCCTGATCCCCTTCCGCAGTGGACGGCAGCTAGCGCACTTCCACCAGTTGCCGGGGCAGGAACTCGTAGCCGGCAATCGCCTTCTCCGGCGGAAACGGCCAGCTGAGTTTGCTGTGGACGAGGCCCATATCGGCCACCGCCTCCGCCAGCTTGACCGCCCAGACCATGGAGTCGATCACTGGCACATCGGGGTAGCCGCGCCGGGCCAGCTCCTCCTCCACCGCCTGCGCCGCGCCGATCATGCCGGTGCAGCCGAAGAGCATGACGTGCGCGCCGTCTTCCTCGATGGCCAGCTGCGCCTCGTCGGCCAGCGCCTGCACCAGTTGGCCGAAATCATCTTCCAGCGCCAGCACCGGGATTTCGACGGCGCGCACGGAGGCCAGCTTGTCCTGCAGGCCGTAGATCTTCGCGTGGTTCTCAAAGGAGCGCCGCAGGGATTTCAGGACCGTGATCACGCTGAAGGTGTGGCCGAGCATGGCCGCGATGTGCATCGTCGCTTCGCAGGGGCCAATGACCGGCATCCGCACGGCCTCGCGCCCGGCCTGCATGCCGGGATCGCCCATGCAGTTGATGATCACCGCGTCCATGCCGTCGCGCTCGGCCTCGACGATGGCGGCCACCGTGGCCGGCGTAGCCAGCATCTCGTCATAATCGGACTCGATGGAAGCCGGGCCGTGTTCGATCTGGACGTGGCTCAGTTCGGTGTCACTGCGCACCAGCGGCAGAAACGGATCGATCGAGGCAAACCCCACCGTAGTGATCGGCGTGATGATCCGCAGCTTCATGCCCGGCGCACTCCCTGTTCTCACGTCGCCGTGCAACGCGCGTCACGGCTCGCCCATCCTGCAACTTGCCTGCGTCTATCGTGCCTTATTGGCGCCGCCACGTCTTTGTGCCAGACGCACGATCTTGCAGAGAGCGGAATATCTCTTGCCCTGCATACCGCAAAATCGCTGACGACATCCCCTGAGTGAACTCCCGCAGACGCGAAGGAGCCGCGTGGCTCCCCACCCGGCCCCTTCGTTCCATCGCGAATTCTGGCGACAGTTCCGGCGTTAAGCCGGCTCGCCGTGAATGACGCCGCGCAGCAGGCGGCACATCGCCACCGGGTCGTCGGCCTGCCAGACGTTGCGGCCGTAGACCGCTCCCTTGGCGCCAGCGGCCAGCGCGGCCCGCGTGGCCTCCAGCACCGGCTCCGGGGTTGCGGCGCGCACGCCGCCCAGCACCAGCACCGGCACCGGGCAGCCGTTCACCACCTGCCGCATCGTTTCGGTGTCGCCGGTGAAGGTGGTCTTGATGATGTCCGCGCCCAGCTCGGCGGACATGCGGGCGGCCAGCGCCAGCAGCTCGGCGTCCCGCTGGTCATCCATGCGCATGCCCCACAACACCGATTCCACGATCACCGGCAGGCCGATGGCGTTGGCGGCCTCGATGGTCATCGCCAGCTCGCGCACGTTGTCGGCGAACTCGCGGCCATCCTCCGTGCCGACGATGAGGAACATGGTCAGCGCCTCGGCGCCCATGTTCAGCGCCACTTCCGGCGTGCAGATCACGCGGTAGTGCTCGCCCTGCGCGGTGTCCTGCAGCCGCGTGGGCAGCGCCTTCATGGAATCGTGGTTGAAGATCCAGTCGCCGCGCACGATGGGCGCGGGCGCGCCGCGAAAGCCGAACAGGTGGGCCGCCTGCTTCATGATGCCGGGCGCCATCAGGATGCCATCCGGCCCACCGCCAATGATGCGCTCGATGACGGCCACGGCGTCCTCGGATCCGGCGCGCGGCCCGACGGTGCTGCCGTGATCGAACGCCGTGATGAACGCGTTGCCGGTTTCCTTGTTGAAGAGCCGCGCCGCGCGAAGTTCCACACCACCCATGTTCGAGAACACCCCTTTCCGGTGATCAATGCAAATCTTTTGCATATGATGCAACATTTCTCAGGAGATTGCCGCAATCGCCTCGATCTCGACCAGTTGCCCGGTGTAACCAAGGCTGGCGACACCCAGCAGCGTGCTAGCGGCGCGCGCCAATGGCGATTCCTGCACCACGTCCCACGCTGCAACCAGCGCCGCGTTGTCGGTGGCAACCACGTACACCGTGGTCTTCAGCACGTCCTCCGGGCCGGCGCCGGCGAGCTCCAGTTGCGTCAGCAGGTTGGCGATCACCTGCCGCGTCTGGGCCGGCACGTCCCCCTCGCCCACCAGTGCGCCGGTGGAATCGAGCGGCACGCCGCCCGCCGTCACCACCAGCCGGTGGCCAGTCGCGATGGCGACATGCGCGTACCCGGGCGGCGGCGCCAGTTCCGGCGACGTTCGAAACTCAACCGGCATCGTGGCCCTCTCGTGATAATGCCTGCAACGTGAGCAAGCCGCTGCGCGTGCGGTGGCAACTCAGGTACGCGAACCGCAAACTCTGCGCCCGAATCTCCCGGCGGCTGCCCGCCGGAATCAGGATGAGCCCTCCGGGCGCCAACGGGATTGTGGCATCGTCAACGCTGACAACGCCCTCCCCGGCCACGCCCACCAACAGCACATCGACCTCGCTATTGACGTGCGGCGCGACGCCATCGCCCGCCGCGAAGCTGAGCAGGTTGACGCTGAGATCTGCGCTCTGGGTGGACCACGGCACGGCGGTGCGCGCCGCCGCCGCCAGCGCGGCAAGATCAGCGGTCACGATGGCGCGAGCCGGGAGCGCGCCCCCGGCGGCATCATCCGTGAGCAGATGGGCCCAGCAGGCGGCGTCTCCGCCAGTGCCATCGTCGGGCTGCGGCACGACGCCGTGCGTATTGCTCTCAGGATCGGCCATCATCGCCCCCATCGCGTCAAGCCACCTTACTTGTTATGAGGCGACACCGGGTCATCGTACGGCATCGTGGCCGCCCCCACCTCCAATGTCGTCCCGATGCCGCAGCGAGGGACCGCGCACCCCCAACTCATACGGAATCTTTGTGAACCCATTGTGTATGCTGCGGGGATGCGTCGTGAGGAGGATGTCGCATGCCCCGCAGCTTGTCCGTTGTCCCACATCTGAGCCTGGAGGACTTGCGTCAGCGCGAACGCACCGTGCCCGCTCGCGACCGGGTGCGCGTACTGGCGGTGCGGCTGGTCGCGGAAGGTCGGCCATCCACCGAGGTGGGCCAGCTGGTGGGCTTCTCCCCCG
>JASGGF010000315.1:0-6468 GCA_047605145.1 Thermomicrobiales bacterium | reverse complement strand
CGGCTGTGGCTGCGGCCGACGCTCGTGCCGCCCTCGTCGCCCCGCCTCATCCTGCACATGCCGGAGATGCCGCAACTGCCATCCCTTCCCTTGTCAGCCGCGCATTGGGTGAGGGTTTCTTCGGCGTCACGAAACCGCGCCATCCGCCCGTCAGGGAAAGAGGAATCATGACCAATCCAACAGACCGTTACCGCTACGCCACCCGCCTCAACTCATTTCGCGCCGTGGCCGGGGATGGCGCGACGGGCGTGGACCTGCTACGAGCGGCGGCGCAGGTTCCCGGGCTGACGGCGGTAGAGATGAACTACCCCCAACACTTCCTCGGGGCGACAGAGGCGGCGGCGGCGGCGGCACTGGCGGAGACAGGGCTGACGCTGACCGCGCTGAGCCTGCGCTATGAGGGGCACGATTTCCTCGACGGCGCGTTCACCAGCCCGCGCGCGGAAACCCGGGAGCGCGCCATCCGGCTCGGGCAGGAGGCAGTGGAGATGGCGGGCCGGCTCGGCGTGCCGCACGTCAACCTGTGGATGGCCTACGACGGCTTCGATTACCCGTTTCAGGTCGATTACGAGCGGCTGTGGGCCGATGAGATCGAGGGGTTCCGGCGGGTGGCCGCGCACGACCCGGCAATCCGGGTCAGCGTGGAGTACAAGCCGGTGGAGCCGCGCCGCACCGCGCTGGTCCGGGGGATGGGTGAGGCACTGTTGGCGGTGCACGATGTCGGGCTGCCGAACTTCGGGGTGCAGATCGACTTCTGTCACGCCCTGATGGCCCGTGAGCAACCAGCCATGGCGGCGGCGCTGGCCCTGCGCGCGGGGCGTCTGTTTGGCGTGCACCTCAACGACGGCTACGGCGTGGCGGATGACGGCCTGCTGGTGGGCAGCGTCCACCCGTGGCAGACGCTGGAGTTGCTCGCCACCCTGCGCCAGTACGACTACCGGGGCACGATCTATTTCGACACCTTCCCGGTGCGCGAGACCCCCGCCGCCGAGAGCGCGGCCAACATCGCGCGGGTGCGGGCGCTGGAGGCGGCGCTGGACCGGTTGGATGGGGAGCGCCTGTCGGCGTTGCAGGCGCGCCATGACGCGATTGGCGTGCAGGCGCTGCTGGACACAGCGATGCGGGGATCATGATGAGCGGGGCGGCGCGGTCGGGCGTGTGTGTGGTGGGCAGCATCCACATGGATGTGGTCGCCGTGGCGAGCCGCCTCCCGGCGCGCGGGGAGAGCCTCGTTGGGGAGCGTGCGGCGCTCTCGCCCGGGGGCAAGGCGGGCAATCAGGCGGCGCAGGCGGCCCTGAACGGCGCGCGGACCTTCATGATCGGGCGCGTGGGGCGCGATGCCTTCGGGGCGCAGTTGCGGGAGGCGCTGCAGCGCGCGGGGGTCGATACGACGCACCTTTCTGACGATCCGGATGAAGGCACAGGGATCAGCCCGGTGCTGACCGGCGCGGACGGCGAGTACGCCTCAATCATCGTGCCGGGCGCGGGCTGGCGGCTGGGTGAGGCGGAGCTCACGGCGGCGCGTGAGGCCTTCGCGCAATCGGCGGTGCTGCTGTTGCAGTGCGAAATCCCGCTTGAGGTCTCCGCCGGCGCCGCGCGGATGGGGCGCGCGGCAGGGTTGACGGTCATTCTGAACGCCTCACCTGTTCCCGCTGATGCGGGCGTTGTGCCGGCTGACCTGTGGCCGAATGTTGACGTGCTGCTGCTGAACGCGACCGAGGCGGGGTTGCTGAGTGGGGAGGCGGTGACGGACGCTGCGGGAGCGTTGCGCGCCATGGTGGCGTTGCGGCAGCGGCTTGGCGTGCCCACGGTGATCGTGACGCTGGGAGGCGAGGGCGTAGTGGCGCTGCAGGGTGATGCGGCGCGCCACCAGCCGACGTGGCCCGTGCCAGTGGTGGAGACGATTGGCGCCGGTGATGCCTTCGCCGGCGCCCTCGCCAGCGAGTTCGCGCGGGGCCGCTCGCTGGCGGACGCGCTGCCGGTCGCCAACGCCGCCGGGGCGCTGGCGGTCACCCGCCCCGGCGCGCGGGAATCGCTGCCGACGGGGGACGAGATCGCGGCGTTCCTGCGGGAGCGGGGGGTGACTGAAGCGCAGGTTCTGGAAGTGTAGGGGCGCTCGTGATTTGTGGAGTTGATGCGCGTCAGCCGGGCCAATCATCGGGGCCCGTTCGATGATGGAAAGGATGCACGATGCCTGCAACACTGAAGAACTGCCTATGTGGCTGTGATCGACAGACCAGGAATCGCTTTGCGCCGGGCCACGATCAGGCCCACCTTGGGAATTGCCTTGATCGCCTCAGCGATGGCCATTTGGACGGCGCGGATGAACTTGAGCGTGTGAACCCAGGCCACGCCAAGCACTACGACTTGGACTGTTTGCGAAGGAATGTGGGGGGATCGCGCGAGGAGTTGGCCAAATGCCGGCGCCACCCGACGCGATAATGCGTGCGGTGGGCGCGGTGCGTGCGGCGGAACCTGCCCGGTGGAGCCGTCTGCGTTAGTATTCACGCAGTTCTCACGTCGCCTGATCCCTGCGCCAGAGGAGCCGCGTGTACGTCGTTCCCGATGCCGCCTTGCCGTTCGGGTTCAGCAATGGCCCCGGAGGCGCCCACGATGGCCGCACGATCATGCTGGGGGAGCTGCAGGCGCTGCTGACTGCTGTTTCGCCAGATGCCGCGTACCCGGCGTATGTCTACGCCGTTATCGAGGACAACGCGTTGGGGAAGCGCACCATCGCCACCCGCAAAGGGTCGCTGCGGCGGTTGCGCGAGTTGTACGCGTTGTCCCCGGATCTGCCGGTCTTTCGGATTCTCCGCACCTTGTGGGAGGTCAACCCGGAGGCGCAGCCGATGCTGGCGTTTCTCAGCGCGGTGGCTCGGGACCCGCTGTTGCGCGTGACCGTTCCGGTCGTGCAGGAGACGCCCACAGGCGAACCGGTGAGCTGGCAGATGCTGGCGGCGGCAGTGGCGGCGGAGTTTCCCGGCCGGTTTAGCCCGGGAATGCAAGCCAAGATCGGACGCAATGCCGCCTCCTCCTGGCAGCAATCCGGCCACTTGTGCGGCAAGTTGCGCAAGACGCGCGCCCAGCCGGTAGTGACCATCGAGGCCACGGTCTACGCGTTGGCGCTGGGCTACCTGTGCGGCGCGCGCGGGGAGGCGCTGTTCCGCACCTTCTGGGTGGGGTTGCTGGATGCGCCGGAGCACCTCGTGCGCGAGCAGACGCGCGAGGCGGCGCGGCGCGGCTGGCTGGATTACCGCAGCCTCGGCGGGGTGACCGAAATTGGGTTTCCGCGCCTGCTGCCGGAGCCGGAGCAGGAGCATGAGGGAGCCAACACTTGAGCGCCATTGAGGAGCTGGTGGGGGCGTACCGCCGGCACGTCAAGCGGTCGTGGGATGCTTCGCTGGCGGGGGGGCAGAAGGTCTGGTTCGTGGTCTACGATCCGGCGCAGGAGCGTCGCCTGCGCTTCCGCATCTCCGAGTTCAAGGCCGCCACGGACGCCGCCGGGCGCAACTGGGTGCAGGTCGACCTCACCGACGCCTTCGCTAACTGGATGGCGCAGCAACGCCACCGCGAGGCGTACTTCGCGGACCCGGAGTACGCCGTCTACGCGCTCGCCAAGTTTCGCGAGGAGGGCGTGGCGGCGCCCCTGCGCGCCGCGCTGACGGCGCCGGAGGTGGACGCTGGCACGGTGGTGGCGGTGACCGGGGTTGGCTCGCTCTTCGGGCTGGTGCGCGTCTCCGAGGTGATCGGCGACGTGGCCCCGGAAATCCGGGGGCGGCTGGCGGTCTTCTTCCCCGGCCACTACGACGAGAAATCGTATTACCGCCTGTTCGACGCCCGCGACGGCTGGGATTACCACGCCGCGCCAATCACTGCGCCGTAACCCGGCGCCCGTTCGCCTGTCTCCACGTCCGCACGAAGGAGTGTTCCCCGTGGCTGTTCCCGCCCTCGTTATTCGCGACACCCTGCTGAAGGATCCCGCCCGCCCGATTCCGAATCAGGGCGTGAGTAAGGTGGGCCGCCCGGTCTCCGAGGCGGAGTGGGAGGTGCTGCGCTTCGAGCTCGACAACTTCGTCAGCGAAGGCGAGTACGAGCGCGGGCTGGACCGCATCCTCGGCGCGTTCCTGAGCAATCAGGGGCTGGGGGATCAGCCGGGGGCGTGGGTCAGCGGCTTCTTCGGCTCCGGTAAGTCGCACTTCGCGCGGGTGCTGGCGGCGCTGTGGACCGATCTGGAGCTGCCCGATGGCACGCGGGCGTGCGGGCTGGTGCACGGGCTGTCGGACGATATCCGGGCGCACCTGCGGGAGCTGGATGCCAGCGGCCTGCGCGGCGGCGGGCTGTGGACCGCCTCCGGCACGCTGAGCAACGGCGCACAGAGCTTCCGGCTGGCGGTGCTGGGCATTTTGCTGGCCGCCGCCGGCCTGCCCCCCGCCTACGGCCCCGGCACGTTCATGCTCTGGCTGCGGCGGCAGGGACTGGAAGACGATGTGCGCGCCACGCTGGCGGCGCAGGGCATCGCGCTCGATGACGAGGCGACCGATCTCTACGTCTCCACCGATCTGGCGGCGGCAGTGCTGGCCGCGCACCCGGCGATGGGCGAAACCCCCGCCGCCGCGCTGGCGCAGTTCCGCGCGCAGTTCGCGGCGAAACCGGATATCGACGACGCCGAGCTGGTGCGGCTGGCGCGGCAGATTCTGGCCTCCGTCTCCACCGATCCGCACCCGGACTGGAGCAAGCGCAAGCTGCCCGCCACCCTGCTGGTGCTGGATGAGCTGCAGCAGTACATCGGGGATTTCAGCGAGCGCAGTCTGGAGGTGCAGACGACGGTCGAGCACCTGCAGAGCGACTTCGACGGGCAGGTGATGGTCGTGGGCACCGGGCAGGCGGCGCTGCAATCGACGCCGAACCTGCAGAAGCTGATCGCCCGCTTCCGCATCCACGTGCAGTTGAAATCGAACGATGTCGATGAGGTGGTGCGCAAGGTCATTCTGGAGAAGACGCCAGCCCAGATTCCGGCAGTGCGGGCGCTGATGGAGGAGCAGGCGGGGGAGATCGACCGCCACCTGCAGGGCTCGAACATCGCGGCGCGGGTGGCCGATCACCAGTGGCTGGTGGCGGATTACCCGTTGCTGCCGAGCCGCCGCCGCTTCTGGGAAGCGGTGCTGCGGGCGGTAGACCAGACGGGCGCCGGGGGGCAGTTGCGCTCGCAATTGCAACTGACGCACGAGGCGGTGGCGCGGGTGGCGGATCAGCCGCTGGGCTGGGTGATCCCCGGCGACGCCATTTTCGAGCGGCTGCGCGATTCGATGCTGCTGACCGGCGCGCTGCTGGCCGAGACCGACGCCGTCATCCACGCCCAGCGCGAGGAGGGCGGCGCGGAGGGGGAACTGCGGGCGCGGGTGCTGGCGCTGGTCTTCCTCATCAACCAGTTGCCGAGCGGCGTGATCGGCGAAACGGGCCTCCGTGCGACCGCCGACACGATCGCCGACCTGCTGGTGGAGGATCTGAGCAAGGGGAGCAGCCGCCTGCGTGACGATATCGCCCGCGTGCTGAAGGATCTTGCGGATCACGGCCTGCTGATGGCGGTGGACGGCCAGTACCGTCTGCAAACGCGCGAGGGGCAGGAGTGGGAGGCGGAGTTCCGGCGGCGGCAGAGCCAGATCCGCAATGATGATGTGCGGATATCCTCCGACCGCGCCGAGGAACTGAAGAAGGGGCTGGCCGCCTTGCAGCGCCTTTCCACGATGCAGGGCGTGAGCCGGGAGAAGCGCAGCGTGGCGCTGCATCACGGCGCGGAGGCTCCGCCGGATAGCGACGGCATCCCGGTCTGGGTGCGCGATGAGTGGGCGGTGACGCGCAAGACGGTGCGCGAGGACGCCCAGCGCGAGGGGCTCGATTCCGCCCTGATCCACGTCTTCCTGCCAAACCGCAACGGCGAGGAGCTGCGCGCGGCGCTGGCGGCGTGGGGCGCCGCGCAGGAGACGCTGGCGACGCGCCCGGTCTCCAGCACGCCGGAGGGGATCGAGGCGCGGGCCAGCATGGATGGCCGCGCGAAGCAGGAACGGGCCAGACTGGATGGCCTGCTGGCGGAGATTCAGCGGCACGCGGTCATCTTTCAGGGCGGCGGCGCCGAGGTGGTGGAGGCGACGCTGGCGGAGGCCGTGCAGCGGGCGATGGACGCTTCCGCCGAGCGCCGCTACCACCGCTTCGCCGATGCGGACCAGAAGGGGTGGGAGAAGGTGGTGGACCGCGCCATCCAGGGCAACCCGAACCCCATGGAGGCGATTGGCTACTCCGGTCAGCCGCTGGATCACCCCGTGCCGCGCGAGATTGCGGCGATGCTGAAGACGCCGCGCACCGGCCTGTATCTGCGCAAGCAATTTGGGGCGGCGCCGTTTGGCTGGCCGCAGGACGCCATCGATGGCGGGGTGCTGTCGCTGATCGCCGATGGAAAGGTGCGGGCCTTGC
>JASGGF010000314.1:0-6486 GCA_047605145.1 Thermomicrobiales bacterium | reverse complement strand
GGCGCGCCGAACGGCGATGGCGACGACACCTTCCCGTTCTGCGCCGTCGGCTTCACCTGCACCGCCAGCGGCTCCCGCTATATCTGCCAGGCGAATCCGGACGAGTTCTAGCATCCACTGCCATGCGTCAACAGGCCGGGGGCAACGCATCTCGCGTTGCCCCCGGTTTGCGTCTCCGGGAAATGCGTAGTCTTCTCTTCCTGAAAAATATGGTGAAATTCTCATAACAGACTGCACAAGCGCGGCAACTGCCGGCGCGCTCATGACCGGGAGGCCCCCAATGCTGCGATCAATCCATCTCTTGCTGACCGGCGCGCCAGACAGTGCTGGAAACCCTGCTCCTTCGCGCCGCTCGCTGGTCGGCGGCCTTGCCAGTGGTTTGGCCACGCTCATGGGCGGATCCGCCGCGTTCGAGGTCGAAGCAAAGCGGAAACGAAAGAAGAAGAAGAAGCGCAAGAACCGGAACAAGAACGGCGGCGGGAACGGCAACGGCGGCAATGGTGGCGGCGGGGACCTCCCCTGCACGCTTGGGTGCGTCAGCTCTACTTGCGGTCAAACCCCGGCGGCCTGCCCCATCCTGCCCGCCAACAACATCTGGAACGCCAGGGTGGACACGGCGCCCGTCGATGCGAACTCGGCGCCATACGTCGCCAGTATCGGCAACGCCGGCCTGCACCCCGATTTCGGCGCTGGCCTGTACGAGGGGAGACCATTCGGCATCCCCTTCGTGCGTGTGCCGGCGGGCCAGCCGATGGTCGCGGTGTCGTTTGACGGCTGGCCGGAAGAAAGCGACCCCGGCCCGTACCCCGTCCCGCCCGATGCTCCGGTGGAGGGCGGCTCCTGCAGCGATGGCGACCGCCACGTGCTGGTGGTGCAGGAGGGGAGCTGCATGCTCTACGAGCTGTACGACGCCCGCCAGCAAGCCAATGGCAGTTGGGTCGCCTCGACCGGCGCGGTGTTCGATCTCCGGTCAAACGCCTTGCGCCCCGCCGGCTGGACCAGCGCCGACGCCGCCGGCTTCCCGATTCTGCCCGGTCTGGTGCGCTACGAGGAGATCGTGGCCGGGGTGATCGATCACGCCCTGCGCTTCACCGCCGCCCGTACGCGCACCAGCTACGTCTGGCCCGCCACGCATCAGGCCGGGTCAACCGGCGATGCCGCCGCGCCGCCGATGGGCCAGCGCTTCCGCCTCAAATCAAGCGTCAACATTGCCACGTTCTCGCCCACCAACCAGATTATCCTGCAGGCGCTGAAGACCTACGGCATGGTCCTCGCCGATAACGGCAGCAACTGGTACCTCTCCGGAGCGCCGGACGACCGCTGGGACAACGATGACCTGCACGAACTCCAGAACGGCATTCACGGCAGCGATTTCGAGGCGGTGAACATCTCGGGCCTAATGGTCAGCGCGTCCTCCGGAGAGGCGCTGTAGGAGACCGCGCGGGCCGCATTGACAGTAGCGCCGGCAACGGTATGCTGGAACAGCTACCGAACCAATTGGACGGAAAACAATGGGAGAACATGATGCTGACGCGGCTCCGTGCAACTGTGACCGGCGTGCTGGCCGTTCTGCTCGTGAGCGTGGCGGGCGCGCTGGCGCAGGACGCCACCCCGGCGGCGCCCACCTCGATATTGGAGGCGTACGGCGCCGCGTGGTCCTCCGGGGACGCGGCGCAGGTGGCCGCGCTCTACACTGAGGACGCCGTGCGCATCGACGTCCCCACGGCCACGACCTCCGATGGTCGCGACGCCATCGAGGCGATGGCCACGGCCCTCTTCGCCACCGACAGCGACGTGCGCCTCGAGGTAACGGATGGCTTTGCCGGCGAGGAGTGGGCTGTGGTGGAGTGGACCTTCAGCGGCAAGCAGCAGGCCACCGGCCGCGAGGTGACCTTCAAGGGCGCCGCCGTGCTGGAGCTGCAGGACGGCCTGATCCACGAAGAGCGTGACTACTACGACCTGCCGGAGATGATGGCGCAGATCACCGGAGCCGCCACACCGGCCCCGTAACGCCACCGCTGGCTACACTGGCCGGCGTGACGACCGCGACCGGCAACCCTCAGCTGATTGACGCCATCCGCGCCGATATCGCGGCGCAGGGCGGGCGCATCACGTTTGCGCACTTCATGCAGCAGGCGCTGTACCACCCGCAGTGGGGCTACTACCGGGCGGCGCAACGCCGCCCGGGCCGCCCCGGCGATTTCCTGACCGCGCCCGAAGCGCACCCCTTCTTCGGCATCACCATCGCCCGCCAGATCGCGGAGTGCTGGCAGCGGCTGGGGCAGCCGCTGCCATTCACCGTGCGCGAATACGGCCCCGGCATTGGCGGGCTGGCGTGGGACATCATCGGCGGCCTGCAGCGCGAGGCCCCCGCTTGCCTGAGCGCCCTCACCTATGAGCTGGTGGAGCAGAACCCCCAGCGGCTGGCCGAAGGGCTCGCGGCGTTCGCCAGCGAGGGGCTGAGCGACGTGGTGCGCGGCCTCGATCCTGCTGACGCCGCGCCGATGACCGGCGTCATCCTCGGCAACGAGGTGGCGGATGCCTTCCCGGTGCACCGCCTCCTCTGGCAGGACGGCGCCCTGCGCGAGGGCTGGGTGACGTGGGACGGCGCGGGCTTTGCCGAAGCCATCGGCGAGCTCTCCCCCGAGGCCACCGCCGCTTCGCCCGCGGCCATGCTGGCGCGCCACGGCATCGCGCTGCACGATGGCGACCGCATCGAGATCAGCCCGGCCACCACCGCGTGGTTCACCGAGGCCGTCTCTCGCCTCCAGCGCGGCTACGTGATCCTCATCGACTACGGCTACCCGGCCCCCCAGCTCTACCGCGATCACCGCCTCGAAGGCACCGTGCGCGCTTACCGCGCCCACACCGTCACCGACGACCCCTTCGGCCACGTTGGCGAGCAGGACCTCACCGCGCACGTGGACTTCAGCGCGCTGCGCGAGGCCGGAGAAGCCGCTGGCCTCACCTTCGCCGGGCAAACGACGCAAGCCGCCTTCCTCACCAGTCTCCACATGGGCGACCTGATGCTGGCGCTGGGGCAGGACCCGGAGACCATCATGGAGGAGTACATGGCGGCGCAGGCCGCCGTCCTCCGCCTCATCGATCCCGGCAGCCTCGGCCGCTTCGGCGTCCTCCTCATGGCCCGCTGCGCCCCCGTGGAGCCGCCCCTGCGTGGCCTCAGTTTTCCGCCGCTGTAGCACGCCAGCGGCCAGAGTTGGCGATGGATCGCGGTGCTAAACTCACCGCAAAGGAGACCCCCACCCATGACTGCCACGACCACCTCCATCACCATCACCCTCGACGACGATTCGGAACTGGCGCGCGCGCTGGACGCGAACCCGAATGCGCCGATCACGCTTGTGCGCGGCAGGCGGCAGTTCCGGGTTGTCCGTGATCACACAGCGCTTGAGCCCCCAGCGGCCACATACGACCCGGAGGAGTTTCGGGCGGCGCTGCGCGAGGTCGCCGGCGTATTCACGCCGGAGCAGGCTGACGAGATGATCGAGAATATCTATCGCTGGCGGGAAGAGGGTAGCCGGACTCCGTCTGCCCCGTGATCTATCTCATTGATTCCGACTGGCTCATTGATGCCTTTGGCGGACGGGCTCCGGCGCTGCTGTTGCTTGAAGGGCTCGCAGGTGGCAGCCCCGCGATCAGCACGATCTCGGTTGCCGAAGTATGTGAAGGCGCATTCGGAGCGCCAGATCCAGAGATGGCGCTCGCCCGCATTGAGCGGTTCCTTGCTCAATTCACCGCATTGCCCGTAACGGAAAATGTCGCCGTGCGCTTTGCCGAGATCCGCGCCACCCTGCGCCGGCAGGGCCGCCCCCTTGCGGACATGGACCTGCTCATCGCCGCCACCGCGCTGGAGCACGACCTCACCCTTGTCTCCCGCAACGCCCGCCACTTCGCGCGGGTGCCCGGCCTCCGCCTGCACTGAGGTCGCTTCGCCCGGCAGTCTGCGTAGCCGCTTGCCAGCAGGCCCGCCATGCGTCACGCTTGCCGCAGCGTGGCATCCTGAGTCATCGTGCTGGAGAACGAATCCGTGCTGGTCTTTTTGCAGGGGGCGGAAATGCAGCCCTCGCGTGTGCGCGCGGCGTGGCCGGCGGCGCGCTTCGTGGCCCGCGCCCGGCTCACCGCCCGGCCGCAAGGCCCCGTCTTCGCGCCGGACGCCCCGGCCTACGCGGCGTGGGGCATTGTGGTGGAAACTGGCGCTGATGCGGCCGAGCCCGGCGAAGCGCGCGTCGTGACCACCGACGAGGGCGCAACGCTCGCGGTGCTGGTTCCGACGCCGGACGCCGCCGACGCCACCGCGGTGCTGGCCGCCGCCAAGTATTGGGAGCTGCCGCCGCCCTACGTGCGCCGGCTCGCCTACGCCGCCGCCGTGCCGGTGGAGGAATACTTCTACTAGCCGCGCCGTGGCGCCGGCGCCCTGCCTGTGTGCGGGATGGATCGGATTTCGCCGCCTGCCGTTATGATTGGGAGACCCGGTCTTCCCTGAAAGGACACCCATTGGCAGACGACATCCTGCGCATACTGGTGCAGTTGCTCAATATCCTCATGTTCGCCCTCATTGGCCGCGCCCTGCTCTCGTGGGTTGACCCGCGCGGGCAATGGGCCATCAGCCGCATCCTGGCCGATGTCACCGATCCGCTCATCGCGCCGTTGCGCCGGGTGATCCCGCCCATCGGCATGATCGATATCTCGTTCATCGTGGCTATCCTGCTGATCCAGGTGCTGCAGCGGCTGCTCATTCAGGCGATGTAACGCTCGCCCGCGTGCCGACACCTGCCGCCCCGCGCTGATGCATCAGCGCGGGGCGGTCGTGTATCTGCCGCGTGACCCGAAAAATGCGCCGAAATGGGCCATGAGTTTCGTCTGGCTGCGCCGTACTGTGTGAAGCATCGAGGCTGGCGACCGCGAACCGCCGCGCGCCGCTGCCCCAGGATGGCGAATCGGATCAGGAGACTGAACAACATGGCGAATACCCTACGTCACCAGCGGAATCTGTCCCGCCGCCGCCTGCTGCAGGCCAGCGCCGCTGGCGCCGGCCTCCTGGCTGCGCAGGCCAGCGGCCTGTCGCTGCTGCCCGCCCCCGCCAGCGCCGCCCAGACGCCGGATGCCGCCGAGGCGGCCATCGAGGCGTGGATGTACGGCTACGCGCTGCTCAACATGGGCATCTCCGCCGACGTGCTCACCAACGTCGCGGCCCCGAACGGCGACAAGGCGCCCTACAACCAGATGTCCAACAAGCGCGAATTCCCCGACGCCTCTTTCACCGCCGTCGTCGCGCCGAACGTGGACACCCTGTACACCAGCGCCTTCCTCGATCTCTCGCAGGGCCCGCTGGTTTTCGAGTGGCCAGACATGGCCACGCGCTACTACCTCTTCCCGTTCCTGAACGGCTGGACCGACGTCGTGTCCTTCGGCAGCCGCACCGATGGCCAGCACGCCGGCACGCTGGTTATCGCCGGGCCAGATTGGGACGGCGAGGTCCCGGCGGGCATCACGCTGCCCGATTCCACCATCGGCCTGCGCGTCTCCACCAACCTGACCTGGCTGATCGGCCGCATCTACTGCGATGGCAGCAAGGAAGATCTGGACGCGGTCCACGCGATCCAGGACCAGCTCAAACTGACCCCACTGGCGGAGTACGGCAAGGCCTATACCCCGCCGGCTGGCACGGTCAACCCGGACATCGCGAATACCGCTCCGGTGGACCAGGTCAACGAGATGGACGCCGAGACCTACTTCGCGGAGCTGGCGAAGCTGCTGCCCGCCAACTCGCCGTACCCGGCGGACGCCCCCACGCTCTCGCGCATGGCCGATCTGGGTATCGTGGCTGGTCAGCCGTTCGACTTCGCCTCCCTCGCGCCGGAGATTCAGACCGCGCTGAAGGCGGCCCCGGCGGCAGGGCTGGCATCCCTGAAGAAGGATGGCCCCGGCACCGTCAAGAACGTTGACGGCTGGCTCTACAGCGTCGGGCTCGGCGACTACGGCACGGACTACCTGCTGCGCTCCTACGTGGCCCTCATCGGCCTCGGCGCCAACCTCAGTGAGGACGCCATCTACCCGGCCGCCTTCACCGACTCCGCCGGCGACCCGCTCGATGGCAAGAACAAGTACGTCATCCACTTCGACACCCTGCCGCCGGTCAAGGGGTTTTGGTCGCTGACGGCGTACAACGACAAGAGCCTGCTGATCGCCAACCCGCTGAACCGCTACGCCCTGCGCGGCAACGACAAGCTGGCCATGAGCCCCGGCGGCGCGCTGGATGTCTACCTGCAGGCGGAGAACCCCGGCCCGGAGCGGGAGGCCAACTGGCTGCCCACCGGCGACAGCGCCTTCAGCGTCTACCTGCGCCTCTACTGGCCGGAGCAGGCCGCCCTCGACGGCGCGTGGAAGCTCCCGGTCATCACCAAGGTCGGGTAGCCCCGGCGCGCAACGAAAAGCCCCTCTCCCTTTGCGAAGGGAGAGGGGTTT
>JASGGF010000313.1:0-6495 GCA_047605145.1 Thermomicrobiales bacterium | reverse complement strand
TGAGCAGCAGAAACGCCTGCGCGGCCGCTTCACCATAGAAGAACTGTTTTCTCGCCGTCTGGTAGTTGAAGAACGAGTAGTACCGCGTGGCCTGTCCCGGCCCGCCGAGCGTCATGGCCACCACGAGGTCGAACACCTTGAAGGCGTCCACCGTCCGCAGCAGCAGGATGAGCCACAGGATCGGGGCCATCAGCGGCAGCGTGATGTACCGCAGCGTCGCCCACCAGCCCGCGCCATCGACTGCCGAGGCCTCGGTGACATCCTGCGGCAGGCCCTGCAGGCCAGCCAGCGCGATGATGAACACCAGCGGCGTCCATTCCCAGACATCTGTGATGATCGTAGTCACGCGCGCCCACGTCGGGTTGGACAGCCACGGCGGCGGTGTCACCTCGAACAGTTGCAGAAACGAGTTCACCGGTCCGCCGCCCTCGTAGAAGATGGTGCGCCCCAGAAACCCGATTGCCACAGGCGTCGCGAAGATCGGCAGCGTGATAATCGTGCGCAAGACCGAGCGCCCGCGCATCTCGCGGTTGAACAGCAGCGCGAACAGGAACCCGAGCACCATCTCGCAGATGACGGCGCCGGCCACGAAGATGTACGTAATCGACAGGGTGAAGGACACGTCCTTGTCGAAGACGTTGAACGTGGGCAACGGCCTGCCGAAGAAGCTGGGCAGCGCGTTCGGATCACCGGTCAGCGACAGCAGCAACGCGGGAACCGCCACCAGCGGCGCCCACTTCAGCGAGCCCCGCAGCGAGGTCTGCACGTCGCCCCGGTCCGTCAGCACGCCGATGATCGTGCCGATCACCAGCACTGCCGCAACGGCCGCCACCCCGACCAGCACCGTGTGGAGGATGGCCTGACCCCGCGTGGCCGGGTCGAACAGCACGTCGTTGAACAGCTTGCGGTAGTTGCCCCAGCCGACATCCTTGACGATTTTGCCGGTGCGGAACGCGTACCGGCTCGTGGTCACCGCGTACGCGAGGGGAAACACCGTCAGGCCCAGAATCCACAGCGTGGCCGGGCCGACAAAGATCCACTTCTCCCAGGCTGGCCCCAGCACCGGCTTCATCCGGTTCCACCAGAGCAGGTTCAGCCACGGCAGCACGGCCGTCGCCGCGAAGCAGACCGCCAGCGCGATCAGCCCCGGACCAAGCGCCAGACCCGAACTCTCGATCTTCGTCAAGTTCTGCGACACATACACGGGCAGCATCAGGACCAGCAGGCTGCCCAGCGAAATGGCGACCGTCTGGATGAAACGCTCCTCCACCGGGAAGACCAGCACCGCCAGCGCGGCAATCACTCCGGCCATCCAGGTCAGGGTCATGACCCAGCCGTTCCCCTCTTTCGTGATCGCCGCTGCGACCTCGCTCAGGGGAATGCCACCGCCTTCGCTGGAGATGGCCGCCATCATGTTGGCCAGGATCAGGCCCACCACCATGAGCGCCAGAACGACGATCTTGGGAATCGTGGTTTGGCGCTGCGTGCCCGGCGCCGGCGAGCGCAGCGATGCTGCCGGCCCGGCGCCTGGCGGCATCGCCGTTTCTACGTGCGACATCACCGCTCCCGTGAGTTGCGGACACGCAACGGTGGCGAAGAGCCGGCCCGCAGGGGCCGGCTCTTCAGACCGAATGCGACGTGGTTACTCGAGGCCGAGCGACGTGCGGTACGACGCCAGCTGCAGTTCGCGGTCGAGACCCTCCGTGGTCTCTTCCCAGTCCGCCGCCACGTTCGCCAGCGCCTCTTCGGCGGTGGCCACCTGGCCGGTGAAGAACTCGGAGAGGCGGATGTCCAGCCCGGACCAGTACCGCTCAGCGCCCGGGATGCGCAGGTACGGCAACTGCAGCGGGTTATCGAACGTCTTGAAGAACGCCAGCGTGTACTCGTTGGCGTCCTCCGCGTCCCAGCCCAGCGCCAGGTAGTCATCGATATTACCGGTGCCATTCGGCTCCGGAATCTGGTAGCTGCGGCCCGGGTCCACGCCGTCCGTGCCGCGCGCCGCGAAGAAGCGCTGCTTCGGCTCGGTCGCTAGCAGGGCCAGCAGGTAGTAGGCCAGATCGGGCACATCCGAGCCCTTCATGACCACGCCGGACCACGAACCGCCCGTCGTATTGCCGACGATGTTCGGCTCCTCGACCGTGTTCGCTTCGCCGGTGAGCGCGTTGGTGTAGCCCATGGAGCCCGGCAGCGGCGCGCAGCCGAGCAGGCCGACGGTCGGCTTGCCCTGCTCGATCGCCAGCGGCGTCACATCGCCCCACGAGTACGTGAAGACCGCGTTCCCGTTCAGGAAGTAGTCCCACGCCTCGCCGAGCGCCCACCCGGCCATCGCCTCGGGGCCAAGGCCGAAGATTTCCTTCAGGAGATTGGCGGCCTGCACGTGGCCCGCGCTGGTGCACAGCGGGGTCATGTCGTCCGGGTTGAACCAGTAGTGCTGCGGGTTGTTCGGGCCAATCACGTACGGCGCCGAAAGCGACGCGTAGTGGTACATGCCCTGACCGCCCACCTTGAGGTGGAGGGAGATGCCGCTGACCGGCTGGCCGTCGATGCCGTTCGGCTTGCCGTTGAAGTACACGGCAATATCGCGCAGCTGCTCCCACGTCTGCGGGGGCACCGGCATCGCGTAGCCATATTCGGTCTCGAATGCCTTGGCGTGCTCCGGGTCGTTCAGCAAGTCGCGGCGGTAGTAGAGCGCCTGACCATCGCAGTCGTATGGGACCACGAACTGCTGACCGCCGTAGTAGCGCAGCATGCGCAGCGAATCCGGCTCGGTGTTGATGTCGTAGGCCGGGAACTTACCGCTGGTGTCCGCGTAGAACTCGTCCAGCGGGTAGACCAGATCGCCTTCCGCCAGCTCACCAAGCCACTGCATGGCGATCATCGAGGCGTCGTAGGCGTTGGTGCCAGACGTCGCGTCGTCCATCAGCTTGGTGAACGCGCCTTCGATGGGATCCGCCACCACCGTCAGCGTGGCGCCGGTGGCCGCAGAGAACTCATCGCGGACCTCGTCCAAAGGAACCTTGACGGAGGCGTCGATGACCTGAACGGTCAGTTCCTTCCCGGTCCACAGGCAGCCATCGCCCTCGCAGGGCTCAGCCACCACTGGCGGCTTCGCGGCGTCCGGCATAGGGGTGGCCATGTCATCCTGCCGCGCCGCAGCGCCGCGCAGGAACAGGTTGGTGGCCGTAGCGGAAACACCCAGCGCCGCAGCGGCCTGCATGAACTCACGGCGGCCCATCCGCCCCGTGTACAGCGCCCGCGCGAGCTCGTGCACGCGTCGATCTACCATGATCCTCGACTCCTCTCTGAATCGTGCTGGCGCCATCGCCAGCGGGCCACGCGGCAAATCCACGGCCGCGAGTTCGTCGCATATCGCGTTCGGCTCGCCTGCAGCACAGTGCTCACGCTGTTGATTCTGTTCAACATGCACAGCGAATTTTCGATGAACGCGACGGGCCGGATCATATGGCCACTTCGGCGGCGCGTCAAGACCCCAATTGCACGGCGCACGCTGCTAGAATGCCGCCTTATGACAGACGAAACGCTCCTGCCAGATCGCGCCCGCGCCACACGCGAGCGCGTCGATGACGAACTTGCGCTAACGGCGCTCCATCCGCAGCGGTTCGGATTGAGCAAGGTCCGCGATGGCTGGGTCACGCCCATCGCCGGCCTCGGCAACGTGGTCTTTGCCCCGCTGGCGTGGCAACACGCGCAGTGCCCCTCGTACGACATCGTGGACGGCGAGCGCGTGCCGCTCGATGCGCTCAGCCTCGTCGTCAATCTGCAGGCCCGGGTCTGGGGCATGCCGCCAGCGGAACTGGTCCCGGTGAACATGCTCGCGGTGCTGGCAGATACCGGGGGCTCCGTACTGGTCGCCTACCGCGAAGACCGCGGCTTCAACGCCGATGGCTGGCTGGGGTTCGCCATCGCCGCCGGGAGCCGCTCGGGCGTCCTTGTTTCGCACATGCTCGGCGTCCGTGAGGAAATGCGCGGCGTGCGAGACCTTGGGTGGCGCCTGAAGCTACTGCAAGGCTACGAAGCCCTGCGCACTGGGCACCGCTCCGCTGTCTGGACATTCGACCCCATGCGCGGCGCCAACGCCCGGCTGAACATCGAAAAACTCGGCGCCACCGTTCGCGAGCTCACGATCGACAAATATGGCGTCCTGCACAGCGAGCTCTACGGCGATGTCCCCAGCGACCGTTTCACCGCTCACTGGGATCTCGCCTCGCCAGCCACCCACCGCCGCCTCGACGACGTCCGCCATTCCCGCTACCGCGGCCCCGCGCCGGACGACGTCCGCGCCATGCCCGAGGTGACGGCCGAAAACGCAGAAGCGCTGGCCAGTAGCGCGCCGGGATTCGTCCGCTACCGCATTCCAGCCGACATCGACGACCTGATGGGCGCCGATGAGGCGCGGGCTACGGCGTGGCGGAATGAGATGCGCGCCGCGCTGCTCCCCTTCATGACCGTTAAGGGCGCCCGGGTCCCCGCGATGGAGAACCCGTCTCCTATCGACATCGGCATCGATGTGCGGTACGGCGCCTATGATGTCGTGGCCTTCGCCAGCGACGAAGCCGTGCCGAACGACCGCGAGAACTGGTATGTCCTTCGCCGGCGCGGCGGACACGCCTGAGCGAAAGGACCACACCAACCGTGCCTATTTCCCGCGTCGCCGTCTATCAGACGCCACTGCACTTGCGCGCGCCCTTCACCACCTCGTTCGGCACGTATGAGACGCTCGACCGTCCCTTCGTCGTCGTCGAAACGTCGGATGGCCTTCGCGGCGTCGGCGAAGTCCCAACCCTTCGTGATCCCGCTTACAAGGCCGAAGTCGATGCTCCCGCCGTCTTTACCTCGCTGTCGCACTTCATCGTGCCCAGCATGGCCGACTGGCAGCGCCAGCACGGCGGCATCGAGACCATCGACCAGCTGCTCCAGAGTTGCGCGTGGATCAAGGGCGCGGTCTTCGCCCGCAGCGGCGTCGAAGCCGCCATGTGGGACATCGCCAGCCAGCGGGCGCACGCGCCGCTGTGGCAGATGTGGGGCGGCGCGCAGCGCACCTTCCCGGTTGGGGTCAGCATCGGCGGCAAGACCATCGCCGACGTGTTGCGCCTCGCGGATCAGGCGGCCAGCCTCGGGTACCAGCGCTTCAAGGTCAAGATCTGGCCCGGCTTCGATGAGGAGCCAGCCCGCGCGCTGCGCGAGCGCTTCCCCGATCATCTGCTGCAGGTGGACGCGAACTCCGCCTACACCATGCAGAACTGGCAGCGGCTGCAGGCATTGGATGACCTCGACCTGCTCCTGATCGAACAGCCGCTCTACGACGACGACATCGTGCTCCACAGCGAAATCGCCCGCGACCTGCGCACGCCGGTCTGCCTTGACGAGAGCATCCACTCCCTGCGCGACACCCAAGCTGCCGCCACGCTCTGGGAGCGGAATGGCGCGCTGGACCGGCTGATCATCAACATCAAGCCACCCCGTGTCTCCGGCTTCACCGAAGCCATCGAGATCGCGCAGTTCTGCCGCGCGCAGGGGGTGCGCACGTGGATCGGCGGCATGCTCGATTCCGCGTGGGGCAAGGCCATGAACCTGAACTTCAACGGCCTCGCCGAAATCGACCTGCCGGGCGACCACTTCTCCCCCGGCGGCGTTTACTTCGTCGAAGACGTAACCGAAGAATCGCTCGTCTCCGTTGATGGCGAATACGCGCTCACTGACGCTCCCGGCACGGGCCTCACTTTCGCCTGGGACCGCTTCGAGCGGATGTCCACCCTGGTGTACGAGCAGACCTTCGCCTGAGTTAGAAAGCCCTGCTCCCGATGCTCGGGAGCGGGGTTACTGTGAGGGCCGCCCGGCGCAACCGTCGTGACATCCCGAGCGAAGTCGAAGGATCTCGTCATCGGCGCTCAGAAGGCGAAAGTCGAGGTCCTGTTCCGCGCGAGGGTCAGGAATTATGCCTGTGCTAGTGGCTGAGCACCCGCTCTCCCACCATCGCGCCCGTCATGATCGCCACCGCGTCGGACATCTGGAAGTTGCGCGGCTCAATTACGGCCACCCGCTTGCCCAGCCGCTGAATGTGCACGCGGTCCGCGACTTCGAACACCTGCGGCATGTTGTGGCTGATCAGGATCACCGGCAGCCCACGGTCCCGCACCTGCCGGATCAAGTCCAGCACCATGTGCGATTCCTTCACGCCCAGCGCCGCCGTCGGCTCGTCCATGATCACCACGTGCCGGGCAAAGGCCGCGCTGCGCGCCACCGCCACGCCCTGCCGCTGCCCACCGGACAGCGTTTCCACGGCCTGGCTCATGGAGCGGATGCCGATCTTCAGATCCTGCATGTGCGCCGTCGACTCGTCCTTCATGCGCTTCTTGTCGAGCATGCGGAAGATTGAGCCCAGCGGACCGCTTCGCCGGATCTCGCGGCCCAGAAAGATGTTCTCCGAGATATCAAGCGCGGGAGCCAGCGCCAGATCCTGATACACCGTCTCAA
>JASGGF010000312.1:0-6545 GCA_047605145.1 Thermomicrobiales bacterium | reverse complement strand
CCCGAAACCCCGAAGAAGCCCTCACCCCCAGCCCCCCTCCCGATGCGCGGGAGAGGGGAGCCAGTCAGCGACGCCGTTGCCCAAAGGGGCAACCTCGTGGCAGCGGGCGTCATCATTTGGGATGAAAGCCCCTCTCCCGCGCATCGGGAGAGGGGTTGGGGTGAGGGCTTCTCAGGGCATTTGGGCCTTGCCAGAGCCAATTCACACCGAGCGTTCTCGACTGCGCTCGGAATTCGACGACCTGCCGGAGACGGCCACGTCTTCCGAAATGCGCGGCAACTGCGTCAATAGCGCGTTGTCGCACCGTTCAACGGCGCGACTACACTGCGCCAGCGGAGCCGCTCCGTCGAATCCGCATACCACCCGCCCGCTCTCTCAGGGTTCTTCAGGGTCCTTCCGTGGGGGTAGCTCGAGGTCTTTAGCCTCGAGCGGCAAGGGCGCGAAGCCCCATGATCTCCTCCACCTCCTAAACCGCTTGGCATGGCGCGTGTCTGCTCAAGCCACCCGGACCATCGCCCCATGACCCGCCTTGGCCGCGCCCTCCTGCTGATCTTCGCGTTCGCGCAGGCCGTCGCCGGGCTGCGCGTGGCGGCGCGCCTGCTGCGCACCGCGCGCGGCTCGCGTATCACGCCAGTGAGCGAACCGGCGCCCGGCGAGCGGGTCAGCGTCATCGTGCCGGTGCTGAATGAGCGAGACCGCCTCGCGCCGTGCCTCTCTGCCCTGATCGCGCAGCCAGACGAGGTGGCGGAGATTCTGGTGGTGGATGGCGGCTCCACCGATGGCACGCCGGGACTGGCGCGCCAGTTCGCCGAGCGCGATCTGCGGGTGCGCCTCATCGACGCCGCGCCCGTGCCGGCGGACTGGAACGGCAAGGCACACGGCTTGCAGGCCGGCCTGCAGGCGGCCGCGCCGTCGTCACCGTGGGTGCTGACCATCGACGCGGATGTCCGCGTGCAGCCGCAGTTGACGCGATCCCTGCTGGCGCACGCGCAGCCACCGGGGCTGGCCGTGCTGGGCGTCGCCACGCGGCAGCGGGTCTGCGGAGCCGGCGACGCCGTCCTCCACCCGGCGCTGCTGACCACGCTCGTCTACCGCTTCGGCATCCCCGGCCATGCAACATGGTTGACGGACGAGGTGCAGGCCAACGGTCAGTGCTCGCTCTACCGGCGAGAGGCGCTGGAGCGCATCGGCGGGTTCACGCTGGCCCGCGCCTCGCGCTGCGAGGATGTGACCATCGCCCGGGCGCTGGCGCAGGCTGGCTTCCTGACCGGCTTCTACGAGGCGGGCGATCTGGCGCAGACCGCCATGTACGGCTCGTGGCGCGAGACGTGGCGCAACTGGCCGCGCTCCCTGCCGCTACGGGACCGCTATTCCGGCGCCGCCGGGTGGTCCGGCCTGGCCGAAGTGACGCTGGCGCAGGGGCTGCCGCTGGCGGTGCTGGCGGCGATAGTGCTTTCCTCGGCACGAAAGCCCCCACCCCCATCCCCGCTCCCTGCGTCCATGCGCGGGAGAGAGGAGCCAGTCTGCGGCGGCGTGGCGCGCTTTTGGCGCAGCCATGCCAATCGTGGGGCGAACACCCGGGGCAAAAGCCCCTCTCCAGCGCATGGACGCAGGGAGGGGGGTTGGGGTGAGGGCCTCCTGCGGGTCGGCGCCTCCCGCAGCCGCCCTCTCATCCCCCTCCAACTCGCCCTCCTTGCCATGCGGCTCGGCGTCCTCGCTGGCACACGGCGCGCGTACGATCACCCAGCGCCCACCTACTGGCTTTCGCCGCTCGCCGATTTCCCCGTCGCGCTCCGCCTCTGGCAGAGCGCCCTGCAACGCCAGCACACGTGGCGGGGCCGCCCGCTCGTCCCGGACACCGCCGATATCTGGAGCATGACATGAAGATCGCGCGCATCCTGCTCATCGGGCATCTCGCGGCGCTCGCCTTCGGGCTAGCCGGGCTGCTCATCGCCCTGCCGAACCCGCAGTGGTGGGCCGGCGATCCGCGCGCCGTGCAGGTCTTCGATTTTGGCATGGCCTACGGCGGCGCCAGCCACATCCTGTTCGGCGCCGCCGCCATGTTCGCCTACGCCTGGGTGACCATCGGCAAACGGCGCACCCTCATCTTCTTCGCCGCCTCGTTCCTGCTCTCGCTCACCTCCGAGCTGATCGGCACTGGCACCGGCTGGCCCTTCGGCAATTACGCCTACACCGATTTCCTCGGCTACAAGGTGATGGGCCGCGTGCCGTTCACCATCCCGCTCTCCTGGTTCTACCTCGGGCTGGCCGCATACATGCTCGGCACGCTCCTCGCCAGCCGCCTGCGCGGGCGTCTCACCTTCTGGGCGCTGTTCGGCGGAGTCTGGCTGCTCACCGCCTGGGATCTGGTGCTCGATCCCGCCATGGCCGATCCCAGCCTGCGCGTGCAGTTCTGGACCTGGCACGAGACCGGGCCCTACTTCGGCATGCCGATCCAGAACCTCGTCGGCTGGTCGGTGACCGGCCTGCTGTACATGGGTCTGGCGCGCCTGCTCTGGCGGCAGAACATGACGGCGGCGGAGCTGGCGCCCACCGCGTGGTTCCCGTTCGCCGTCTACGCCGCCAATCTGATCTTCGCCATGGTGCTCAGCCTCGGCGCGGGCCTCTGGCCGCCGGTGATTCTCGCCCTGGTCGCCGGGATGCTCCCGGCCGCGCTGGCGCTGCGCCAACCGGCGCCGCCCACGCGCACACCCCGCGAAACCGGCGCGCTGCAGGCATCGCCCTCCCGCTGACGCCGTCCTCCAGTGCGCGTGGACTGCGCGCGCCGGGCCGGAGATACTAGCCTAAGCAACGCGTCCGCCGGGCGGACGCCAGCGGGTGCGCCTGGCGCAGCCCGCCTGAACCAGCAGGACGCAGGACGGCAGGTGGCCCCGGATACCCGCAACCTCATGCCACAGGCCGCCTGGCTCACCATTCGCACACTCTGCCGGCTCGGCCTGCGCCGTATCACGGTGCGCGCCAGCGGCATGGAACACATCCCGCAGCACGGGCCGGTGATTCTGGCCGCCCGGCACTACCACTACACGTGGGATGGCATCGCCATCTTCGCCCGGGTCAACCGCCAACTGCGCGCCGTGGCGGCGGTGGACTGGCTGCCGCCAGGCCGCCTGCGCGGCGCGCTGCTGGCCGCCTGCGCAGCCGCCGGCTGGCCTGCCATCATGCGTGATCCCCTGCGCGGCGAGTACGACCGCGCGACCGAACGGGAACGGCGCGGCCTCCTGCTGCAGGCCACCCGCGACGCCATCGAGGTGCTGCGCGAGGGGCGCCCGCTGCTGATCTTTCCCGAAGGCTACCCGGTGATCGACCCGCACCCGACCCCGACGCGCGCCGAGGGGGAACTGCTCCCTTTCCAACCCGGCGTGCTGCGCATTGCGCTGCTGGCTGCGCGCCAGCTTGGGCAACCGATTCCCATCGTGCCCATTGGCCTGCGCTACACGCCCGGCCGCCGCTGGACCCTTGATCTGCGCGTTGGCGAGCCGTTGCTGATCGGCCCCCAAGCCAATCTGGCGGAAGCCGGCGCCGCGCTGGAAGCGGAAGTCCGCCGCCTCTCCGGCATCGCCTGATCGCGTCCACTTTCAACCCCGCCGCCGGGACGCCCTCCCCTACGCCAACCGAGATAAACGGAGCTATACTCCGCTTATATATGGAGAGCATCTCCACTTATCAATGCGGTGGCGTCAACGCGGCGCCAGAGGAGCGATTCATGCACATTGGCGTATCGATTGGCGATGTCACCGGGCCAGTCACGCTGGCCACCATCACGGCGCGTGCGGAGCGAGCAGACGCACTCGGGCTGCACAGCGTCTGGCTGAACAACAATCCGTCGTGGGACCCGCTGACCACGCTGGCCCTCGTAGGCCAGCCCGCGCCGGACGTGGAACTGGGGACCAATATTGTCCTGACCTACCCGCGCCACCCACTCATCCTGACCAGTCAGGCGCTCACCGTGCAGGCCGCCACCGGTAACCGGCTCCAGCTGGGCATTGGGCCGGGGCACAGGTTGGTCACGGAGGAGTGGTTTGGCTACAACTTCGATCACCCCGTGCAGGACCTACGCGAATATCTGGAGGTGCTGCGCCCGCTGCTGCGCGGCGAGGCGGTGCAGTATCGCGGCGAGTCCGTACGCGTCAACGCGCAGATCGCCGTGCCAGAGGCGGCGCCGCCGCCCATTCTCATCTCCGCAATGGGGCCGGCCATGCTACGCCTCACCGGGGAACTGGCGGATGGCACGGTGACGGCCAGCGTTGGCCCGCGCACACTGGCGGAGCATATCGCGCCACGCATCAACGCCGCAGCGGCCGAGGCCGGGCGGCCGAAACCGCGCATCGTCGCCTCCGTGATGGTCGATGTCACCGACGAGCCAGAGGTGGCGCGGGCGCGCGTGGCGGCGCGGTTTGGCATGTCCTCGCAACTCCTGGCCTACCGCGCGATGCTGGACCGCGAGGGCGTCGCTGGCTATGAGGACCTGCTGCTGACCGGCGACGAGGCGGCGGTGCGCGCCGGGCTGCGCGCCTATCGCGAGGCAGGCGCGACGGAGCTCATCGCCATGGTCGTCAGCGAGCCGGGCGCCGAAGCGCGCACCGAGGCGCTGCTGGCCAGCGAGGCCGCCGCCGCCGGATAGCCTCCGCGACGAGGTCTCTGCGCACACGCACGAGACGATGCCTGCGCGCCGCGAACGCTTGACACCACGCTAGCGGGCGCGCAGGCCATCCAGCATCACCGTCACCAGCGCATCCAGCGAATGCCGCTCCACGCCCGGTTGGCCACTGGCCCACGCGAGACTGGTAACCAGCGTCATGATCTCGGCGTTCCCCACGTCGGGGCGCAGGGCGCCGGCCGCCTGCGCGCGCGCTAGCAAGGCGGCGCCCACATCGTGCAGCGCGGCGCAGCTCTGCTCCGGGCCGCTGATTGCGGCGACAGACTCCGGCGGCGCCACGAGGAACGTCCCGGTCAGCCCGCCGGAGGTCACGCCGTAGGCGAACAGCGCCCGCACCCACTGCGCCAGCGCGGCGTCCGGGTCCGAGGCCGCCAGCAACGCCTCCCCCTCCCGCGTCAGCTCCGCGATGGAGCGTTCCGTCGCGGCCAGCACAAGGTGGCGACGCGTGGGGAAATGGCGGTAGAGCGTGCCGGGGCCAACCCCGGCGCGCCGCGCGATATCGTCGAGACTGGCGGCGGCGCCGTGCTCCGTGAAGGCGGCGCGGGCGGCGGTGAGGATGGCGTCGTAGTTGCGGCGGGCGTCCGCCCGGAGCGGCCGCGCTGGGCTGGAAGTGGCGATGGAAGGCTCCCGGCTAGGTCGTGCGAAGGCGTGGCAGGGCGGGTCAGGTCAGCGGTCATGGTACCGCAGGGGCGTCCCGCCGCCGGAGATGATCACACCCCAAACCCGGCCTTTGGGGTAGGGCGGCCCGGCGCGCCGCCTGCTACCGTTGCGTCAGGCCGCCGCCAGCCAGCGCCACCGCGCGGGTACTCAGGGACGACCCATGACCGATCTCCTCGCCGCCCGCCTGCAAATGGCGACGGCGCTCGCCTTTCACATCATCTTCGCCGCGCTCGGCATGGGCCTGCCGCTGCTGCTGGTCATCACCGAGGGGCTGTGGCTAAAGACCGGCAACCCGGTGTACCTCGCGCTGGTCAAGCGCTGGGTCAAGGCCTTCGCCATCCTCTTCGCCGTCGGGGCCGTGTCGGGCACCGTGCTCTCCTTCCTGCTCGGCCTGCTCTGGCCCGGCTTCATGCGCTACGCCGGCGGCATCATCGGCCTCCCCTTCTCGGCGGAGGGATTCGCCTTCTTCACGGAGGCCATTTTCCTCGGCCTGTACCTCTACGGCTGGGACCGCCTCTCGCCGCGCGCGCACTGGCTGGCCAGCATCCCCATCGCCATCAGCGGCGCCTTTTCCGCCATCTTCGTCATCTCCGCCAACGCGTGGATGAACAGCCCCGCCGGGTTCCGCATCGTCGATGGCGAGGTGGTGGATGTCGATCCTATCGCCGCCATGCTCAACCCGGCGTGGGGGCAGCAGGCGCTGCACATGGTGCTGGCGGCCTACGCCGCCACCGGCCTCGCGGTCGCCGGGCTGTACGCGTGGGGGATGCTGCGCGGCAAGCGTGACGCCTACCACCGCCTCGGCCTCACCATCGGCATCGGCCTCGCCGGGGTGATCATCCCGTTGCAGATTCTCTCCGGCGATCTCAGCGCGCGCTGGGTGGCGGACAACCAGCCGGTCAAGCTGGCCGCCATGGAGGGGCTCTTCCATACCACCGCAGGCGCCGGGCTGACCATCGGGGGCATTCCCGATCCCGCCACCGAGACAATGCACTGGGGCGTCGAGATTCCACACGGCCTCAGCCTCGTCGCCTTCCACGATCCGAACGCGACCGTGCAGGGGCTGGACATCGTGCCGCCGAATGACCGCCCGCCGGTGGTGATCGTCCACCTCGCCTTTCAGGTGATGGTCGGCATCGGGTTCGCGGCGCTGGGGCTGACCGCGTGGTACTGGGCCAGCGCGTGGCGCGCCCGGCGGCGCGGCGAG
>JASGGF010000311.1:0-6546 GCA_047605145.1 Thermomicrobiales bacterium | reverse complement strand
GAGGCCGCCGCCATCCTCGCCCTCGCCGAGGACATCACCCACGCCCTCAAGCCCTCGGCGCGGCGCCTCGGTGCGCCCGGGCTGGTGCAGGCGTACACCGGCGGCGCGGACAGCGCCAGGGGCGAAACGCCGTGGTGCCTCATTGACCGCCACCACCGCACCCTGCTGCGCCTGCACCACGGCCACCTCTGGCAGGACGACGCCCCCGCCGAAACCGAGGCCGCCTTCAACCAGCTGGTGGCGCTCACCCGCCACCGCCACGCCGAAGCGGTTAGCGACCTCGCCGAGGCGTTCGTGGCGGCGCTCGCGGGCAGCCAGTACAGCGTGCCGGGCGTGCTGGCGCAGGCCGATCTGTTCGCGCAGCAATTGGGCGCGCACCCGCCCGGGCGCACCGCCTACGTGCTGGTGGACGCCCTGCGCTTCGAGATGGCGCACGAACTGGCGGCGGGCGAGATAGCAGGGTGGCAGAGCGCGCTGACGCCCGCCATCGCCACCTTCCCCAGCATCACCCCCATCGGCATGGCCGCGCTGATGCCCGGCGCGGAGCGGGGCATCACCCTCGCGGCGCGGGGGAAGCAGCTCGTCGTCGAGATCGGCGGCCATGATGTCACGGGCCGGGCGAAACGGATCACCCAGTTGCGGCGGTCGTGGCCCGACGTCGTGGAGTGCAAGCTGGGAGACCTGCGCCCTGCCAAACCCGCGCTGCGCAAGCAGCTGGAGGCGGCGCCGCAGGTGCTGATCACCTCGCAGGAGATCGACGAGGTGGCGGAAACGAGCGGCGGAGCCTTCGCCCGCACCCACATGACCGGCGTGCTGGATGACCTGCGCGGCGCCTTTCGCACTCTCTCTGCCGCAGGCATCGAGCGCATCATCGTCACCGCCGATCACGGCCACCTCTTCGGGGATGAAATCAGCGCGGGGGAGAAAATCGACGCGCCGGGCGGTGAGACGATCGAGCTGCACCGCCGGGTCTGGATCGGGCGCGGCGGCGACGCGGCGCCCGGCTACGTACGCATGCAGGCCTCCGAGCTGGGCCTCAGCGGCGATCTCGAATTCGCCACCCCGCGCTCCACGGCGGTGTTCACCGCTGCTGGCGGCTCCAACGACTACTTCCACGGCGGCCTCTCCCTGCAGGAACTGGTCATCCCCGTGCTGGAGCTGACCCGCGCCGCCGGGGCGGGCGGAGGGGGCGTCGCGCCGTTCAGCTGGGAATTGACCCCCGGCAGCAAGGCCATCACCAGCCGCTTCTGCACCGTGCGCATCGGCGGCGGAACAGGGCAGCAGCAACTGGCGCTGCTGACGGCGCCCCCGCAGCCGCCGGTGGCGCGGGTGGAGCTGCGCGCGGGCGCCGCGTTGGTGGGGAAGGCTATCGCCGCCAGCTACGGCTTCCGGGAGGCAGGAGGCGAGGTGGAGCTGCGGCTCGATCCGGCTGACCCCACGCGGATCGAGCCGAACACGGTTACCTTCCAGATGGCGGAGGGGGTGACGAGCGGCGCCGCCACGGCGGTGCTGATTGACGCCGTGACGGGCCGAGAGCTGGCGCGGTTCGCCGATATCCCGGTCTCGATCGCGTTTTGACGCGGCGACACCAACGCCCTGAAGGAGACTGGTGATGGC
Organism: Thermomicrobiales bacterium; assembly: GCA_047605145.1. GTDB lineage: Bacteria > Chloroflexota > Chloroflexia > Thermomicrobiales > UBA6265 > JACCXM01. The sequence goes on along the minus strand of JASGGF010000311.1, from coordinate 4,929 downwards.
GGATCTGGATGCCAAGGTCAACGACCACTTCCCCGGCAAGGTGGTGCGCAAGGATCTGGTGCAGCGGACGAAGGCCGGCGCGAATGTGCCGATCTATGTCCTTGAGTTCCTGCTGGGCAAGTACTGCGCCTCCGATGACCCCGCCGCCATCGCCGCCGGTCTGCGCATGGTGGAGCACACGATTTCGGAGAACATTATTCGCCCAGACCAGAGCAACCGGGCGCAGTCGCAGGTGAAGGAGGCCGGGCGGCACAGCTTCATCGACAAGGTGCGGGTGCGCCTGCTGGACAGCGAGGACAAGTACTGGGCCGAAATGACGAACTTCGGCAACCGGTTCATCCACATCCCGGACAGCATGATCCGGCGGTATGATCGGCTGCTGGAGGGGGGCATCTGGGCGCAGGTGGAGCTGGAGTACCGCGCCGATGAACTGTCCGGGGGCAAGATCCGACCGTTTTTCATCACTGACCTGCAGCCGATCCAGCTCGCCAGTTTCGATTTCGCTGAGTACACGGCGGGGCGGGCGGCGTTCACCACGGATGAATGGATCGACCTGCTGATGCGCTCCATCGGGTTCGAGCCGGCGGCGTTCACGAAGCGGACGAAGCTGCTGCTGCTGAGCCGCCTCGTGCCGATGGTGGAGCGTAACTACAACCTGGTGGAGCTGGGGCCGCGCAGCACCGGCAAGAGCTTTGTCTACCGTGAGGTGTCGCCGTACTCGATCCTGATTTCGGGCGGCAAGACCACCGTGGCCAACCTGTTCTACAACATGGCCACGAACAAGATGGGCCTGGTGGGCCTGTGGGACGTGGTCGCGTTCGATGAAGTGGCCGGCATTGAGTTCGGCGATCAGACGGCGGTCCAGATCCTCAAGGACTACATGGAATCGGGGTCGTTTAGCCGGGGCAAGGAGGAGCTCGTCGCGCAGGCGTCGCTGGTGTTCGTGGGGAACATCAACCAGCCGGTCGAGGTGCTGGCGCGCACCCAGCACCTCTTCGCGCCGCTGCCGGCGGCCATGCAGGACATGGCGCTGATCGACCGCTTTCACTGCTACCTGCCGGGGTGGGAATCGCCGAAGCTCAGCAACGACCTGTTCACGCAGCACTACGGCTTCGTGGTCGATTATCTGGCCGAGGCGTTCCGCGAGCTGCGCAAGCACAATTTTAGCGAGGTGATCGACGCGCACTTCATGCTGGGCAGCCACCTCAACACCCGCGATGCGCGCGCGGTGCGCAAGACGGTGGCGGGGCTGGTCAAGCTGTTCCACCCGGATGGGAACGCTACGCGGGACGAGATCCGGGAGTATCTGGAGTTCGCCCTCGAAGGCCGGCGGCGGGTCAAGGAGCAGCTGAAGAAGCTGGGCGCGTTCGAGTATTACCAGACCAGCTTCTCCTACCGCGACACCGAGACCTTGCAGGAGCATTTCGTGGGCGTGCCGGAGGAAGGGGGCCGGGCGCTCATTTCGGCGGACCCGCTCCCCGCCGGCTCGGTGTACGCCGCCTCGTGGGCTAACGACGAGCAGGTTGGCCTCAGCCGCATTGAGGTCGCCAAGGTCCCCGGCGGCGGTCGCCTGCGCGTGGGCGGCCAGCCCGACCGCGCCATGCGCGACGCTATCACCACCGCCTACGACTACCTGCGCGCCCAGCGCACCGTGCTAGGCATCGAGCGCGATCTCGACAGCTACGACCTGCACGTACAGGTGGTGGACCTGATGGGCAGTCGCGAGGGCGCGACCGGCAGTGTGGCGGCGTTCATCGCCATCTACTCGCTGCTGCGCGAGCAACCGGTGCAACCGGGGCTGGTGGTGCTGGGAGACATGACGATTCAAGGGAATGTCCAGCCCATCCGCTCGCTCATCGAGCCGCTGCAACTGGCGATGGACAACGGCGCCCGGCGGGTGCTGGTGCCCACCGCGAACCGGCGGCACTTTCTGGAGGTGCCGGGCGATATTATCGAATCGGTCGATCCGGTGTTCTATTCGGAACCTACGACGGCGGCCCTGAAGGCGCTTGGAATTGGATAGTGGTGGAATTCAGGATCGTGCTTGCCGTGGCTTCTTTCTGCTGAGGTGGGTTGGCACGGGAGACAGGCGCGGATGCCACATGTTCTCCGCATAATCCCGCTCTTTCCGGCCTCTGCCTGGCGCCAGAACGAAGGTCTCGATGCCGTGAGGGCTATGCTGGCGACTGCCAGCGTGGCAAGGGGTCGCAGATCGTGCTATGGGGAATCGTCAGCTCATAGCTTCTGATTGTTCAGAAAGGTGGGAAGGAGTATCTGTTGCGCACGCGGATTCTCGCCCTCGTCATGATCGTCATCTTTGCTCCAACCACGATGGCGCGATTTGCGCTCCAGGATCAGACCGCCCTTGGTTGGCTTCCCACGGCGGCCTCACTTGGCGCTGGATGGTCCATGCTTAATGCAGATACCGCGGTCGTCACTGATTTGCCCCCGGCACTTCGTGATACCGCGCAGGCCATATATGCAGGCCCTAACGGGGCACGAGCGTATGTCCTTGTCATATTGGTCGCCGAAGGGATGACGGCGATTCATGATGCATGGGATTTCGGCAATGACACCTTCGAGCGCTACCGCGACCTCGTCGATGAGACGTCTGGCGCCGAGGTGGGGCTCGACAATCGTCCACTGCCAGACGGATGTACGGACGGACGGCGATCATTCGGCAGGGATGGGGTGCTCGGGGCGAGTTTTCTCGCCGGGGTTAGCCTATGTGCGAGGAGCCCCGACATGATCATTCTCGCCTATGTGTCGGGAGTAGTCGCTGGGCAGACAGGAGACCGGGCATCTGATCATGTTGTTGAGTTAGCGCTTGCGTCGCATAAAGATGGGACGCCGGCGCCGACTGACAGCCACTTCGCGACACCGTCCCCCAGTGCAGGCGCAACTCCAGATGCAACGTTACCAACCGTGATGGACAACTCGACCGGCCCGAGCCTCAGTTCTACGCCGCAAACAGCGGCCGAAGCCACTGTCGTCGCACAAGCGACCTTGATTGCCCAGCTCCAGACGCAGCAGGCTGATGCGCAGGTGACGGCGACGGCGCAGGCGGTAGTGGCCGCGAACTCGGTGCTCAGCCCGCAGTCGCAGAACGTGACGGTGCGCACAGATCTCTCCCGCATGCTGGCAGGTAACGACGATGCCCTGCAGGATGCGCGACAATCGCTGAGCACGGTGCTGTCGCGCTACCCGACGGGATGCCGTGCTGGGTTCGCGTTGATTAGCGGCAGTGCGCCGGATATCGATCAGGGCATTCAACTCGCGCAACGTATCGAGAGTCTGCTCGGTGAAGTGCGCCCAGACATCTTCACGGCTGATACCGGCTACGAGCAATTTGCGCAGCCCGGTGTGACGCCATTTGGTCTGGCGTCAGTCACGGTTTTCTTCTACTCCGGCTGCGTACCAATCAGCTAGCGGGTGTTTGAGAAGGGCTTAACGCGCCAACCGAGCGAGCACGAGCATGCTCATGGCGAGGTGAATCCAGGCTTCCTCGGACGCTGGCAACCCCTCGTAGTCTTTGCTCAAGCGTCGCCACCGCCCCAGCCCGGCAAAGGTGCGCTCCACCACCCAGCGCCGGGGTTGGATGGGTAGCCCCGGTGGCCGCGGTGGCGGCTCCTGATCGGCGGGAACGCGCACCCACCGCCGTGACTGCCGGACGATCTGCACCGTCAGCCCTTCGCGCTGCGCCACTCGCCGCACGGCCTACCCGGTGTAGCCCGCGTCGGCCCAAACGTGACGCAGCGTGGGCAACCGCATCATAATGCCCACGAGCACGCGCTCCGCGCTATCGCGATCCGGCAAATTGGTTCGATGGACCACGGACTGCGGCGGAAGGCCGCCCGTATCAACGAGCAGATGGCGTTTGCGACCCTTCAGGTGCTTGGCTCCGTGGTAGTCGCGAGGCTCCATTTTTCGGTGGTCCTGGCCTAATGGCTGGCCAGGATGACGGCGGTAGGCCTGAGTGAGCGCCCGGAATGCTGCCGCACCAGGTCACGCAATTCGTCGTTGAATCGCTCCCACGTCCCGTCCTGCTGCCAGTTCCGGAAATACCCATACACCGTCTGCCATGTGGGGTACTCGTGAGACAGGGCGTGCCAGGCGACCCCGCCCCGCAGCACGTAGCGGATCGCGTCGAGGATGTCGCGCACCTCGTGCTTGCGGGGGCGGCCAGCGAACTTGGCGCGCGGCACCATTGGCTCCAGGAGCGCCGACTGGGCATCGGTGAGGTCGGTTGGGATTTGGGGAGCGGGACATCCCGGCCCCCGGCAGCAAGAAATCGAGGACGCTGGTGAGAAGTCCCCAGTGTATCCCCTTATGAGAGACCCTCGTGGAGACCTTGCGCGTTGCATCGTCTGTCTCAGAAGCGACCCAGCCTGTTGAAGAGTATCTTAGAGACCTTTGGCTGAGGACTGATTGCCGTTCGGCTCGCATCCAAGCGCGGTCGAACCTACGTAAACCACGCATCTCGACGGGCCCACGTGCGCTCAACACCCTCGTGCCGATTCTATTTCACAGGCTCGACGTGCTGAGAGACCCCCTCCCAAGCCCTGTCCGCTGCCCATCTTGGCCCGGAATACGGAATATGCTCAGACGACATCATAAGGTCGGCGGATAGCCGGGCCCAAGATGTTGTCCGAGTGCATGCTAAGTCGACTACAAGTTTCGGCCATCCCCATCGTTCCAAAGCAAAGTGAGCCGACGTTTCTGTTCATGACTACAAGTGGTACGCGGGCATCGCCATCTTCCGGGAGCAGGGCATCGCGCGGCTGGAGGGGCTGCTGCCGTAGCGAGGGGGAGCCGGGCTTCGCCCTCAGGGGGTGGCGCGCTGCGCGCTCAGGGGGTGAAAGGGGGTGCAGGAGAGCGGGGAGGACGGCGCCCCAGCGCCGTCCTCCCCAAGAGCCCGCAGGCGCGTCC
>JASGGF010000310.1:0-6564 GCA_047605145.1 Thermomicrobiales bacterium | reverse complement strand
CCTCGTCTGCGGACTCGGGACGACATCGTGGTGGGGTGGGTCGGGGTGGGAGGCGGAGAGCAGCACGAGATGCATCGTGCCAGTGGGCCTTACTCCCCGGCCTTCGCCCCCTCCGCCACCGTTGCGGTCCAGCCGTGCTCAAGCAGCGCGAAGGCGGCGTCCAGCGCAGCGAGGGGGTCACTGGAGCGGGCGATGAACGGGTGCATCTCCAGCGCAAAGCGGGCCAGCGCCATGCAGCGCGGGTCATCCGGCGGGGCGCCAATCTCGGCGGCGATGGCGGCAGACAGCGAGTCCTCGAAGCGCAGCCACATCTGCCGGGCGTAGTCGGCTACGGAAGGCGTCGCTTCGATCAGGTGGTGGATGGTCTCCATCCCCTCCTGCGCCGGGCCAATTTCGGCCGCCTTTTCATGCATGTAACGGCGCAGAGCCTCCGGAATAGAGACGCCCGGCGGGCGCTCCCGCACCGCCCGCACCAGATCTTCCTCAATCTCCTCGTCCTCATCGAAAACGAGGCTCTCCTTGCTGGGGAAGTACTTGAAGAGCGTCGTCACCGAAACATCGGCGGCATCCGCAATTTCGCGCACCCCCACGGCATCGAAGCCGCGCTCCAGAAAGAGGCGGAACGCCACCTCGCCCAGCTTTTGCCGGGTCGCCCGTTTCTTGCGGTCACGTAAGCCCATCGTTTGCATGCCCCAATTGTAGGCGAAATGTGAATGCATTCCAATTGTGTATCTGTTACGCTTTCGCAGTTGTTCCACCCTGCCCCGGTGAACAGGCCTGCTCCGGCGGGCAGCGGAACGCCACGTAACCGACAGAACGACCGAAAGCGAGGGTTCGCATCATGCAGCAATCCCCACCGTGGGCGGTAGAAACCCACGGCCTCGTCAAGACCTTCGGCAGCAAACGCGCCGTCGATGGCATCGACCTTACCGTGCCGGCTGGCACGATCTACGGCGTGCTCGGGCCGAACGGCGCGGGCAAATCGACCACCCTGCGCATCCTCTCCACTCTGCTGCGCCCCGATGGCGGCGCCGCCAGCGTGTTCGGGCACGATGTCGTGCGCGAGGCGCAGACCGTGCGGCAACTGATCGGCGTCACCGGGCAGGACGCCTCGGTGGACGAGGCGCTGAGCGCGGAGGAGAACCTGTACCTGTTCGGGCGGCTGCACGGCCTGAGCCGCGCGGCGGCGCGCCAGCGCGGGCGCGATCTGCTGGCGGAGTTCGGGCTGAGTGACGCCGCCAAACGGCAGGTGACGCACTTCTCCGGCGGCATGCGCCGCCGCCTCGATCTCGCGGCCAGCCTCATCTCGCGGCCGCCGCTCATCTTCCTCGATGAGCCCACCACCGGTCTGGACCCGCGCACCCGCACCCAGATGTGGGACACCATCCGCGCGCTGGTGGCCGCCGGCTCCACCGTGCTGCTGACCACGCAGTATCTGGACGAGGCGGATCAACTGGCGGACCGCATCGGCGTCATCGACCAGGGCCGCCTCGTGGCGGAAGGCACGCCGGACGAACTGAAGGACGCCATTGGCGCCCGCACGCTGCAAATCACCGTCGCCGATCCCTCCCAGCAGATCCGCGCCCGCGCCACTATCAGCAGCCTGCTGGGGGTTGAGGCCGCGCTGCAACCGGAGTTGGGCGAGCTGACCGCGCCGCTGGCAGACACCAGCCTGGTGACCGATCTGCTGGTGGCGCTGCGCAATCAGGGCGTGGAGATCGGTAGCCTGGCGGTGCAGAAGCCCACGCTCGATGAAGTGTTCCTGACCCTGACGGGCCGCGCCCCGGCGGAAGAAGCCGCCGACGAGGAGATTGCCGCATGAACGTCGTCGCCACTTCCGGTCTCCCCCTGCCCGCTGCCAGCAACCGCAGCAGCCTGGGGCAGACCCTTCACGACACGATGATCATGGCTCTGCGCGGCCTGATGAAGATTCGCCGTACGCCGGAGCAACTGCTGGACGTCACCCTGCAGCCGATCATCTTCACCCTGCTCTTCACCTTTATTTTCGGCGGGGCGGTGGCTGGCGATGTGGCCGCGTACCTGCCGCTGGTGATCCCCGGCATTCTGGTGCAGACGGTGCTGACCGGCTCCTCCGCCACCGGCACCCAACTGCGCGAGGATATGGACAAAGGCGTCTTCGATCGCTTCCGCACTCTGCCCATGGCGCGCATAGCGCCGCTGGCCGGGGCGCTGACCGCAGATATCGTGCGCTACCTGATCGCCATCGCCATGACCATGCTGGTGGGGGGTCTGCTGGGCTGGCGGCCGGGCGGCGGCGTGGCCGGCGTGGCTGGCGCGGTGCTGCTGCTGGTGGCCTGCGCCTGGGCCCTGAGCTGGATCTTCGCGTTCCTGGGCGTCATCTCGCGCTCGGCGTCGGGGGTGCAGGGGCTGGCGTTCCTGGTGCTCCTCCCGCTCACCTTCCTCTCGAATGCCTACGTGCCGGTGGATACCCTGCCGGAGTGGCTCCAGCGCTTCGTGAACATCAACCCGGTCACCCACCTGATCACCGCCCTGCGCGATCTGCTGGGGCAGGGCTCCTTCGGGCAGGAGGGCCTGCTGGCGCTGCTGGGCGCGGCCATCCTGGTGGCGGTGATGGCTCCGCTAACGGTGCGGGTCTACAAGACGCGGGTCTAACGCCCTCTGGATGTGTCACGGGCGCCACACTCCTCGCGGTTTGTGTAGCCTGTGGCGCCACCTCCGGTGATCCAGCCCTGCGTCGCCTCCCGTAGTGAGGGGCATGACCGCCTGACAGGCAGGCGTGCCGGTGCATTTGGGCGCCGGCACGATCCTGACCCTGAGGCGGATTGGGAGGCCCGACCATGCGATCACTTCACGACATGCTGGTGGAAGCCGCGAACCGGCCCGGTCCGGAAGGCGCATCGCGCCGGCACGTGCTGGCAGCGTTGGGCGTGGCGGGCGCCGCCGCGCCGCTGGCCTTCGGCGCGGGCTCCGGCCTGGCGCAGGTGAACAGCGAGGGTAAGAACAAGAACAACAAGAAGAAGAACAAGCGCAAGAAGAAGAACAAGCAGAAGCAGAACGACATCGATATCCTCAACTACGCCCTGACGCTGGAGCACCTGGAGTACGCGTTCTACCGCGACGGCCTGACGACGTACAACTCGGACGCTCAGTTCACCATCGCCGGGTTCCCGCCGGGCACGTATCAGCGGTTCATCCAGATCCGCGACCACGAGCAGACGCACGTGAACGCCCTGAGCCAGACCATCTCCGGGCTGGGCGGCAAGCCGGTGGCGGAGTGCACCTACAACTTCGGCTACACCGACATTCAGGGCTTTGTCGATACGGCGCAGTTGCTGGAGAACACCGGCGTCAGCGCCTATGACGGCGCGCTGGCGCTGATCAACGCCGCCGATCTCCAGACGACCGGCGCCACGATCGCCACGGTCGAGGCACGGCACGCCTCGTACCTGAATAGCGTCAACGGTGACGATCCGTTCCCGGCGGCGTTCGACACCGCGAAGTCGCAGGCGGACATTCTGGCGGCGGCGGGCGGCTTCATCGTCTCCTGCCCGTAATTCCCGTCTCGAACTGAGACCGTAAACCGGCGCTGGCAGCCTCTGTGCATTCGGGTGGCATCACCTGTGCAGGGAGGGTGTCAGCGTCTGGCCGTGCGCGCCAGACCCGTCTCCGATGTGAAAGGGGATCATCCATGAAGGTCACCAAAGCGCTCTACGCCATGTTGGAAGCTCGCCCCGGCAAGGAGCAGGATGTCGCCGATTTCCTGCGGGATGCCCTGCCGGCGGTGGAGGCGGAGCCAGATACGGTTGGCTGGTTCGCCATCCAGATCAGCCCCAGCACCTTCGGCATCTTCGATGCCTTCCCGGATGACGCCGGGCGGCAGGCGCACCTGAGCGGCGCCGTGGTGTCCGCCCTGACGGAGCGGGCTGACGAGTTGTTCGCCACGCCGCCGAACATCCAGATGGTGGACGTGCTGGCTACAAAGCTGCCGTAACGTCTGGCGCGGCTGAGGCATGGCGGGGCGCTGCTTCCGGGTATCCTCCTGTGCATCAGCCGCGCCGCTTCAGGCAGGCCATATTCACCGGGTCGTGAGATACAAGGATGACGGATGCCCGACTCCGTTCCCCAGGAAACCCGCAAGCATATTTTCGTGATCAACGGCGCCCCGGCGTTCCTGAACCTGATGCGTGATCTGCTGCAGGAAGAGCGCTACAACGTCACCACCACCAACTTCGTGCCGCGATCGTTCGACCAGATTCTGGCGCTCCAGCCCGATGCGCTGATCGTGGACATCGTGGTGGGGCAGCAATCGGGCTGGGAGCTGCTGGAGCGCCTGCACGCCGATGCGGCCACCACCGGCATTCCGGTGATCGTGGTCTCCACCAGCCCGCACCTCCTGGAAAAAGCGCAGGAACAGGCCAGCCGGTACGGCAATCACCGCTACCTCGGCAAGCCGTTCGATCTCGGGGCGATCATCGACATCGTTCAGGAGTTGATCGGCGGCGCGTAGCGCGCGCACACGGGGCGGCCCGGTCCATGCAACGAGAGCAGACAGCCGGAGCCACCGCCATGAAAGGCGCCCCCGATGCCTGACTCGTCAATCTCCTCTATCCTGCTCACACCCGAGCGCTTTGACGAGATGTGTCATGACATCCGGAACCCCCTGATGATCATCCGCGGCCGTGCCCAGTTGACTGAGCGCCTGTCCCGCCGCCTCCCGGATCTCACCGAAACTGAACGCCGGCGGTTGCTGACGAACCTGGCGGCCATCGAAATGGCCGTCGTCGCCATCGTCGAGGTGATGGACGGCTGGGGAGAATCGCTGGACGCTGGCGACGCCGGGCAGGCGCCACAGGGGTAGCGAAATGATGGCGCCGCGTATGCGATCCTTTCCGGTCAGTGTCTGACGCAGAAAGGACAATGCAGTGGCCGCAAAGATCGAAGAACGCGACGATGTCAACCCGGACGAGGGCCTGCGTGAATACGGCGATGTGACCTTCGCCGACCCCGTGAACCACAAGTACCCCATCGACACTGAAGAGCATGTCCGCGCGGCGTGGAGCTACATCCATCAGGAGCGCAACGAGGACAAGTACGACGCCGCTGATCTGGCGACGATCAAGGATCGCATCAAGGCGGCGGCGGAGAAGTTCGGCATCGAGATCCACGCCAACTAGCGCCGTCCACTATGCTTCCGCGCGAACGGATGTTCGCATGGAGGGCGCCATGGGCGAGTGGGTACCGATCACCGGCACGACGCACGAGGGCTATCTTGCGCAACCCGCCAACGACGGCGGGCCGGGCGTGCTGGTGCTGCACGCGTGGTGGGGCCTGACTCCGGTCTTCACCAGCATCTGCGACCAGCTTGCCGCCGCAGGCTACGTGGCGCTGGCTCCCAGCCTGTTTGCAGACCGCCAGACGGCGGACACCATCCCCGGCGCCGAGGCCCTGCGCGATAGCGCTGATGAGGAGACGACGGTGGGGCCGGTCGTGCAGGCGGCCACCGACCAGTTGCGCGCGCTGCCCGGCGTGGCGGCCACGCCGTTGGCGGTCATCGGGTTTTCGCTGGGCGCGTACTGGGCCTTTGATTGCTCGCAACGCCGCCCGGACGATATCGGCGCAGTGGTGGTGTTCTACGGCGCGGGCGAAGGGGAGTTTTCCAGCGCCCGCGCCGCGTACCTCGGGCACTTCGCCGAGCAGGACCCGTACGAAGATCTGGGCTACGTGCGCGAGCTGGAAACAGCCATCCGCGACGCTGGCCGCGAGGTCACCTTCCACGTCTACCCCGGCGCGCAGCACTGGTTCGTGGAGCCGAATCGCCCCGAATTCGCCCCCGCCGCCGCTGAGCTGGCGTGGGCGCGAACCCATGACTTCCTCGCCGCGCACCTGACGTAACCACCCGGCCCCCGGCGTCTCGCCGGGGGCGACCCGGCACGCCGCCACCGTATCCCCTGCCACCGTGGCGCCGTCGTCCCCGTCACATCTGCGCGCATTTCGCGCCGGATACGGCGCCCCCCGTGCGTAGGGAACCCTGAAACCTTGACCCCCTGCGGCGCTGTCGCCTGACTGGTTGCTTCGCTCCCCGGATGTCCTGCCGTTTCGTTCTGTTCCATGTTGAAAGGACCACGAGCTCATGCGAGCCCGCTCCCTTCTGGCAGGTGGGGCAACCCTCCTCTGCGCCATGATGGCGCTGCCTGCCCCTATCCTTACCGCCGCGCAGGACGCCACCCCGCAGGCGACCCCCGGCTCGGCGCTGGAAGTTCCGCTGCGTGACCCTTCCGGGCAGGAGGTCGGGCAGGCGACGTTCGAGGAAGGCGCCGATGGCGTCCACCTCACCGTCATGGTGCAGGGTCTCGAGCCCGGCAGTCACGGTTGGCACCTGCACGCCATGGGTGAGTGCGATCCCGAGGGGCTGGAGCCGTTCAGCACCGCCGGGCCGCACTGGAACCCGACCGCCCAGATGCACGGCGCGCCGGAAGCTGAGCATCATCACGCTGGCGACTTCGGCAACATCGTGGTGGGCTCGGATGGCGCCGGCAGCTCCGACATTACCACTACCGACTACACCCTCAGCGACGGCCAGAG
>JASGGF010000309.1:0-6565 GCA_047605145.1 Thermomicrobiales bacterium | reverse complement strand
CTACGCCGAGTTACCAGCGGCGCCGGCGTGGGTGCAGAAACCCGGTGCGTTGGTGAGTGACGAAGCACCGGCCCCGTGACCTGTGAGATGAGGGCGGCCGGTTCCTCCTGCGGTGTGCAGGCTGGGGACTCGGGCGGCGCAGGATCGCAGGCGCCACGCAAGCTCTCCGGCTCCCGCCAGCGCCTACCCCACCCCGATGTCATCCCGACGCCGCAGCGGAGGGATCGACCACCTCAACCTCCACCGCAGCGGCCCACTTCTCCGATGCCCACCGCAGATGTGTCCGGAGGGGTGTGGGCGCCGTGGCCGCGCCGTACGCGGTGCACAATTCCTGCGTGCGGATCTGGGATCTTGCCGGACTCGCGAGAGTGCGCGGCGGCGCGGAGAGCTGGAGCCGTGGACCCGGCGTCGGGGGCGGGGGGGCCCTCAGCTGCGGGTTCGGGATGACATCGTAGGGGCGGAGTTAGGGGTGGCAAGCGGAACGTTGGCGCCGTGACCTCGGAGTTGGGGGCGCGCGGTCCCTCCTGCGGTCGGGACGACATCGTGGTGGAGAATGCCGCGGTGGAACGCGGAGCAGGAGGTCATGACCCTGGAGTTGGGGGTTGGAGATCCTTCCTTCACCGGGATGACCGCGTTGCAGGAATGGAGGTAGTGGAAGGCGGGCCAAACGGCGACGCTGCACGGCGCATGGCGCCTCCGGCCCGTTGGGCCCGGGTGACATCGCGGTGTTGGGCGCCTTGTCTATACTCAGGAATGGCGCAGCGCGCTGCGCCAGTGGCCCGGGCCTCCGCTGCCCGGGCGGCAACATGATCTTTCGCCGGAATGGACACAGGATCAACGCATGGATCCAGCAGCCGTCCAGGGCGTGGCCCGGCTGGTCGGTGACAACGTGGAACGCGTCATTGTTGGCAAGCGGAACGAGGTTCTGCTGGTGCTGGTGGCGCTGCTGTGCCGGGGGCACGTCCTGATCGAGGACGTGCCGGGCGTGGGCAAGACGGTGCTGGCCAAGGCCGTGGCCCGCTCCATCGGCTGCACCTTCAAGCGCATTCAGTTCACGCCTGATCTGCTCCCCAGCGACGTCACGGGCGTCAGCATCTTCAACCAGCAGAGTAACCGTTTCGAATACCGCCCCGGCCCGGTGGTGGCCCAACTGGTGCTGGCGGACGAGATCAACCGCGCCACGCCAAAAACGCAGGCGGCGCTGCTGGAGGCGATGGAAGAGGGGCAGGTGACCGTCGATGGCGTCACCCACCGCCTCCCCGACCCGTTCGTGGTGCTGGCGACGCAAAACCCCATCGAGTACGAGGGCACCTTCCCGCTGCCGGAGGCGCAGCTCGACCGCTTCCTGATCCGCATGTCGATGGACTACCCCGGCCGCGCGGGCGAACTGGAGATGCTGGAGCGCCAGCACCACGCCCACCCGCTCGACGCGCTGAAGCAGACGGTGCGGGTGGAAGACCTGCTCACGGCGCAGGAGGCGGTGCGCAACGTGCACGTCGCGCCGCCGGTGCGCGAGTACATCGTGTCGCTGGTGGAGGCGTCCCGCCTGCACGACGATGTCTACCTTGGGGCGTCGCCGCGCGGCTCGCTGGCGCTGTACAACGCCTCGCGGGCGTGGGCGGCGCTGCACGGCCGCGATTACGTCACGCCAGACGATGTCAAGCGGCTGGCGGAGCCGACACTGGCGCACCGCATCATCGTTAACCCGGCGGCGCGGATCAAGAACGTCGATAGCCGCGTTGTAGTCAGAGACCTGCTGAGCGCCGTCCCCGTCCCCGGAGCGCAGCCCGTCAATCCTGCTGCGCGTGGATGGGGAAGCCGCAAGCCCGCTTCCTCCTAGAGGACGACCGGTGTGAACGGTCTGAAAGTGCTCCTGCTCCTGATCGCCACGCTGGTGGTCGGGCAACTGACCAGTTGGGACGTGGCCGATCACCTGGTGCTGGCGCTGCTGGCGATTCTGGCGATCTGCTGGCTGTGGAGCCGCGCCAGCCTCTCTGGCGTCTCGGTGACCCGCCGCCTCAGCGCCGACCGGGCGCAGGTGGGGCAATCGCTGCTGGAGACCCTGGCGATCCGAAACGGCAGCCGGTTCGGCAAGCTGTGGGTGGAACTGCAGGACCATTCGACACTGCCGGGGCACGATCCGGGGCGGGTGGTCAACGTGCCGGGGCGGGCGGCGGTGGAGTGGGACACCCGCACCGTCTGCGCGCGGCGGGGGCGCTACCACCTGGGGCCGCTGACCGTGCGCTCCGGCGATCCGCTCGGCATTTTCACCCGCCGTCATGACTACACGGAGCGCCCCGAAGTGATCGTCTACCCCGCCGTGGTGGAGCTGCGCGAGGCCGGGCTGCCGGAAGGCGCGCTGGCCGGCGGCAGCGCGCTGCAACGCCGCACGCCGCACGTCACCTCGAACGTCGCCAGCGTGCGCGATTACGTGGCGGGCGACGCCTTCAACCGCATTTCGTGGACGGCGACGGCCCGCATGGGCAAGATGATGGTGAAAGAGTTTGACCTGGACCCGACGGCGGACGTGTGGATCGTGCTCGATCTCGACCACGCCGTGCACACGCTGGCCACCCGGCCGGTCAACTGGACGCCGAATGAGCGCGGCGAGTGGCCAACCGAAGCGTGGCTCGATTCCACCGAGGAGTACGCGGTGACAGTTGCGGCCTCGCTGGCGCAGCGCTTCCTGCGCGAGGGGCGCAACGTGGGCCTGATCGCCTCCGGGGCGCATTTGGAGACGATCCCCGCGGACCGCTCCGACCGGCAACTGGTCAAGATTCTGGAGAGCCTGGCGGTGGTGCGGGCGGATGGCGCGCTACCGCTGCCGGAGCTGCTGGCCGCCGAAGGGCGGCGGCTGGGCCGCAACGACTTTCTGGTGGTGGTCACCCCCTCGCTAAGCGAGGCGTGGGTGAGCGCACTAGCGGGCATCGCCCAGCGCGGGGTGCGCGTCTCGACCGTACTGATCGAGGTCTCGACCTTTGCCTCCGCGCCAAACTCGCTGCTGATGATCAGCGCGCTGGCGGCGGCGGGGTTCCCGGCGCACCTGGTGAAGTACGGCGAACCCATCGCCACCGCCTTCGCCAGCCCGGCGCTGCTGGCGACGAGGCACTTCCGTGGCTAGCCTGGCGCGGCCCGCGCCGCAATCAGCGCCGGCCGCGCTGGGGCGGTGGTCGCCGCGCCGGTTGTGGCGCGCCCTGCAGCCCGCCGAGGGGTGGGCCAGCGTCATCCTGCTGGCCATCATCCTGCTGGCGACCGCCTGGACGGTGACACGGACAGACATCAACCCGGACGCGCTCAGCGTGGCGCTGCTGGCGCTGGGCGGCCTGCTGACCGGGCTAGCACTGGCGAAATCGGGCACGCCCGACCTGCTGGCCCACCTGCTGGCGATCATCAGCGGGGTGCTGGCCTCGGTGCTGCTGGCGGTGGAGCGCCTGCCGCTGGCGCCGGGAGGACGCGCCGCGCGCGCCGAGGCGCTGGTGGCGCTGGGCGAGCAGTGGTATGCGACGCTACAAACGGGTGGGCGCCTGGAAGACCCGCGCCTGCTGGCGATCATGCTGGGGGCGGCCGTCTGGCTAATCTCTTACACGGCGGCCTGGGTGCTCTTTCGGCGCGGCTGGCTGACCACCGCGCTGGCGCTGCCGACCGTGATCGCCCTCGCCAACCTCGGGTTTGCGCCGGACGAGGGCTCGCTACCGCTGCTGGTGATCGTGCTGGCGGGCATCCTGCTGACTGCGCGCTTTACGGCGTACCGCCGGCAGGTGGAGTGGTCGAGGGCGCGGCTGCCCTACCCGCGCCGGACCGCGACGCGCTTCCTGACGGCGGGGCTGGTGGTGGCCCTGCTGGGCGGCCTGCTGGCGTGGACGCTGCCGCTTTCGGCCCGCGACGACGCCCTGGCGGACGCGTGGGAGCAGCTCAGCGAGCCGCTGTCGCAGGTGGGCGATCACTGGAACGATCTGCTAGCGCGCATCTCCGGCAACACCGACCCGGGCGGTGGCTCCTACTCCGCGTTCGGGGAGAGCTTCGATCTCGGCGGCAACCTGAACCTGTCGGACGACCCGGTGATGGTGCTGGAGCCCTCCACCGCCGCCCTGACGCCAACGTACCTCGCGGGTCAGCGTTATGACAATTACACTGGTCATGGCTGGACCACGACCGTCGATGACACCTTCAACGCCGTGGGGCCGGATGGCCAGCGCTACTCCTCGCGGCTCAGCTTCCGCAGCGGCCAGGGGGTGCACCTCTCCCCGGAGGTGACGACCGACCGCAGCACGGTCGAGGGCCTATTGCGCGTGATCCGGCCCAAGGGCGACCTGCTGTTCACCGTCGATACCTACCAGGCGGCAGACCGCAAGACGAACGTGCAGGTGTCGTGGCAGCAACTGGACGGGGCCGTCTTCCCGCTGGACAACCCGGCGAACCTGCCGCTCGATCTGCAGCGCATGGGCGTGCTGGTGTCACGCGGGGAGTATCCGGCGGGCACGGGTGTCGATTCGCCGCTACCTACCGACCAATCGCTGGCCGCCGACATTCAGACCGAGCGCGAGGTGCAGCGCAAGCGCTTCATCGACATCGGTTGGCAGGTGAACCCTGACGGTCAAGCCATTGCACTGGTGGTGA
Organism: Thermomicrobiales bacterium; assembly: GCA_047605145.1. Classification (GTDB taxonomy): domain Bacteria; phylum Chloroflexota; class Chloroflexia; order Thermomicrobiales; family UBA6265; genus JACCXM01. The sequence continues at coordinate 1,948 of JASGGF010000309.1, read as the reverse complement.
CCGGGCAACTGCCGGTCTACGATGACGTGGAGGCGGTGTTCAGCCAGACGGGCGTGGCGGCGGATGACACCTACACGGTGACCGGCCTCGCCAGCGTGGCCACGCCGGATCAACTCCGCGCGGCCTCCACCGCGTACCCGGATTGGGTGACCGCGCGCTATCTGGAGCTGCCCGACACCATCACCGACCGCACCCGGGCGCTGGCGGCTGAACTGGTTGGCCCGCAACCCACCGTGTTCGACGCGGCGACGGCGGTGGAGCAGTATGTGCGCTCCACCATCGCCTACCGCGAGGATATCGACGCGCCGCCGGACGATCAGGACGTGGTCGATTTCGTGCTGTTCGAGAGCCGCGAGGGGTACTGCGAGTATTACGCTTCAGCGATGGCGGTGCTGTTGCGCGCCGAGGGCATCCCGACGCGGGTGGTGGGCGGCTACTACCCGGCGCCGTATGACGCCGCGTCCGGCGGCAGCTTGTACCGCGAGAAGAACGCGCACCTGTGGGTGGAGGTCTTCTTCCCCGGCTACGGCTGGATCCCCTTCGAACCGACCGCCAACCGCGACGAACTGCAGTACGGCGACTTCACGCCACCGCCGGACGCGCAGGCGCAACCGACCCCGGAGCCGACGCCGGAGCCAACCGCGATCCCGGCGGTCGCCACGCCGCCACCCGCGCAGCCGGAAGACACGGCGGCTCCGCCCGCCGAGCAGCCTTCGGGGCCGCAGGAATTGCTCTCCAACCCGGCGCGCGTGGCCGGCTGGGTGGGGGTCGCGCTGCTGGCCGCCTTGCTGGTGGGTACACTCGCCGCCGCTGTGGCGTGGTTTGGCGGATTCCGAGGGCTGTCGCCCATTTCCGGGATGTACGCGCGCACGCTGAAAGCCGGAAACTGGCTGGGTGTGCCGCCCGCCGCCTCGCTGACGCCGCATGAGTTTGCGGAGCGCGTGGGGCGGATGTCGCCATCAGCGCAGGGTCCGGTGCGCACGGTGACCGATATCTACGCGCAGGAGCTGTACGGCACGACGCGGCCCGACGCGAGTGAGCTGCAACAGGCGCGCGATGCCTGGCGGCAACTGCGCGGGGTGGCTTTGGCGGCGTTGTTGCGCCGCAATCGGGGGAAGTAAGCGCATCATGACGACCGACGCTGCTCGTCCTGTTCTGGTGGCGGGCGCCATCAACACCGACCTCGTGGCGCGCGTGCCGCACGCCCCGGCCGCCGGGGAGACGGTGACCGGCAGCGCCTTCGCCATCTTCGGCGGCGGCAAGGGCGCGAACCAGGCGATTGCGGCCGCCCGCTCCGGCGCGCCGACGGCGATGCTGGGCGCGCTGGGGCAGGATGACTTTGGCCGCGCTCGCCGCGCCGATCTGGACGCCGAGGGGATCGACACCGGCTCGGTGGCGCGCCACGACAGCGAGCCATCCGGGGTGGCGCTGATCGTGGTGGAGGAAGCGAGCGGGCAAAACCGCATCTCGTACGTGCCGGGCGCGACGCTGACGATCCGCCCGGCGCAAGCGCGGCACGCGGTGAAACGGGTGCAGCCCGCCGTCGTGCTGACCACGCTGGAGCCGGTTCCCGAAACGATTGCGGCGCTGATCGAGAGCACCCATGAGGCGGGCGGCGTGGTGGTGCTGAACGCCAGCCCTGAGCCGCTCGGCGCGCGCGACTTCCTGCCGAACCTCGACGTGCTGATCGTGAACGAGACCGAAGCGGCGGATCTGCTGGAGCGCGAAGTCACGGTGGAGAACGGCGCTGAGGCCGCGCTGGCGCTGGCGACCCTCGGCCCGAACACGGTGGTGGTGACGCTGGGCGCTGCGGGCGCGGTGGTGGCGCAGGGCGGCGAGACGGCGCACTTCGCGGCGCCGCCGGTGAAAGCGGTGGACACCACCGGCGCGGGCGATTCCTTCACCGGCGCCTTCGCCGCCGAACTGGCCGCCGGCGGCGACGCCTTCA
>JASGGF010000308.1:0-6579 GCA_047605145.1 Thermomicrobiales bacterium | reverse complement strand
CGCCGCCGAAGCGGGAGCGTGGCCCGTCGCCATCCTCCGGGCCGCCTGTGTTATCGCGATCGCTCATGAGCATCCTTTCCAGAATAGGTGTGTGCGTGATTGATGATGTGGGCTAGAAGGGCGGTTCGCTGTCGTCCCAGCCGACATCTTCCATGTTGCGGGTTGGGCCTTCCTGCACCTGGCGTTCGGGCGGGCGGTTTCCACCGCCGGTGTACCCACCGCCACCGGAGCTGCCCCGATAGCCGCCGCCACCGCCACCGCCGAAGTCCCCGCCGCCGCCGTATCCGCCGCCTTCGTTATCTGCGCGGTTGCCAACCAGTTGGAACTCGTTCGCCGTCACATCGAGTGACGCCTTAGTCTGCCCCTGCTGATCTTGATACTCGCGCATTTCGATGCGGCCCTGGACAAAGACCTGCCGGCCCTTGCCGACGTAGCCGTTCTGGGCCAGCTTGTCGATCGTTTCCGCCAACTGTCCCCAGGCTGTGACCCGGAACCAGGTGGTGCGGTCCTGCTGCTGGCCGGAGCTATCCGTGAACCGACGGCCAACCGCCATCGTGAACACAATGTTCATCCGGCCATTCGGCGTGTACCGGGTCTCGGGATCACGCCCAAGGTTGCCGACGAGCGTTACGAGGGCGATACCGGCCATGCTGGTCTCCTTTGCGGCGGCAGCCGCGGCCTACTCGGCCGCAGCCTCCTTCGCGGCTTCTGCCTTGGTCGGGCCAAACCCGGCGGCTTCCGCCGACTCGACCGTATCGAAGCAGAACTCCGGGATGGTGCGGTCGTAGAAGCTGGAACCGGGAACGTGATAGTACATCGACGAGGCGTTGCCCTTGATCGGGCGGTCCGCCGGGCACGTGCCGTCGCTGTCCGCGCGCACGGCGCCAGCAGGCACCTCGGACGTCGCGGCCTCTACCGGGGTCTCCTCGGCTGGCGCGACGATGCCCATGGCAGCGCTGCTGTCCGCCGCTTCAGCGGCAGGAGCCTCGGCCACGTCGGCGGCGCGCTCGATGGTGACGCCCGCGCTTTCGGCGGCGTCCTCAGCCGCAGCAGCCTCGGCGGCGGCTTCAGCCGGCGCCGCGTCCGCGGCGACCTGCGCGGCGGCGTACTCAGCAGCGGCGAGGTCCTCAGCGGCGATCTCGGCCGCCTCGATCTCCTTGGCGGTGAGCGGCTTCGGCTCCCAGCTGACCACGATGTAGCGGATCACCTGGGGGTTGAGCTTCAGCTCGCGCTCCAGCTCGGTGATCTGCGTCGGGGCCGTGCTGAAGTGCCAGACGGTGTAGTACCCGTCGCGGACATCGCGGCCGCCGGAGCGGATCGGGTAGGCGAGGCGGCGGCGACCCCAGGGGGACTCCCGCAGCGAATCAATCAGTTCCCCGCCGATGGCGCTGATGTAACCGGAGATGCGGTCAAGCTCCGCCGGCAGTGCGTCTTCCGCCACCTCGGGGTGGAGGATGGTCATCAGCTCATATTTGCGGGGCGCGCGTTCGTATTCGCGCAACGAGGCCTCCTCTCTGTGGGCTTGCCCCGCCAGCGCGGCGCGAAGGTTGCGCACTCGGCCGGCCATTGCGGAGCAGAAAGGCTCACACGATTCGATTATTGCCGGCACAGTACCGGCCAGCGGACAAGTGTAGCAGGTTCACCCGCGAGAGAGCCGCCGGGAGAGGTGTATCGGGTTCCAGGAATTGGCGGTAGGATAGTGTCACATCGGTTCGCAAGGTTGAATGCAAGGGCGAGGAGCGCGAGCAATGGTGCGGTCGCTGCGTGTCTTGGTGCTTTGCCTCCTCCTCATGGCTCCGAATCTCGCACTGGCGCAGGACGTATTTCGCACCGTCGTGCGTGGCGACAACGTCGTGCTGCTTGAGGCGCCAGATGAGGCGTCTGATCCGGTGACGCTTCTACTGCGGGGAACGCCGATCCAGCTGACCGACCCCGCCGTCAACGCGGCGGGCGAGGAAAAGCCCATCTCCGGGGAGAATCTGGGGGTGACGCGCCGCTGGTTCGTGCCGGTCGAGGTCATCCAGAGCGGGGAAACCGGCTGGCTGCCCGAGGTGTTCGTCGATCCACGTGCCCTGACGGTCGAGACCGCTCCCGCCGAGACTCCGGCGGCTCCTCCGCCCGCCACCGCAGCGCCCCTACCAACCGCAACAGCGACACCAATGCCTCCGACCACCACCCCGATCCCGACTGTGACCCCAGTTCCACCGACACCGACGGCTGTCCCGGGTCCGACTCAGACGCCTGCTATACCCACCGCAACGCCTGTCCCTCCAACCGCCATACCCGACGCGGCGATGTTGACACAAACTGGCCTGGTCACGTGGGCCAGGGGAGCGAACACCGATTCGTGCGATGACGGGATCGGTAAGACCTTCGCCATCGATTCATTGATGATCGCCGTTTTGCAGGATGACGCTGATCGATTTGTCGGCGAGTATCAAGCCTGTTTCGGTGCAAAGGATTCTGGGATCACGCTCTCAACCTATTGCTCACCAGATGCAAAGAGTGACGCGCCTGAGGAAGCGCGAGTGTACTGTCGTGTGGAGATCACAAACGACGGCGATGTCACCATTCCTGTGAGTCTCAGCCAGTTTGCTCTTGCGACTGACACAGCAATCTTCCCTACCGACGCCAGCCTCTTCTCGGTCGACCCCGCCAACTTCAATTTGTTGCAGTCACCTGCTGTTTTGTCTCCTGAAGACACTCTGACCGCGATTGTGAAGTTCACGATCCCTTTGGACGCTACCGATCAGGGAGCGATGCTGATATGGACCTTGCCTGATGTGGTGAGTAAAGGTTCTCAGGATGGGCCGACGTTTCTTGCCGCTCTGATCGAGGAGCGGGAGGTTTCGATTCTCGAAGTTGCCGGGGCAACGCCAATTGTGCCGATCCCCCCAGTTCCCGAAATCAATCCGACAGTCGAGGCCATCATAACGGAGCGAACTACTGGCCTCACTATGGAGGAACTTGCCTACTTTGAGGTCATTTCCGACACGCTTAGCACGGTATCGGCAAGCCTGGACCGGCTGACCGAATTGGTAGATGCGCCCAGATTCGGCGACCAGAAGTGGGAGGGAGATTTTCAGGCAGAGATTGACATACTTCGCGCTGAGTATGAGAAGGTGAAGTTGACGACTCCGCCGGAGTCAATGCAGGAAATTCACAATGAATATCTTGAGAGCCTTCGCTTGACGGTCTTGGCTTACGATACTCTGCTTACCGGAACCAAGAATTCGACACCGACGATCTGGATCTCGCCGATTCGTACTTGACCGAAGCGACCGGGCACTCAAAGCGAGCTCTGGCCCTGCTTCGAATCTTCCAAGCAGAGCGCGGAATCGCTGAGGATTCGCCCTGAACCCTGCAAGGCGACGTCCCTGCGGAGGAGTTCTTCGCCTGGGCTGGCACTCCTCACGCCTCCCGAATGATCGCCTCCACCTCGTCGTCCGTGGTGGCGCGGAAGTCGTCGTACCAGGCGCCGACGGCGGTGAAGGGTTCCGGGGTTTCCGCGCAGACAACCTCGTCGGCGACGGCGCGCAGATCCGCGCAGACGCTGGCCGCGCCAACCGGCACGGCGGCGACGATGCGCGCCGGGTCCAGGTGGCGCACAGCCTGAATGGCGGCGCGCATGGAGGAGCCGGTCGCCAGGCCGTCGTCCACCAGGATCACGGTCTGCCCGCGCAGGACCAGCGGCGGGCGCGCGCCACGGTAGCGGTGTTCGCGGCGCGCCAGCTCCTGCCGCTCGCGCGCCTCCACTTCGGCGATGGCGGCGGGGAGCAGGCCCAGCGCGCGCACCACGTCGTCGTTGATTACGCGCACATCGCCGGAGGCAATGGCGCCCATGGCCAGCTCTTCGCGACCCGGCGCCCCCAGTTTGCGGACGAGGAACAGGTCCAGCGGCAGCGCCAGCGCCGCCGCCACTTCCGCCGCAACCGGCGCCCCGCCGCGCGGCAGGCCGAGCACGGTCACATCGGGGCGGTTGGCATATGGGAGGAGGAAACTGGCGAGCGCCTGACCGGCGGCGCGCCGATCCCGGTAGGGGAGGGTCATGAGACGGCGTCCTGCATCGCGACGCTGGTGCGGCCAATCCGCGCCAGCGTCGTGTGCAGCGTTGCATGCAGAATGCAGGCCCGCCGGGGACTACGATCCGTTCAGGGTCAGGCCAAGCACACCGCCCAGATCGCGCAGCGTGCGCTGGGCGGCGCGGGTGTCGTCATCTTCCGGCGATTCCAGGATTGCCGAGGCGATCTCGCGCAGCGCCGTAATCGCTTCCGGCGTGTTGAGGTCGTCATCCATGGCGTTGAGGAAGCGCTCGCGCTCCGGCGTGACATCGACCTCGTTCTCGATGCCGTACGCCGGCAGATCGACGGCCTCCGCCAGATCGGACGCGACCACCGCCCAGCGGTCGATCTCGTCGTCCTCGTAGGTCCACGGGGTGCGGTAGTGGTTGGAGAAGAGGTAGAGGCGCACGGCGTCCGCCGTGTAGTTCTCCAGCGTCTTGCTCACCAGCACCAGGTTGCCCAGCGACTTGCTCATCTTCTCGCCGTTGTAGCCCACCATCGCCGCGTGGACCCACTTGTGGGCGAACGGCTCGACGCCGAAGGCGTTTTCCGACTGCGCGATCTCCGCCTCGTGGTGGGGGAAGATCAGGTCGAAGCCGCCGCCGTGGATGTCGATGCTGGGGCCGAGATAGCGGCTGGCCATCGCCGAGCACTCGACGTGCCAGCCGGGGCGGCCGGGGCCGTACGGCGAATCCCAGGAGGGCTCGCCCTCCTGCCACGCCTGCCACAGCACGAAATCGAGCGGATCGCGCTTGTTCGTGTCGTTCGGGGTGTTGCCGCGCTCATTGGCGATTGGCAGCATCAGGTCTTTCGGGATGTGGCTGAGCTTGCCGAATTCCGGATCGCTGGCCACCGAGAAGTAGACGTTGCCGTTGCTCTCGTAGGCGAAGCCCTTGTCGATCAGCGCCTGCGTGATCTCCAGCATCTCGGGGATGTGATCCGTGGCCCGCACGTAATGATCCGGCGCGGCCCAGTTCAAATCCTCCATGTCCTTGAGGTACTTGGCGATCTCGCGGTCGCCCAGTTCCGTCCAGGTCAGGCCGACCTCTTTGGCCTTGCGGAGAATGTCGTCGTCGATGTCCGTCACGTTCTGGACGTACGTGACATCGAGGCCCTTGTAGCGCAACCAGCGCGCCAGGATATCGAAGGTGAGAAACGTGAACGCGTGGCCCATGTGGGTGGTGTCGTAGGGCGTAACCCCGCAGACGTACATCCCAACCGTGCCGTTCCGCGGCGTAAACCGGTCAACCGTGCCCGTCTGCGTGTTGAAAAGCTGCATTCCCCCCTGCTCCGGTCAGGCCATGCTGGCGCTCTATGCTGGCAATGTCACCTGGCGGCAGTATATGCGTACGCCGTGTTCACGCGATACAACTGCGCCGGGCGCCAGGCGCCTGTCGACCGGCGTTCGGGTGCAGACAGAGCGATGCGGTAGACTCGCGGGCGTGCCCGCGCCTGCCCGCTGGGTGATCTGGTTGAGGTTAGGTCCGTGATCTGGAGCGTCCGCTCCCGTTGTGTGCGGAGCATGGCGGGCATCGTACTGGCGACATGCGTGCTGCTTGCGCTGACCGGGTGCAGCATCCCCGCGCCCTCGCCATCCATTACCGCGTCCGCCACCGCCACCCCCGAACCCACCGCCACCCCCGCCCTGCGCTTGACACCGGCCCCGGAACGCTGCGCGGATGGCCGCCTGCGCATTCGCGATCTGGAGGCCATCGGGCAGGAGTGGACCGCCGGCGTGCAGGCCGCCATCGAGGTGGCGCTGGCCTGGCGACCAGACGCCCGCCTCGTCTCCATGCAGGTGGGCTGCGCGCCACTGGAGGCCGGGTTCCGCTGGAAAGGCACGTTCTACTCGCGGCAGGCGCAGGCCTTCTTCTCCAGCGACACCGGCCTGAGCGAGCCCGCCGAGGTGGCCCCGGAAACGGTGCCCGCGCTGCCGCTGGACGAGGTGGACTTCGCGCAGATGCACCTGACGCTGGCGCGGGCGGGGTATCGTGAAGACGCGGAGATCAACCCCGCGGGCGGCGCCACGGTGCGCCTGAACGCCCCCACCGACCCGTTCGGCCCCCCGGGCACGCCGGAGGGGCTGGTCTACCACGTGGCGATTGTGGATCAGGGCGTGGTGCGGGATCTCTTTGTCAGCAGTCCGGGGTGGACCCTCCACTCGTACCAGAACCGGGGGTGAGCGCATGACCGACGCATCCACACGCGCAAGCGCAACCGACAGCGAGGCCGGCGGCGATCCCGTAGCGGGTATGCAAGCCGACCCCAACGTTGTCGCTGCCTGTCTGCAGGTGCTGGCGCAGGGGCCGGCGGCGCTGGTGACCGATATTGACGGCACCATCAGCGCCATCGCGCCGACGCCCTTCGAAGCGGTGGTCCACGCCAGCGCGCTGCTGGCGCTGGAGCAACTGGTGGATCGGCTGCACACGGTTGCGGTGGTTTCGGGGCGGGCGCCGGGGGATGGCGCGGCCATGGTGAACCTGCCGCACGTCACCTACGTGGGCAACCACGGCCTGGA
>JASGGF010000307.1:0-6644 GCA_047605145.1 Thermomicrobiales bacterium | reverse complement strand
GTCATCGGCGCTCCACCCTGAGGCGGGCGGTGTTCGGCGGGCGGTTGCGCCCGGCCGTGACCCAGTTCGCGCTGGTTTCCCTGATGGGCGGGCCAGCGATCTGAACCTCGGCGGCATCGCGTTGAGGCGCGACTGCCGATCCGTCGCTCGCGGCGCGGCTGAAGCCGGCACGAGCCGACGTTCATCCGGGTTGCTCAAGAGCGCGCCGGACGAGTTCCCGGGTGAACATCCCCCACGGGATCGAGAGGAGAACCGCAGGCAGGGATGCGAGGCGGATTCCTGTCCCTGCCCCCATGGCCTGGGCCGCTCTACCTCAGTCCGTACACCGTAACGGACGAATCGCTCCCCGTCAACTCCTCGCCTATCTCGACGCTTAGACAAACCTCCAGAATCTCTCGGAAACATGGCTTTCATCTGGAGAACGTCCGTACGCGACAAGTCCGTCACTGATCGCGTCGCGGGTCGGGGCGATGCCCACGTAATGGTGAAAAATCGTTTCCAACTGCGAGGGGTAGCTGAGGATGCCGTCCAGCTTGGCGTCCCACGTGCCGGCAGCGGGGACGAGACCGCGCAACGCGACCGGGTTAGCTGTCGAAACCTCAGCCACGCGGGCATCACGCGCGCCGTTGCGCAGGGCGTAGGGGACATCCTCGTACAGCCAGACATCCCACCCGGCGGCGGCAAGCTGGCTGGCGGCGGTAAAGACAATCTGATGGTCAACGTGGCGGCCGACGCCGAGCGGGGCGTAGAAGCGCACCGTGGCATCCGGGGCCGCGGGGAGATCAAGTGATGCCACGATGCGCTCAGGCAGGTCCTGATCGGCGGGCGCGGGGGTGCTGAACAGGTCGTCATCCGAGAGGTAGGCGTGGCCCCGGTAGATGGCGTCGTGGAAGGGCAGGAGCCGCACGATCGCGCCAATCGCAGCGGCGGCCCGGTCTTCCTCGGCGCGGCGGCGCGCGATCACTTCACGGCTATCAAGGCCCCAGCCTTCGTGCATGCCGGTTGCAAACGAGGAGAGCGGGGCGTTTGGATCGGGTTCAGAGCCGAAGAGGATCAGGGTTTCCGGCCGCCGGCCAAGATCGGCCAGACGGCGCACAGTGGCCCCGGCGGACAGGGCGATGTCATCGTAGTGCGGTGAGAGGAAGATGTGCTGTTCGGGACGCGTCAGCGTGGCGTCGTCAATCAGGGAATCGGCCATCGGGCCCTCCGGATAGCGGCTGAAGGTCGTCATGTGTTCTGGCGCGGGGTGGCGCGAACGCGATCATCCCCTGTGCGGCGGGTGAGCTTCAGCCGGTCCATGTGCTCCAGTGCGGCCTGAGCATATTTTCGGCTGACGCTGAAATGATCGCGGAATTGCGCCATAGTTATCGTACCGTGCGCATCGATGTACGCAAGGGTCCCTTGCGTCAACTGGTCCCACGCAGCCGGCGCGAAAAAGACCGTGTCGTTGGCGCGGACGATCTCCGCGTTGTGCAGCAGCGCCGCGATGGTTTCGGCGTCGATGGCGAAGTCGGCGGGGCCTGGCGGCGTAAACGGCGTATCCGCCATCGCTTGCAGCCACGCGTCTGCCGCAGTGCGCCGCGCGGGGTCGAGTTCGAGGCGGAAGTGCGGCAGGCGGAGCACGGCGCCGTCATCCGTCACGAGGTCAGCGGCGGCGGCGATGAGGGCGTCGAACAGGCGGGCGCTCGGGGTGGCGAGCTGGCGGCGGGCGTCCTCCCGGGAGATGCCGGGCCGCAGCGACTGGGCGGCGTGGTAGCGGGTCAACACCTGCACGAGGGCGTCGCGCCAAGCTTGCCACCACGTGGCGCTGGCGAGCAGGCCGTCGCGGTAGCCGGGAGCGGCGAGGCGCAAGGCGGCCCCGCTGGTTTCCACCTCAGCGATGGCGCGGACGACATCGGCCACTCCCAGTTCTGGCACGCTGGCCGCGAGGTTGCGCGGCTCGATTGGCCCGGCCGCCAGCTGTTGCAGCAGGCGCTCGGCAGGCGTTCCGCTGGCCAGCGTTTCCAGCGCGCGCACGGTCTCCGGGCGGAAGCGCTTGTGACGGGGAGGATCCGGCGCGATGACCTCACCGCCACCGATGGTCTCGCTGGGCGAGGCGCGGCGGATGATGAAGCGGTCACCTTTCAGCACCGCAATGGGCGTTTGCAAGCGCAGCTGCACCCACGCAGAATCGCCAGGTCTGAGGTCGTCCCGGTCCAGTAGCGTGACGCGGGCCTGGGCTTCGGTGGCGCCGGTGAAGAGATCCAGTGCGCTGTTCTGGGCCAGCGAGACGGGCGAGGTGGACAAGAGGCGCAGCCGCGCATCGATGCGCTGGGTTGGCGTCATCAGGCCGGGCGGCGCGACCACTTGCCCGCGTACGATGTCTTCGATGGCGACACCCGACAGGTTGACCGCCACACGCGCGCCCGGTGAAGCGCTCGCGGCGCTCGTCTGGTGGGTCTGCAGCCCCCGGATGCGGGCGCGGCGGGTGGTTGGATAGAGCTGAACCTCGTCGCCAGTGCGCAGCGAACCGCCGGCCAGGGTGCCGGTGACGACCGTACCGAAGCCCGCCACACTGAACACGCGGTCGATGGGGAGGCGGGCGCCGCGTAAGTCGTGCGGTCCGCCGGTATCGCCCAACTCGTGTTCGAGGGCGCTCACCAACGCGGGCAACCCTTCGCCTGTGACCGAGGAAACCGGCACTACCGGCGCGAGGGCCAGCGTTGTGCCTGCCAGCAATTCACGCACCTCTTCGGAGACATAGGCGAGCCAATCGGCATCGACGAGATCGCGCCGGGTGAGGGCCACGACCCCACGCGTGACGCCGAGCAGGTCCAGAATCGCGAGGTGTTCGCGGGTTTGCGGCATGGGGCCTTCATCCGCCGCGATGACAAGCAGTGCGGCGTCGAGGCCGCCGGCGCCCGCCAGCATGGTCTTGATGAAGCGCTCGTGGCCGGGAACATCCACGATGCTGATTGATTGGCCGTTCGGCAGGGTGAGCCAGGCGAAGCCGAGCTCGATGGTCATGGCCCGCCGCTTCTCCTCGGCGAGGCGGTCGGGATCGATGCCGGTGAGGGCGCGCACCAGCGTGGACTTGCCGTGATCAACGTGGCCGGCAGTACCAATGACAAAGGGGCGGACAGGCGGGAAGCTCATGATGGCGGGTAGTGTGCCAGAGTGGTCAGGTCAGGCGCGACCCGATCAGCGCCGCGTCGAACCAGCCGCCGCCGACGATGACCGCGTCGCCGGTGACCTCGATGCTGCCGACGACGTTTTCGGCGAGGCTGACGCGGGCCAGCAACTCGCTGGGCCGGCCGATTTCGGCGCCCTGGCTGATGGTGATTTCATCGCCCCAATCGATCAGCCCGTGCCGCGCCAGGTGCAACGCCAGCGGGCCGGCGGCCGAACCGGTCGCCGCGTCCTCCGGGCTGGGGTCGGTGGGGGTGAACACGCGCGTTTTCCAGTGTCGGCCACTGCCAGCCAGCACGCTGAAGGTGGCAAACCCGCTGCCGCTACCGCGGGCGATTTCGGCCAGGTCCGTGAAGCGAGGGCGAACCGCCGCCACCTCATCAGGGCTGGCGAGCACGATGTAGATGTGGCGAATGCCATTGTCATACGTCACCAGCGGCAGTTCTGACCGTTCGACGCCGATAGCCGCCAAAATGGCTTCCGCCTGACGGGTGACCGCAACCGTGGGGATGGGTTGGGACATGGAGCCCCGGCGGGATCGATCCGGGCCAGCCGCGAGCTGCACCGGAATGGCGCCCCGCCCCGTCCCGAGCAGCACGGCGTCACGGCCTGCGCGCCCGGCAACGACAACGGCGGCGCCGAGTGTCGGGTGCCCGGCGAAGGGGACCTCGCCGGTGGGGGTGAAGATGCGGATATCCGCGTCATTGCCGGCCGAGGAGGGGAAGAGGAACACAGTCTCGGAAAAGCCGATCTCCCGGGCGAGCGGCTGCAGGAGTTCCTCGGGGATGGCTACCGCATCCTCGAACACCGCCAGCTGGTTGCCGGCCAGGGGCTGGCTGCTGAAAACGTCGAGGATGTGGTAGTCCCAGCGGCTCATATACGGCGCACCTGTCAGGCGTGAGGAGCCTCGACTGGCGCCTCCTGATCGATAGATGAAGCTGCAACCAACATAGCATGAAGACGGCGTCCTGACTCAATGAGGGAAGCCAGTTCCGCCGTGGTGATGGTCTGGGCGGCGTCGCAGGCGGCGCCTTCCGGGTCTGGGAGCGCCTCGATGATCAGACCGTCGGCGCCGGCGGCCAGCCCGGCCAGCGCCATACGGCCGACCAGCGAGCGGCGGCCGGTGCCGTGGCTGGGGTCCACGACGATGGGCAGGTGCGAGAGTTCCTTGATCAGGGGCACGGCGGTAAGATCGAGAGTGAAGCGGGTGGCAGGATCGAAGCCCCGGATGCCGCGCTCGCAGAGGACAATGTTCGGATTGCCGTGCGCCATAACGTATTCGGCGCTCATCAGCCACTCCTCGATGGTGGCGGAGAACCCACGCTTGAGGAGGACCGGCTTGCCGGCCTGACCGAGCCGGCGGAGAAGCGGGAAGTTCGCCATGTTTCGCGCGCCGAGCTGCAGCATGTCGGCGTAGTGGGCAACGAGCTCGACCTGGTCCGGCTCCATGACCTCGGTGACGACGGGCATACCGGTCAGGTCTCGTGCCTCCGCCAGCATCTGCAAGCCTTCTTCGCCGAGACCCTGGAACGAGTAGGGAGAGGTGCGCGGCTTGAAGGCGCCGCCGCGCAGCATATCTGCGCCCGCGTCCTTCGCGGCGGTGGCGGCCTCCAGCAGGGCCTCGCGGGTTTCGATCACGCAGGGGCCGGCCATGACGACCGGGCGTCCGCTGCCAATGCGGACATTGCCGACCTTGACGATGCTGGGGGCGTGCGGGCGCGCTTCGCGGCTGGCGAGCATGTACGGGCGGTGTTTCGCCAGCACAGTGCGGACGCCCGGCAGGTGCTCCACCTCGACGGCGCCAGTGACGCCGATGACGACGCTGCCGTGGCCGTCATCCAGCGTGCGCGCCTCGTGGCCGGCGGCGGCGGCGGCGGCAAGGATGGCGTGCGCCGTGGCGGCCGGCGCGTCTGCAGTGAGCGAAATGAGCATGTCGTGGTCCCCTTCCTGAACTGATGCATAACCCCGGCAGGCAACAAAAAACCGAGGCGTGGGCCTCGGTTCCTCCGGCGCTGCGTTGTTGGACTTCTGGACGTTTAGCGATTCGCCGCCTCGCGTCCCGCCAGCAGCGCCGGGGGAACGTACCCATAAAAATACGCATAGGTAAACCAGCGGACGGCAGCGGGCCCGTGGGTCATCGCGTATTGGGTTGGCGTTCCAGCGCTTCTGTGCATGGCGGCACGGTAGTAGGAGGGGGCTGATCTGTCAAGAGCGGGCGCGCTGACGACGAAATTGGCGCTTTCGTGTGCAACGGCGGCGTGGCACAATTCGCCCAGACTGGCGAACTACGCTGGAGAAGCCCCGTGAACGTTTCCGAAGGTTTGCAGATCATTCGCCAGCGGCTGGTGGAGAACGACGCGCAGCTGGCAACGCTGGCGCTGGTCGATGCCATCGCGCAGCGCGCGGCGCTTCCGGCTGCACAGGCCGCGTCTTCGCAATCGCTGACGCAACTTGTGCGCATGCTGGCGCGTACCCCCGTCGCGACGAAAGACATCAACGTCTACAACGACCTGCTACGTCTGGAGGACGAACTGTCCGCCGCCGGGCAGCGGGCGATGGAGCAGAAGGCGGCGGAAGACGCGCGGCCGACGCCAAAGACGAAGAAGCATTACAAGGATTTGAAAGAGAAGGAACAGAAGCAGGCTGGCAGCTAGCCCGGCGGGTTGTCACGGCAGGAGGTTCTGGAGATGGCTCAGGTAGTCGAGCGGGTATCCGAAACGGAAGTCCTCGATCCGGCGGCGTTGATTCCGCGCGTGGTGGGGCGGTACTCGCCGCTGCACATTGACCACGGGCGGGGTATCTACGTCTGGGACGTCAACGGCGACCGGTACGCGGACTTCACCTCCGGCATCGCGGTGGTCAACACCGGCCACTGCCACCCGCGCGTGGTGGAAGCGATTCAGGAGCAGGCCGGGCGGATCATCCACGCGCAGGCGAACATTCTGGCGCACTCGCCGATGATGCGCGCCGCGCAGAAGCTGACCGCGACGTTGCCGGAGAACCTGAATCAGGTCTTCTGGACGAACAGCGGCGCCGAGGCGACCGAGGGCGCGATCAAGCTGGCCAAGATCGCGACCGGCCGGCCGGCGATCATTGCCTTCAAGCACGGGTTCCATGGCCGCACGCACGCCGCGATGGCGGTGACCTCGTCGCGCGCCAAGGTGCGCGGGCACTACGAGCCGCTGATCCCCAGCGTCTATTTCGCGCCATTCCCGTACCTGTTCCGCAGCCCCTACAAGGGCGCCATCGAGGACGCGGATCTCTACTACTTCGCCGAGCTGGAAGCGCTGTTCGAGCACATGGTGATGCCGGACGATGTCGCCGGCATGCTGGTAGAGACGGTCGTGGGCGAGGGCGGCTACCTGCTGCCGACGCCGCGCTGGCTGCAGATGGTGCGCGAGCTGTGCGACCGCCACGGGATCATGCTGATTCTGGACGAGGTGCAGTCGGGCATGGGCCGCACCGGCAAGATGTGG
>JASGGF010000306.1:0-6668 GCA_047605145.1 Thermomicrobiales bacterium | reverse complement strand
ATACCCAAACGCGCCCTTCGCCCGCCATGCGCGAATATATGGCCGCCGCGCCGGTCGGCGACGAGCAGCTGCGCGAAGACCCCAGCGTCAACCGCCTGCAGGAGATGGCCGCCGAGATCACCGGCAAGGAGGCCGCGCTCTTCCTCCCCTCTGGCACCATGTGCAACGCTATCGCGTTCTGCCTGAACGCGAATCGCGGCGAGGCTGTGATCCTCGATTGGGAATCCCACCCGAACCAGTCAGAAACCGGCGGCCCGGCGTGGCTCGCCAGCGCCATGCTGCGGCCCGTGCACGGGGAACGCGGCATCTTCAGCGTGGATCAGGTGCGACCGCTCATCAACAAGGGCGGCACGCACGCCGCCCGCACCGCGTTCATCTCCGTCGAGAACACCACCAACCGGGGTGGAGGCGCCATCTGGCCGCTGGAGCGGCTGGCGGAAATGCGCGCGCTGGTCGATGAGCACGGCATGCGCCTGCACATGGACGGCGCCCGCCTGCTGAACGCCGCCGTCGGGGCTGGCGTGCCGGCCTCCACGTTCGCCAGCTACGCCGATTCGGTCTGGATCGACCTCTCCAAGGGCCTCGGCGCGCCTGTGGGCGCTGTGTTGGCCGGGGACCGCGACTTCATCGAGAAGGCGCGGCTGCTCAAGCACACGCTGGGCGGAGCCATGCGGCAGGCCGGCATCATCGCGGCTGCCGGCATATTCGCCTTCGAGCACAACGTGGAGCGGCTCGCAGAGGACCACGCGAACGCGCAACTGCTCGCCGATGGCCTCAGCGCCATCCCCGGAGTCTCACTGGTCTACGACACCACGCCCACCAACATCGTCTGGATCGACATCAGCGGCACGGGTCTGGACGCGGCGCAGATCGAGAAGGGGATCAACGCGCGCGGGGTCCGCATGGGCGGCGGCTACGACGGCGCGACCGTGATTCGGGCGGTCACTCACCTCGATGTCACCCGCGAGGAATGCCAGCAAGCGGTTGAGGCCGTGCGGGAAGTCTGCGCCAGCGCCTGACGCGCTGGCGCATCGCGGCGCTTACTGGCTGGGAAAGCTGCTCGCGTCGATCGGGCTGGTTCCGGCGACGACCTCTTCGCCGTCGAACCAGCCGTCGCCATCGCTGTCCGCAATGGTCGGGTCGGTCCCGAAGGCCGGCTCATCCGCATCGAAAATGCCGTCGTTGTCGGTGTCGGCTGCGTCGGCCACCAGCGGGTTCGTCCCGGCCGCCACCTCAGCGCCGTCCAGCACGCCGTCGGCGTCGGTGTCGGCCACGGTTGGGCTGGTGCCGTACACCGCTTCGTCGGAGTCGAGCAGGCCGTCGCCGTCGGTATCGACATTCGCAGGGGCAATTGTCGGGATCGGCGTCGGCGCGGGGGGCAGGTTGTAGACGTCAATCGTCGCCACCGGCGCGTCGCGGTTGATCGTCACGATGTAGCCAGCCCCGTTGTTCGCCAGTTGCAGATCGGGCGCGTAGTAGGTCGCGGCGCCGGGCAGCATCTGCGGCAGTTGCAGCAGGTAGTTATCGAGCGCTAGACCCTTCCACGAAACTGTGCCGTCTGCGGCCACCTCCGCCTGATCCATCCCAAACACATCGCCGTCTGCATTCACAAGCTGCACGGCGAAGCCATCCACCGCCCGCGCGCAGTTGGCCGGATTGAAAACCTCGATGCCGCCATTGCAGCCATACACCCGTACCTCGACCGTGCCGGAGCGCGGCCGCGCCACCGCCGTGCTGGTCGCCAGCGGACGCGGTGTCGGGCTGGCGGTTGACCGCGCGATTGGGTCAGGGCGCGGCGTCGCAGTCGGCTCGGAACCGGGTACCGGGGTCTCGATGGTAATGACGGAGGGGATCTCGGTCGGGCCAGCCGGCGCCTGCGTGGCGGCCGGCGTCGGCGCTGGCGTTTCCGCCGCTCCGGCCTCCGGTGTCTCAATCTGGATCACCGAGTCGCTGCCAGATGGGGCTGGCGTCACCGGCGGTGTTGCGGTCGCCGCTGGCTGCGTAGCCTCGGGCGTCGCGTCCTCAGTCTGGATCACCGCTTCCGCTGTTTGCGCCGCTGCGGCGTCTTCGGCGCTCGCCAGCACGTAGATGTCGAGCTTCTGGTCCGGCGTCTCGGCCGACACCGGCACAGTGACCCCGCCGCCATCGGCGGGCTGCAGCGAGCGCACCGCGAACCGGCTAAAGCCCTGCTTGAAATCGGTAGCGCGCAACACGTAGTCGCCGGCGGGCAAGCCAGCCCACGTCGGCAACCCGTCGCGCTCCCGTGAAGCGCCCATATCAAGACCGGAATTCGCCGCAGCAAGCTGGAACGACGCCGCCTCCCGATCCGGTAGGCAGGTCTCGGCGCTGGCGTCACGCGGCTTGACCGCCGGTGGGCACGCATACACCGCAAGCTGCACTGACCCATTCACGACGGCAACGGGGCTGGCGCCCGGCGTGCCGGCGGCGGAAACAGACGTCGCCGCCTCCCGGCCAATCACGGCCGCCACGAACGTTGCAGGCGCTTGCCCCGCCGAAGAGATGACCACGTCGCCGTCCAGCGTGGCCGCTTCCCCAACCTGCAAGCCCACGGGGGAGCCATCAGCGCCGGTGGCTTGCACACCACCCAGCGTCACCAACACCAGCACCGGGCCTTGCGCCCCCACGACCGTAGTGGACTCGCCCGGCTCAAGCCGGTCTCGCACGAGATCGAAATCGCGCACGCCGGCCGGCGGCGTGAACGCATCCCCCGCAAACACCGGGATGCCATTCCCCACGTTCGCGACCTGCGCAGCAGGCACGGCGCTGATCGTGAACACGCCCGCCGCGCGGTCCCCGACTGCTGTCAGCGCCACGTCGGAGCCAGCGGCGAAGGTCGCTTCGGAGGGCGCCAGCAAGGTTTCCTGACCGTTCGCATTCACCACGGCTCCGCCGGTGTCGGCCAGCACGAAGCCAGGGCCAGCGTCCGCTGCCGTAACCGGCGTTCCCGGCGCCACGGAGTGGAAGATCACCTGCCACGCGGCGGAGGCCGGCAAGGGGGCCACGCCCTGCGCCACGACTTGCGCGTGGCCGGTCGCCGGCGAGAAGATCTCGCTCTCCTGCCAGGCCAACACCACGCTGCTGGCAGCCGTGGCCAGCACAAGCGTGAGCACGAGAGAAAACGCGAACACAGACCGCTGGCCGAACTGTCGCAACATCGGTCGATCCTGAGGCGAACTGCGCGCCGACGCGCAGGCCGAACAAATGCGGGTCCAATGCCATGCTAACGCATGGCGCTGGTCCTCGCGTTTCGGCAGCGCTGCCGCACGTCCCGTTTCGCGCCAGACTACGGGGTGTAGACGATCCTGCGGATCGCACCAGCGCCGTAATCGGTGTAATACAGTTGCTTGTCCGGTCCAAACGCGAGGTGCGTCGTCCCGCTGCCAGACGCGAACTGCGTGGCAGTCGCCGGATTGTTCTCGTTGATGGTGAACAGCTTCTGGCACCCGAAATCGGCGTAGAGATAGAGTGACGTGTTTGGCCAGAGTGAGCCATTCGGCACGAACGCCCCACCCGTAATCACGTTGCACCCGGTTCCGTGGTTGTACGCGTGGATGGGATCGACGAAGCGAGCATCAGACGCGCAATCCGAGGTCGAGCCGACCTTGCACGGGCCCTCGCGCAGGTTCCACCCGTAGTCTGCGCCGGCGACGCTCTGGTCGATCTCTTCCCACGCGCCCCCGCCGACATCGTTGATGAAGAACCGGGGCGCGCCAGTCGCATCTGGATCGAAGGCAATGCGATACGGGTTGCGGAGGCCCGTAGCGAAGATTTCCCCACAGCGTGTCGAGCTCACCGGTGGGTTGCCGTTCTGACCCTGATTCCGCTTTCGTTCGCGCTGCTTCCGCTTCTTGCGCTTCTTCGCCTTCTTGTTCTTGCGGCCCTTCTTCTCGGCGGAAACCGACGATTCAGCCGAGCGTCCCGCGATCTGGCCGTTCACGGCGCAGATGCCGCTGCCGCTGCCAGCGAACGGATTGTCGGGCGGGATCGCGCCATCCGGCGTCACTCGCAGGATCTTGCCGTTCAGAATGTCCATGCGCCGGGCGTTGCCGTTGCCATCCTGCCCATCGCCGTTCAGCAGGTCACTGCCGCTGTCTCCCACCGCGATGTACAACATGCCATCGCTGCCGAACTGGATGTCGCCGCCGTTGTGGTTGCCGCCCTTCGCCGCGATGTTGTCGAGCAGCACCAGTTCGCTGGAAGGCGTCAGCGCGCCGCCGCCATCCATCGTGAATCGGGAAACCCGGTTCGCGCGGTCCTTCGCGTCGTTGCACCCCGAACCGCGCTTATTTGTGTAGTAGACGTAGAGGAATCGCCTGCCGGACGCAAACTGCGGATCAACCGCCAGCCCTAGCAGCCCCATTTCCCCGCCAGAGCAGACCTTGCCGCTGATATCGAGGATGCTTGCCCCAACCCCGCCGCTCTGCCGGTACACCCCACCCGCTTTGCCAGTGGCCAGCAACGTGCCATCTGGCAGCCACGCAATCGCCGTCGGCGACGGCACGCCGGTGATCACGCCCTGATCGGAGAACTTGGCCGGCAGGCCAGTGAATGCCGCATCGACCGCATCGACTGGCAAGATCAGGCCAACGCAGATGAGGAAGAGAAGGATGCCCAGGCGCCAGTTCTTCATCTGGTGCTACTCCCATTTTATCGTGCGTTCAGGTGGAGTGCACAGATTGAACCACAATCACAACGGGTACGAACAGGACGCGACGATCAAGACAGAGGCGTTGACGCGCTCTGCACTACATTGCCCAGTTGGAATGACGTTAATCGCGTCAGCGGCGGAAAGGCATCAGTCCGCCATGATTTCGCTCAGCCGCTCGTCCACGTACCGCGTGTGAAAGCGCCCGACCCGAAAGTCCTCGCCCGCCAGCAGCCGTTGCAGGAACCCGATGTTCGTCTTCACGCCAGCAATCGTGGCGCCGTCCAGCACCTCGCGCAGCGTCGCGATCGCGTCGTCACGATTGGCGCCCCACGCAGTGAGCTTGGCGATCATCGGGTCGTAGTAGACGGTAATGGCCGACCCGCTGCGGAACCCGGTGTCGATGCGCAGCCCCGGCGCCTCCGGGAACACCATCTCGCTGATCGTGCCCGGCGAGGGCATGAACGACCGCGATGGATCCTCTGCGTACACTCGCAACTCGACGGCGTGGCCGCGCGGCGCAATCCCCTGCTCCGGCACACTCATCGGCTCACCAGCGGCGATCCGCACCATCTCGCGCACCAGATCGAGCCCCGTCACCTCCTCGGTCACCGGGTGCTCCACTTGCAGGCGGGTGTTCATCTCAAGGAAATAGAACTCGCCCTCGTCATCCACCAGGCACTCGATGGTGCCCGCGTTCTGGTAGCCCACGTGCCGCGCCAGCGCCACTGCCGCCTCGCCCATGCGCGCGCGCAGATCGGGGCTCACGGCCGGGCTCGGCGTTTCCTCGACGATCTTCTGGAAGCGACGCTGCAAGGAGCACTCGCGCTCCCCGAGATGCGCCACGTTCCCATGGCCGTCCGCCAGAATCTGCATCTCGATGTGGCGTGGGGCCGGGGAGAAGAACTTCTCGACGTAGACGGTGGCGTCCCCAAAGGCGCGGCCCGCATCCCGGCGCACGCCTTCCAGCGCGGCGGCGACATCCTCCTCGCGCTGCACCACCTTCATGCCGTAGCCGCCGCCGCCGCCTGCCGCCTTGATCGCCACCGGGTAACCAAGCTCCGCCGCTATCGCGGCGATCTCGTCCGCATCGGCCGCCGCCGCCTCGGTGCCGGGCACAATCGGCACGCCCGCCGCCCGCGCTGCCTGCCGCGCCGCGATCTTGCTCCCCATCTGCTCAATGACAGCGGCCGGAGGCCCGATGAAGGTAATCCCCTCTTCGGCACAGCGCCGCGCGAACCCGGCGTTCTCCGACAAAAAGCCATAGCCGGGGTGAATGGCGTCCACCCCGGCCTCGCGCGCGATCGCGAAGATGCGGTCCTGATTCAGGTAGCTCTGGGCGGGCATATTGCCGCCGAGGTGGAACGCCTCGTCCGCCGCCTCGACGTGCATCGACCCGGCGTCAGCGTCGGAGTACACCGCCACCGATGGGATGCCCATTTCCCGCAGCGTGCGCGCGATGCGCACCGCGATCTCGCCCCGGTTGGCGATCAGGACCTTGCGGAACAGCGGATCACGGCGCGCCATGTGGTTGCCCTACGCCAGCCGGGCGATCACCGCGCCCGTATCGATCTCGTCACCCTCGGCCACCAGAATCTCCGCGACCTCGCCGCCGCTCTCCGCCGTGACCGGAATCTCCATCTTCATGGACTGCAGCGTCACCACCGGGTCGCCCTCGGCGATCGTGTCCCCCGCGCTGATGTGGATCGTCGCGACCAACCCCGGCAGCGGGCTGATGATCTCACTCGCCATTGTTCACGCTCCTTCTCGGATCAATCGTCTGCTGCAAGGCAGTTTTCGGTTCGATGCCACCGCCACCCTCAAGTGACGTCCTGAGCTCGTCGAAGGACCTCGTCGCCGGCCACGGCGCCTCGCATCCCGCCGGACGCCGCCCTACACCGCCAGCGGCGCAATCACGACGCCCGCCTCTTCCAGCCGCTCCCGCACTGTCCGTGCGATCTCGCCCGAGTTCGGCGCATCCCCGTGGATGCAGATGGTGCGG
>JASGGF010000305.1:0-6674 GCA_047605145.1 Thermomicrobiales bacterium | reverse complement strand
ATCGGGGTCGATGCCGGCGAAGCGGCCCGCGCGGGTCGCCCCGGCCTCGTCGATGGTCACCGGCTCCCCGAGCAGCGCGGCGCGGGCGCGCCACGTGTCCAGCGGCGGCTGACCGCCGTACTGCAGGAAGCGGGCGTACTGGCGCGCGAACGCGGGCAGCAGCGCGCGCAGCATGGCCTCAGGGGTGGTCGCCACGCCGGTTGCAGCCAGTATGCTCGTGCCGCCGGGCGGCAGCGCCTCCGGCGGCGTGGTCAGGTTGACGCCGATGCCGCAGAGGACGTGGCTCACCCCCGCGCCGCTGATGGCGGACGTGAGCAGGATTCCAGCCACCTTCTGGCGCCCGGAATCGTTCCCCAGCCAGACATCGTTCGGCCACTTGAGTTGCGCTGGCGCGCCGGTCAGCTCCTCGATTGCCTCGGCGACAGCGACGCCCGCCAGCAGTGGCAGCGTGGTCAGGCGCTCTGGCGGGACGGGCGGGCGCAGCAGCAGCGTTGCGTACAGCGCGGCTCCCGGCGGCGAGTGCCACGTCCGCCCGGCACGGCCCCGGCCCGCCGTCTGCTCCTCGCTGACAACCACGATGCCCTCGGCCGCGCCGCTGCGGGCGAAGTGGCCGGCACGGTCCATCGTGCTGTCGAGCGTCTGGTAGTGCTGCACGACCCAGCGTGGAGGTTGCTGGTTGCCAGTTCGGCTCATGCCTCGCTGGGCTCAGTGGCCGGCGTCTCCTCCGGGGCAGCCGGCGCGTCTGCCTCCGCCGATGCTTCCCATGTGCCCGGCGGCAGCACCGCCAGCGGCGGCTCGCCGGTGGGGGAGAGGCGTTGCAGGCGCAGGCGGCGCAGGCGGTGCCCCTCCACCTGCAGCACCTCTGCGCGCAAACCCTGCGCGTCAAACGCGTCTCCCGCCTGCGGCAGGCGGTCGAGGTGGGCATGCACGAACCCGGCGGCGGTGGTGAATGGCGCGTCCTCGTCGGCGAGGGTCAGGTTCAGCGCCTCTTCCACCTCTTCGATGGGCGCCCGGCCATCCACGATGATCTCGTCGGCGGTGATCGGCTCGATCATCACGGTTTCGGCGTCGTGCTCGTCGTGGATTTCGCCAACGATCTCTTCGAGGATGTCCTCGATGGTGACCAGCCCGGCGGTGCCGCCGTACTCGTCCACCACGATGGCGACGTGCACCCGGTTGCGGCGCAACTCCGTCAGGAGTTGGTCGATCCGCTTCTGCTCCGGCACGTAAAACACCGGCCGCATCAGCGCCCGCACCGGCAGCGAGCGGGTGGAGCCGATGACGAAGGGGAGCAGGTCCTTGGCGTAGAGGATGCCGAGGATGTGATCGATAGAGTCCTGAAAGACGGGGATGCGCGAGTGGCCGTTGGTGGTGATGGTGCGCACGATCTCGCGCGGGGAGGCGTCCACCGCCACGGCGTCGATATCGACGCGCGGCACCATGATGTCGCGCGCCATCGTCTCTTCGAGCTGGAGGACGTTGTCGATCATGGCCCGCTCTTCGGGCTCGATCACGTCGTCATCGGCGGCTTCGAGGCTGAGCAGCAGCAGTTCTTCTTCCGCGCCTGCCGGGCCAGTTTCCGGCTTCTCACCGCCCAGCAGCGTGGTCAACATCGCGGTGACGCCGTCGCCCAGCGCCGCCAACGGCTTGACCAGCGCCATCACTACGCGCGCGAGGCCAAGGATGGCGCCGGCGTTGGCGTCTGGGTGGGAACGAGCGAGGGCGCGCGGGAGCATCTGGCCCACGATCAGCAGGATCACCGCCAGCGCCAGCACCACGATGACGACCGGGCTGAACACCGGCTCCCAGATGGTCAGCAAGGTCAGGGCGGCGGCGGCCACGGCGATGGCCAGCGCCTGCGCGAGGTGCAGCGCCGCCACCAGCGAGCGGCGCGGATCGAGGAACGCCTGCAGGTTGCGCTCGCGCGGCAGCCCTTGCTGGCGGAATCGTTGCCGGCTGATCAGCCCGGCGCTGCCCTCGACGACGGCCGCGACCGTCATCAGCACGAGAGCAATCAGGGCGATCGCGGCCAGAGTCCAGCTTGTGGCGCTCACCAGCGCGTTGCCTCCCGAAATGGCGATAGTGATGCGCGCGTCAGGTGAACAACGCGCTGATGCTGAGGTCCTTGTGAATGCGGGTGATCGCTTCCGCCAGCAACGGCGCGACCGAGACCACCTCGATCTTGCCGGTCGGGCCGTCCTCCGGCAGCGGCAACGTATCGGTCACGAACAGGCGGTCAATCGGCGACTTGTCGATCAGTTCCAGCCCGTCCTGCGCGAAGATGCCGTGGGTCGCAGTCGCCCACACCTGAGCGGCTCCCCGCTCCTTCAGCAATTCTGCGGCCACCGCCAGTGTGCCGCCAGTGGAGATCATGTCATCCACGATCACGGCGGGCTTCCCCGCCACGTCGCCGACCATTTCCAGCGCCTCGGTGATATCCGGGCCGGGGTGCCGCTTGGAGATGATGGCGAGCGAGCCGCCGCTGCGCCCGCGCAGCTCCTCGGCGCGGGCCACGCCGCCTGCGTCCGGGCTGACGATGACGACATCGTCCAGCTTCTGGCGGGTGATGTGCCGCGACAGGATCGGCGCCGCCCGCAGGTGATCGACCGGAATGTCGAAGAACCCCTCGATGGCGGGGGAGTGCAGGTCCATGGTCAGGATGCGGTCGGCTCCGGCGGTGGTCAGCAGGTTCGCGACCAGCTTGGCGGAAATCGGCTCCCGGCCGGAGGTCTTCTTCTCCTGCTTGGCGTACGCGAAGTAGGGGATGACCGCCGTTATGCGGGCGGCGGAGGCCCGGCGCAGGGCGTCGATGATCAGCAGCAGCTCCATCAGGTGATGGTTGACCGGGTCGCTCATCGACTGGATGACGAACACATCTGACCCGCGCACGTTCTCTTCCAGCTTGACCCGGGTTTCCCCATTGCGCCACGAGCCGATAACAGCCCGTCCAAGCGGCGCTTCCAGTTCGCGCATGATCTGTGCCGCCAGCGCCGGATGTGCGCTCCCCGAGAAAACCTGGAGCCGACCGTCCAATCAACCCTCCTTGTCAGTGTGTTCGAGTTCGGAATTGTCCGCCGGATGCCCGCGCCTGATCGCGCGTGCCGGCACCCCCACCACCGTGGCGCCGGCCGGCACGTCCTTCGTCACCACGGAGCCCGCGCCAGTCCTCGCGTGATCCCCCAGCGTGACCGGGGCGCGCAGGATGGTGTCGCTGCCGAGAAAGACGTGCTCGCCAATTTCGGTGCGGTGCTTGTTGACGCCATCGTAGTTGGCCGTGATCGTGCCGGCCCCCACGTTCGTGCCGGCGCCGATGTGGGCGTCGCCGAGGTAGCTGAAGTGCCCCACCTTGACGCCGGTGTCCAGCTCGCTGGCCTTGATCTCGGCGAAGTTGCCGATGTGCACCCCCGCCCCAATCTTTGCGCCGCCGCGCAGGTGCGCGTACGGCCCGACATCGCTGCCGTCGCCAATCTCCACGCCGGTCAAGGTGGAGGAGCGCACGATGACGTGATCCCCCAGCGTGCTGTCGGTGATCACCGCGCCCGGCCCGATCACCGCGTTGGCGCCGATACGGGTGCGGCCCAGCAGCATGGTCTGAGGCAGGATCACGCTGTCCGGCCCGATCTCCACATCCTCGTCGATGATGATCGTGTCTGGCAGGCGCATGGTCACGCCCGCCTGCATCAGCGCCCGCCGCTTGCGCGCCCACGCCTGCGTTTCGGCGACGGCCAGCTCCATGCGGTCATTCACCCCCAGCGCGGCGGTGATCTCCGCATTCACGGTCTGCACTGGCCACGGTTGGCCCGGCCGGGCGGTGGCGACGGCGGCGGTGATGAGATCGGTCAGGTAAAACTCGCCGTTCACCGGATTCGGCGGCAGCGCCTGCAAGGTCTCCAGCGCCCACGGCCCATCCAGCACCATGATGCCGGAGTTGATCTGGAGATCCTTGCCCGTGCGTTTGTCCTCGTCGTCGTTGGCCTTCTCGATGACAGCGACGACGTCGCCAGTCGCGCTGCGCTCGATGCGGCCGTAGTGGGCGGCATCCTCGACCTTGGCGGTGAGGATGGTGACCAGCGCGCACGTCGCTTTGGCGCGGGCCAGCAAATCCGCCATGAATTTCGGCTCCAGCAGCGGGTTGTCGCTGAACGCCACCACGGCGTGCCGCACCGGCGGTAGCGCCTCCAGCGCCAGCCGCGTCGCCTCGCCGGTGCCGCGCGGCGGGTCCTGCACCACCGGCAGAACGGGCAGCGGCATCTGCGCCTCCGCCTCCGCGACCACGCCCCGGGTTTCCGGGCTGACCACCAGCGCGATCACGTCCGGTTCGGCGCCGAGGCCGGCGCGCAGCACGCGCAACACCATCGGCACGCCCGCCACGGGGTGCAGTTGCTTGGGAACCGCCGATTTCATGCGGCTGCCCTTGCCGGCGGCCAGCACGATCAGCGCGGTTTGCGCAGAGCTATCGGACACGGGACTCGGGAGATGCACTCGCAGGGTGTGGCTGGCGGGCCAGGACTCGAACCTGAAACAAAGGTTCCAAAGACCCTTGTGATACCATTTCACCACCCGCCATCAGCGTGGACAGATCCTCATGCGTCAGCACAGGGACGAGCCTGCCCGGCTGCCGCGAGTATAGCAGCCGGACACGCGGGCAATCGTGAAAATGCGGCGGAAACGGGCGGCTAGTCCGTGACCTCCATCTCCGGGTCGAGGCAGACCTGCTGCGTGCAGGCGCCATCTAGCGGTGCGCAGACGCCACAGCTGGCGTTGCAGCAGTATTCGCCTGCCGCGCAGACGCTCGTGCCGCAGGCCTGCGGCTGCGGCTGCGGATCGACGCAGCCAATCATCGGGCAGCGGTTCGGGTTCGGGCTGCAGATACCGCAGGCGGCGTTGCAGCAGAACTGGCCGTTCGGGCATGTGCGCGATCCGCACTGCTCGCCGGTGCACAGGTCGTCGGAGCAGGTCGTGCCGGTGGGCACGCAGATGCCGCCGCAGTTGGGGCAGCAGGTCGTGCCCTTCAGGCAGGTCATGGCGGCGCAGGGGTTGGTGGGGTTGGCGGGCCCGGCTTCCGAAACCGGAACGCACTTGCCGCTGCAGTTCGCGTCGCGGTTCAGCGGATTGCAGAAGGCTCCGGCCTCGTCCTGACAGGTGTACCCGCGCGGGCAGCGCACGCCCTGCTTGCTGCTGCACTGCTGCGTCGAGGCGGCGCCTGCCTGCCCCTTCTGCTTCCGCTTCTTCTTGCTGCGCCGTTTGGCGGCGGGCGCCGCCTCGGGCGCGGCGAAGGCGGCCAACGCGGCGGCGCCGAGGATGCCGAACTGCCGCCGGTCAACGGAGCGCGTGGAGAGTTGCTGCAGCCGCTCGAAGAAATCCATGCCCGTTATTGACCCTTCACCATTGCGTAAGGATAGCGTTACGCCGATTTTCGCCGTTTCTACACCAGCCGAAGCGTTAAGACCACCGTATCTTTCACCAGTATCGTGGCATGGAAATTCATGTTTGTCTAGAGGGTCTGCGAGCCAATTTGCCGGGCTTTGTCAGCCTTTTCGCCGAAGATGGGTCACCTGTGATACTCATCATGGGTGACCCATCTTCGTTCGGCGTGTTAAGCGTCGCCGTTTGTGAATTCGGCGCTGTCCGCTGGACGAGCAGTGGGCTCCGGCCGGGCCACTGGCGCCGGGCCGCTACTGGCGCCACTGGCGCTGCTGGCGCTTTGCCGCGCCGGCAGGCAGAAACCGTTCGCGTCACAGCCCGCATTCGTGGCGCAGCATTGCTGCGGGCAGCAGTACGGGAACGCCTCCGAGCAGCAGAAGCGCCCGCCGGTCACAGCCGGGTCGCAGCAAACCGTCCCCGGCAGGCAGCATCCGGCGCCGAGTTCGCCGGTGCAACAGACCGGGTAATCCGTGGTGCAGATGCCATCGATGCCATGGAAGTAGCTGCTGCAGCACGTGGCGCCGGGCGGATGCGCCTTGCCCGAGCTGGCGCAGCAGGTCGGAAAGCCGATATCAGTGCACGCCGCGACAGTTGAAGTCGCGGGATCGCAGCACGGCTGCGGCCGGCAGTGAATCTTCTTGCCATACGCCGAGCGGCAACGTTGCTTCTTCCACTTGCGCCGCGCCCGCTTGCGCTTTTTCTTTCGCTTGTTCTTGGCAGCCTCAGCGGATTCGAGCGCCACGAGGCCGAGCGCCGCCGCCAGCCCTCCGCCCAGCCCGGCTGCCAACTTCCGGCGGTGCAGGGATTCCGCCAACGCGCCGGTCATCTGGTCGAATCGGTCAGGTTCCACGTGCGCCTCCTCTCGTGCTGCTTCATCTCCACGCGGAGATGACCCTCTGCGGGCTAGCTCGAAAACCGGAGACGGCGCGGCGGAACGCGACAGCTACCGCCCGGCCCAGAGGGCCGGTGGCAAGAGGAGCGCCAGATCGAGAGAGGAAGGAAGGGCTCCGGGCCCGGCGGACAACGCTGTCCCGGGCCGCGTCTCCAGTTGTCACCGCCGGCAAGGACGCGCTGCACAGGGCGGATGTGCCACTACGACGTTCCCCGCCGGAGCGCAGTTCCACCGTGCCACATGCGACACGGCGCGCGCGGTATCCGTCGCTACGTTGCGCGCAATTGGCGCAGGGCGCGATGTGCGTGTCGCAGCCCGCCGGTGTCGCCGTGCGACTGGCGGAAATGCAGCCGGCGAG
>JASGGF010000304.1:0-6688 GCA_047605145.1 Thermomicrobiales bacterium | reverse complement strand
CCCCTCTCCCGCGCATCGGGAGAGGGGTTGGGGGTGAGGGCTTCCCCGGAGGGCGTCCTCCACGCAATGCACTGCCAATGTTCTCGACTGCGCTTGAGACACGATTGCTATCGCTATGCGGGGGTGGCCAGCGCCGCCCCGATTTCGCCTTCGGTGACCACGGGGTCACCTGTGAAGAAGGTGTAGTCGTGCGCCTTCAGCCAATCGCCCGCCACCTTCGTCGATTCCGCCGTGCCCGCTGCATCGTCGAAGACCGTGACGTACGCCTGCTCGCCGGACGCAGGGTCGGCGCCGCCGAAGTACGCGACGAAGCCATCAAGCTGCTCCACCAGCGGCACGTAGCCCTCGTTGATCGTGTGCATAACGTCGGCCACCGGCCACTCCGGGTTCGCCTGCCGCAGGCGGACGACGATGTGCTTGCCGTGCAGGTCGCCAGCCGGCGCGGCGGTCGCCACGCCGATCTCCCCGGTGAACGAGGTCGCGTCGCCTTCGTAGACGTCCGGGATGTGCGCCGCCACCCACTCCTGCGCCGCCGTGCCGGAGGCCTCGGCGCCTGCCGCGTCGGCGTAGACGCCGATGGAGAAGAGGTCGTGCGTGTCCGGGTTCGCGGCCACGACGTACCACACGGCGCCGGGGATCGTCTCCACCAGCGGCACGAAGCCCTCCTGAATCTGGGCCAGCACGTCCGCCGCGTCGGTCTCCGCCTTCAGCGTGCGCAGGCGGATCACTACCTGCTGCCCAAGCAGGCTGTCTGCGGCCACGGGGGACGCGGCTGGAGTGGCGTCATTCGCGGCAACTATCGGGCGCCATCCCGCGCCGGCTCCCACCACGAGGGCGAGCCCGCCGCCGGCCAGTTTGAGGATCGCGCGCCGCGTCGTTTGCTCAGTCATCGACTTCTCACCTCTCATGGTGGACCCGGACCGTGCGTCGCCTCATTGCGCGCCGGGTCATGGCGTCAGTGTGCGGCTGGTGAACGCGCTGCGCATCTATCAAACGTCGTATTTCTGGCTACGCCCCCCACGCAATCCCGGTGAAGTTCTGCGCGAATGTCTCGCGGCTGGTGCGCACGGAATCGATCTCGTCCATGGCGGTGTGATCCTGTTCGAGGATCAGGTAGTCGAGGTGCGGCAACTCGTTGGCGGCGTCGAGGATGCGCTGAATCGGCAGGATGCCGGCGCCGATTTCGGTGAAGCACGTTGGCTCCAGCCGGTCATCGAACACCGCCATGTCGATCACCTCAGTGGGGGAAACGATGCCATCGTACATGTTCAGCGGCTGCGGGGCGTCCGCCGGAAAATCCTTCTGGTGCAGCAGGATGATGCGGTCAGCGCATTGCTGCATCCACGCCACCGGGTCCTGCCCGCCGCGCGCCATCCAGTAGGTGTCCATCTCCAGCTTCACCAGTGCGGGATCAGTGTTCTGGAGGATGACGTCGTAGACGTACTCATCGCCGAGCCGCTGGAACTCCTGAAAGTGGTTGTGATAGTAGAAGCGCATCCCGCGCTCCCGGGCCAGCTCGCCGACCGTGTTGAACACTTCGCAGCGGCGCAGGATGAAGTCGCGGTCGCCGTAGGGGAAGAACTCGATATCGCAGCCGAACTGCGTGTTGCCCAGCTCGGCCTGATACTCCAGCGCGCGCGGCAGGATCGCCAGATCGAGCGGGTTGATGTGACACCCCACAATGGACATGCCCAGCTCGGCGAGGCGCGCGCGCAGCTCCGGCGCGGAGACGCCAAACCCGACGCCGGGATCGGTGCGCGCGTGGTGGTTGGCGGCTTCGAGGTAGGTGAACCCCGCTTCCGCCAGCTTCTCCAGCGTGCCCC
This sequence comes from Thermomicrobiales bacterium, assembly GCA_047605145.1. GTDB lineage: Bacteria > Chloroflexota > Chloroflexia > Thermomicrobiales > UBA6265 > JACCXM01. The sequence continues at coordinate 4,865 of JASGGF010000304.1, read as the reverse complement.
ACGGGTCACGCGCCAGCGTGTTGCGGACGGAGTACAGCTGCAGGCCGATCCGGACAGGCATTTCTCGGGGTCCTTTGGGTCACGGGCGTGGCGCGGTGGCCCGCGCCGGGATCAGCGGCCAGTATCCCACGCGGGGATGGAGAGTCCTCACTTCAACCCTTTCCCGATGCGTGGCTGACTGAGGTAGGGAGACGGATCATGCGGCGGCGTGACGCCGAAGCGCCCTCACCCCAACCCCTCTCCCGAAGTACTTGCGCGGGAGAGGGGCTGGGGTGAGGGCCGTCGCCGCGAATGCAGCCTGTGCCCGAATACCTACCCCAGTCAGCCACGCATCGAGAGAGTGGTTGGTTTAAGGGGTCTTGGCGCCGCTAATCGACCGCCGCGAGGTTGTCGTCGCCGCCCGCCGCGTCGGCGATGGCGATGCCGCCATCCGTGGAGACCCCGAGGGTGGCGGCGTTCCCGGCGCTGCCGCCCTTCACCCACACGCCACCATATGTGGTGTTGCCCACGCTGATGGTGTTGCCGGCGTTGCCGCCGCTGTTCACATCGCCCAGCGAGATCGCGCCGCCGTTGGCGCTGGCGGTGGCGAGGCCGCCGTTCCCGGCAGCGGCGGTGTCGAACCAGACATCGCGCGCGGAGGCCGTCATGGTCGTGCCCGCGAGGGCGGCGATCACCGCGCCAGCCAGTACACCCTGCTTGAGTCGCTCCATTGCGAAAGCCTGCCTTTCTGCCCTGCTCGCCTGTTTCGACTGAACCGTACGGAATGCCCGCACTCTAGCAAACTTGGCGGCGCGCCGAAAGATGGTGGTCAACTGGGACGCGGTGACGGGCGATGGTTAGGGCGCGACTGCCGGTAGCTCGTACGGGCCGTCGTCCTCCCCGCGCAGATACCGGTCGAAGAAGGTCCGCACGTCATGCCCCGCCAGCGCCAGCCCGGCGCGCGGATCAAAGCCGGGTTGCGGCAGGATCGGCGAGAGCAGCTCCGAATCCGTAAAGGAGAGGTGGCTGCTGCCCGGCAGCTCCAGCCATAGCGCCGGGGCCTCCGCGTTGTCCACCACCGCGCGCCATTTCGCCCGCGCGGCCTCATCGCCGCCGCTGGATTGCGAGCTCAGCAGCAGCAGGGGCCGGGTCGCCGGTTCCTCCGTGAGAGCCCCGTAGATCCCGCCGTCCAGATCGGCGGCGGCGTGGCAGCGCGGGTCCACGCGGCACGTCTCCAGCGAGGTCGCCCCACCGAAGGAGTGCCCGAACGCGCCGAGCTGCGCCAGATCGAGCGCGCCCGCGAAGAGGGGATCGTCCGCCTGCCACGCCTCCAGCGTGTCGATGGCGAAGCGCTGATCCGCCACCCAGACCGGGAACACGTTCGCCTCCACCGCCCCTGCGGCGGGAGCCTTGTCCAGCGGCAGGCCGAAGCTGGCCGGGTTATAGAAGCGCACCTCGCCATCGGGGAACGCGGTCACCGCCGCCGCGTCGGTGTGATCGAGCGCCACCACGATGTAGCCCCAACTGGCGAGGTCTTGCAGCATCGAGGAGTTCTGCGCACGCATTCCCACCATGCCGTGCGAGAACAGCAGAACGGGGAATGGTCCCTCGCCGGTCAGCAGCGGCGCGGAATCGGAGGCGGCGGTGTCGATGTACCGCATGTGCTGGAACACGATGCCCGGCAGGCCGGTCAGGTGCTCCATCCCTGCCATCAGCGCGTCTGGCGCATCCGTGAATGGCTTGGGCGCGCCGCGTTCCGCCGCCGGGTACCAGACCGTCGCCATCAGGCGGCGGTCCCGCGCCGGGTCCACCAGCATGCGGTCCACCGCGCCCACGGCGTAGGGGCCGGTGGGGGCGGGCAGCGTGATGATGGGCAGCGCCCACGCCGCCAGCAGCGTCGTGCCCGCCACCGCGCCCAACAGCACCAGCCCGCCGACCCAGCGCGGAAAGCGCCCCAGCGGCTCCCGCTCGCCACGCCCCAGCGCGCCTGCCGCCAGCAGCACCCCCGCCAGCAGGTAGAGCGCCAGCAACTGCCAGCGCCAGCCCTCCAGCAGCACCTGCGCCGCCGCGATGATGCCGGGGGCCATCGCCAGCGGCGCCCAGGACGCGCGCCAGCGGGCCGGGCCGAAGGTGATGACGATGAGGGGGAGAAAGGAGAGAACGAAAAGCCACTCGAGGGGACGCATGATGCTCCTGACCGTACACGCGCGTCGGAGTGGAGCCCGCGCCTGCCTGAGCCTGCCAGTGTAGGCGACGGCCGGGTGGTGGCCGCCGCTTGACACCGCTTCCCTCGCCGGATAGCCTACTCCTTATATCCGACTTGCACCGTCGGAATTAGCGTCGCCCACCAGTTTCTCCACGCAGCCAGTGGAGGAAAGGACACCCCGGCCCATGCCTGATCTCAGCCTGCACGCCGTGCAGTGGTGCTCCCAGCACGGCCACCCGATTTTGGCGCTGCGCACGGATGATGGCCGTGCCTTCATCGTCGCCATGACCACCGAGGACGCCGTCGCGTTCGCCGATATGCCGGACGCCGCCAGTTCCGGCCGCGCGCCGCGCCGGCTGCACCGGCTGGTGGAGGCCATGATCGCGGCGTTGGCGGCGCGGCTGGAGGCCGTGCATCTGCACGTCGGGTTGGATGACGTGCTGCGCGCCTCGTTGCAGATTGCGGGGCCGCACGGCGAAATCATGCTGCCGGCGCACTTTGCCGATGGCGTCGCGCTGGCCCACCGCAACCGCATCCCCTTGCAGATATCGCCCGCCGATCTGGCGCGGGTGCCCATGACCCAGCTGACAGACACCAGCGTCGAGGCGCCGCTGCCCTCCGCATCCTCCGCCCTGCCGCCCGCCGCCCGGGAGCGCACGCAGCCACCGAGCGTCTACCACGCCTTCATCGATTCGCTGGAGCTGGATGACTTCGGACCCGCGCCGGAGGCCCGGTAGCAGCCCGCACGGCTCCGGCTGGTTCCCCGCGCTCCACCACGGCGCCACCCGCCATGATGTCGTCCCGAGCGCACGAGGGACCGACCACCCCCAAGCTTGCTACAGCGGCCCAGCTCTCCGGCTCCTACCACCGGGATGGCAGGCGGAGCTCTGGCGTTGCCACCGCGAACGTACGCGGAGCCCGTTCCCTGCGTGCAGGTTCGAGGGGCCATCGGGGGTGCGGGAGTGGGCCGTTGCAATCGGAGAGTTGGGGCCTTGACCCTGGAGTTCGCGGTGCGCGGTCCCTCGTGCGCTCGGGACGACAACGGGCTTTGGTGGCGGCTTCGGCGTCCGGGAGCACCGGATAGCAGCGATGGAATGACATGAAGGCGCGGGTACGGTCCGGCGGCGCGCCGTTGGGTATCGTGGTCTCCTGATTCTCGGGGGCGGCGGTTGCGCCACGCCCACGCAGCAAGGGAGACCCCATGCGACGCCTGCGTTTTGGCTTCAAGACCCCGCAGCAGCACACCGGCTACGAGGACCTGCTCGCCGTCTGGCGGGAGGCGGACGCCATCCCCGCCTTCGAACACGGCTGGCTCTTCGATCACCTCAACCCGGTCGATACCCACGCCGCCGCCGGCCCGGAGATCGTCGGCCCCTGCTTCGAGCCGTGGACGCTGCTCACCGCGCTGGCGGCGCAGACGACGCGCCTGCGCCTCGGCCTGATGACCGGCTGCAACAGCTACCGTGACCCCGCCATGCACGCCCAGATCGCCGCCACCGCCGATGTCATCTCCGGCGGGCGTATCGACTACGGCATGGGCGCCGGCTGGACGGTGTACGAGCATGAGAGCCGGGATATCCCCCTGCTGCCGCCGGGCGAGCGCATCAAGCGGATGGAGGAGGGGATCATCATTGCGCGGCGGCTGTGGACGGAAGAGGCGGTGACCTTCGATGGCCGCTTCTACCAGTTGCGCGAGGCGCGGGTGGACCCGAAGCCGGTGCAGCGCCCCCACCCCCCGATCCTGATCGGTGGCGGCGGCGAGCAGCTGACGCTGCGGGTGGTGGCGCGGCAGGCGGACCTGTGGAACTACGCCGGCGGGCCGGTGGAGGAGTTCCGGCACAAGGTCGCCGTCCTGCGCGAGCGCTGCGCCGAAGTGGGGCGTGACCCGGAAGAGCTCGAGCTCTCCGCGCAGGTGCGCATCGATTTCGCCGATTTGCCCCGCGCCGTGCGTGAGGTGCAGGGCTTTGTCGATGCCGGGGCCACGCACCTCGTGCTCATCATGCAGCGCCCCTTCATCGCGGGGATGCCCACGCAACTGGCCGAAGAGGTCATCGCGCAGATTCGCCCGGCGGCGGGGTAGCCCTGGCCGGGCTGCGGTTGCGCGGGCCTGTGAAGCTGGGTTGACGCGTGCCGACATCAACGATGGGTGCGCCATCCTTCAAAAAAACTCGTGGTTTCCACAGGTGGCGCCGCGGTTCGCGTCCGGTACTGTGCGTGTGGCGTAGGTGACCCATCCGGCCGGGGCCTTGCCGTCTGGCGCTGTTCTGGCCGTGACGCTGGAGCCTGCCCATGGACGCGAGCCTGTTTGACCGGTTGACCCGCACCCTCTCCACCCCGGACACCCGCCGCCGCCTGCTCGGGTCACTCGCGGCGCTCCCCGCGCTGGCGAGCGTCTTCGCCCCCCTCGCCGAGGACGCCGAGGCCAAGGACCGCCGTCGACGCCGTAAGGGCCGCCACAAGAAGCGCCAGACCAAGGCCAAAGGCAAACGCGCTCGCCAGCAGCGCGGCCGCGCCTGCAAACCCAACGCGAAGTCGGAGGTCTGCGCCGGAACCTGCGGCACGGTTACCTCTCGCCAGACCTGCGGCAAGCCGGTCGATTGCGGCCCTTGCGCCTGCGAGCCGGCCTGTGGCGAATGCCGCATCTGCCAGCCCGGCCAGACCGCCCCCGGCGTCTGCGTGC
>JASGGF010000303.1:0-6709 GCA_047605145.1 Thermomicrobiales bacterium | reverse complement strand
CCATGCCGGCATGGTAGCGGATTGCCGCCCGCGCCCGGGACCGCGTGGCATGTGGTGTGCATTTCCCGGTGGTGACGAACGCGGGCAGAGAACCGTTTATCGCTGTTTCACGTACACTCGGCAACACCGCAGGAAGCCCGGCGCAGGGGATGGCCAATCGGGCGCGGCGGCGAGGGGCAGAGCATGACAATCTGGGGATCGCTGGCGCGCGGGATCGTGCCGGGACTCGTTGGCGCCGGCATGGTGGCGGTAGCGATGGCGGCGTCGCTGGGGCACGCCGCGCCAGCGCACGCCGCCCAGACCGGCGTGGACTACGACTGCACCGATTTCGATTCCCGCAGTGATGCGCAGGATTTCTACGAGGAGATGGGCGGGCCGTCCTACGACCCCTTCAACCTCGACGATGACAACGATGGCCGCGCCTGCGAAGAGTGGAGCGGCGAGTACCGCAAGAACGCAGACGGCGTCGATGGCATCAACGGCAAGGACGGCGAAGACCGCGATTGCGACGATTTCGCCACCCAGGAGGAGGCCGAGGCCTACTTCCTCGCCGATGGCGGCTCCAGCAAGCAGAACATCGACCACCTCGACCCGAACCACAACGGGGTTGCGTGCGAAGAGGGCGAGCCGGGGTGAGGGGGCGCCGCCTTCGGCTCAGGGGGTGGCGCTACGCTCAGGGGGTGCAGGGGGGTGCAGGAAGACGAATCGCTTCGTGCTCCTTCACCCCTTTGCACCCCCTGAGGCCTTCAGGCCGGCGCCATCTGAGGGCGCCAGCCCGACACCCCCCTAGCTCAGCGTGAACCGCTGCGCGTTGTTCCCGATGTTGTTGACCACGTAGAGCGTGCTCCCGTTGACGGCAATGCCCGTTGGGCGGTTCATCGACGCCGTGAAGCGGCTCTTGAAGGCCAGGTTCTTGTCCAGAATCTGGACGCGGTTATTGTTCTGGTCGGTTACCCAGAGATTGCCGCAGCTATCGGCCGCAATGCCCGTCGGACGGTTGAAGCTGCTGGAGCCGGAGCCCGTCGATCCCGCTGCCGTCACGTAGGCAAGCCCACTGGCGGAGTTGTCGTTGTACTGGAACTTCACCACCCGGTCATTGTCGGTATCGGCGACATAGACATAGATGGCCCCGCTCTGGCTGTCCTTGTACACCGCGATGCCCCGGGCATTCGCGAGCTGCCCCGAGCCACTCGGGGTCCAGCTCGTCGTGAGGACGCCGTATGAGTTGAAGAGGTAGATCTCGCCGGGGACCGTCGCATCGACCGTCCAGATACGGTTGTTGCTGTCCACCGCCACGCCGACCGGGTTGGTCAGGTTCGTCTGGCCAATGTTCCCGCGATTCGTGCCGTCGCTCGGGCGGAAGAGCCGCAGGCGGCGGGAGACGTTGCTCATCCCCTGATCGGCGATCACCACCCGCGCGTTGCCGTCGCCATCCGTCAGCGAGGCGATGCCCTGCGGCGTCTGGAACTGATCGTCGTCATTGCCCAGTGACCCGTACTTGGCCTGATACGTCCCATCGGCAGAGAACACCTGCCAGCGGGAGTTGCCGGAATCGGTGATGTAGACCGTGCCAGACGAGTCGTACGTCGCGCCCCACGGGTTCGCGAACTGGCCGTTGCCGGACCCGTTCGAGCCCCACGTGTTCTGGAAGGTCACCTTGGTCGGGCAGTTGCTGTTCTTACCGACGCACGTGCCACTATCGCAGGTCAGCTTGTTGCAGCAGCACTTCTTCTTCTTTTTCTTGCACTGCTTGTCGTTGCAGCCCTGCCCTTCGTTCTTGCACTTCTTCTTCTTGTTTTTCTTCTTGTTCTTCTTCTTGGCGTCCGCGTCATCCAGCAGCAGCGCGCCGGTCAGGGCCGCGCCGCCCAGCGCCAGCAGGCCGCGCCGGGGCAAATGGCCCAGCGGCGATTGCCCGATCCGCCGGGACAAGTCATCGAACTGACGGTCATCCATCCCTGTTCCCCCCTCCGTGCCGATGCTGGAGCTGTTCGCGGGCGGGGTCCGTGTCCGCGTCACTGTACTGCGCCGCCCGAGACGCCGTTTCCCCGCGGGGTGGCGGATCACCCGCCCGCCACCCCGGCCACGTTTACGAGCTCAACGAGAACTTCTGCACCTGCGCGTTCGCGGAATCGACCACGAACAGTGTCTTCGTGTTCGTGCCGAACGCCACGCCGGTTGGCGTGTTGAAGGACGCGGTGAACCGGGTCTTGAACGAAAGGTCCTTGTCCAGCACCTGAATGCGGTCGTTCTCGCTATCCGCCACCCAGAGATTGCCGCAGCTATCGGCGGCGACGCCGATGGGCGTGTTGAAGCTGCTGGAGCCGGTGCCGCGCGAGCCCGCCGCCTTGACGTAGTTGAGGCTGCCGTCGCTGTACTGGAACTTCACCACCCGGTTATTGCCGGTGTCCGTCACGTAGACGTACCAGTTGCTGCCATCCTTGTAGACGGCGACACCCTGCGGCGACGACAGGGCGCCGTTGCCATCCGGAATGAAGTTGGTGATGTACGACGTGTCGCTGTTGAACAGGAAGATGCGCCCGGTGGAGGAGTTATCCACCACCCAGATGCGGTTGTTGCTATCCACCGCGATGCCGCGCGGGTTCACCAGTTGGCTGCGGCCAAACTCGGTGACGTTGCCGCCGCTGGTGTTGAAGCGGCGCAGGCGGCGGGAGTCGCTGTTCATGGACGGATCAGAAATGAACACGCGGCTGCTGTCGGAGTTGACACCAACCCCGCGCGGACGCTGGAAGTTCGATTCCCCCTGCCCGGATGATCCCCAAACGCGAATGTACCCGCCATTCTCGTCGAAGACCTGAATGCGCTGGTTATTGGTGTCCGTCACGAACACCTCGCCGGCCTTGCTCACCGTGATGTCCCACGGGTTGTTAAAGCTGCCGGCCGCCGAGTTGCTGGAGTTCCAGCGGGTGTCGAACGTCACCCGGGTCGGACACTTGCTGCCGCAGCGGCCATCGCTGCACTTGCTGTCGCAGCAATCCTTGTTCTTCTTGCACTTCTGGCCGTCGTTCTTGCACTTGCCCTTGTTCTTGTTCTTCTTCTTTTTCTTCTTGTTCTTCTTCTTCTTTTTGGCTTCGGCGTCATCGCTCAGCAGGCCAAAGCCCGTCGCGGCCGCCAGCGCGCCGCCGCCCAGCAGGCCAAGCACCCCGCGCCGGGGCAATCCCGCCGGCGCGGGCGGCGAGATCGCTTCGCCCGCGCGGCGTGTCAGGTCATCGAAGTGGCGTTCATTCACGAGAAACTGTCCCCTGTTGCATTCGGATGACGGAGGCGTGGCGCGATACGCCCGCGCCTCACGTCGATGGCGTTACGCTTTTTCCAACGCGCGGCCCGGACGTTCGGTTACCGCACCCGGCTAGCCAGCGCCCGCGCTTCGGGCCACAATGCATGAAGATACTGCTCAGCAACCGGCTGCCAGCCAACGACGAGGGCGCCCGGTCGATCAGCGCGCGGATGCGGACGCAAGGAGGTAATCATGGAACCAGTGCCATGGGAGTACGCGATCATGATCTGGGATGGCGAGGGCCGTGATGATTACCGCGTGGTCCGCTTCAGTCACCGCGACGCGTGGTCGCCGATCAGCGGCAACGAGTACATGCAGACCCTGCGCGAGCTTGGCGATGAGGGCTTCGAGCTGGTGACCCACCAGTTCCTGCAGCGCGGCCAGTATGACCGCGGCGGCCTCTTCGGCGAATCGATCCGCGAAATGCTCACGTTCAAGCGGCCCATCGACGACGAGGAATAAGGGGGCGTCGCTGCGCTCAGGGGGAGACGCTACGCTCAGGGGGTGTAGGGGGGCGAAGGACAACGAGGAAAAACAGCGTCCCCTTCGTTCTCCTTCACCCCCTTACGCCCCCTGAGCGTAGCGTCTCCCCCTGAGGCCCGCAGGCCGACACCCCCCTAGTTACGCCGGGGCTCCCACATTCGGCATGAACCGCATGTCGCCGGTGGGCGTGGCGATGGTGAGGACAAAGCCGTCCACGTAGTAGCCGGTGGCGTCGTGCAGCGATTGCACGAACGGCTGCTCCAGCGAATCCTCCGGGCAGAGCGCCAGCGTGGTGCGCGTGATCGTCACGTCTAGCACGCCATCGGCGGCGGTCCAGACGCCAGCCACCCAGTTGCAATCCGCCTTGGCGCTGATCTGCCCGTCCTCGAGGAACTGCACCGTGTACCGCCCCGGCTCGCCGAGCTGCCCGACGCCGGGATACTCCGCCAGCGACCACACAATCGGCGGAATCGCCTGCTCCGGGCCGGGCACGGGGGTGCTCACCGACTGCGCCCCCACCGGCGCTACCCCGCCGGAAACCGCGCCGATCCCCAGCACCACCGCCAGCGCGGCCGTTTGCATCATCACTCGCATCAGGACTCCCCTCTGTCGCACACACGACGTTGTCATGTCCCTGAGACGCACGAGCAACGGGGGCGGTTCCGGCCGGACGCCGGGAGCGAGGGAGCTGGCGGGGGCGGAGAGCCGCGTGGGGCGGGTGGCCCCGGAGGGGGAGGGAACGGGCCGGGGGGAGAACGTCTGTCCGATGAGGCCCGCTCCCATGCCGCCATGATGCACCGCCCGGGAGCCATTGCCTATACGTAGTTCTACGTATTTTTGCTGGTACGGCGCCGTATTCGCGCCCCGAAATCGTGGTTTGAGGCACGCAAAAACGGGCTGCGGCGCCGAATCGGCGCCGCAGCCCGGCAGGAAGGGTGAGGGGGAAGGCTACGGGAGGTTGCGGGCGGGGGCCGCTTCGAGGTTGCGGCTGTCCACGCCGAAGCGCAGCGCCGCCAGCCCGAGCCCGACGCAACTCGCCATGGCGCCCAGCAGAATCAGCAGTTCATTCGACACGAAGGCCTCTTTCCATACGCCGTGCGGCGCCGTACCAGCGCCCTCGCGACCACAGCAGGCGAGGATCACCGTTGCCGGCAAGTGTAGCAACCGCCGCGCGCATCTTCAACCTGATATCCGCATAACCGGATATCTAACCGCAGCGGGCGGGAGGGTGAATCGCCCTTGGCAGCGATGCCGCGCTGCCTTTATGCTGCACACGCTACCAAAGACACGAGTTATGACGCCTCGTGAGCCCGGCTCACCAGTGCAGAGGAATGGCGCATGGACGCGCAGCAGTTCGCGCGGCTGCTCCTGCAGCTGCGGCAAGCCCTGCCACCGGCCACCCGCCGGGGCTCACTCGTCGCGCTGCCGGCGCTCGCGGGGAGTGCGCTGGCGCTGCTACGCACGGACGCCAACGCGGCGGACAACCGCCACCGCAAACGGCAGCGGCGCGAGCAACGCCAGCGCCGCCGCCGCCAGCGCCGCGAAGCCGAGACCGCCAGCGAGCTGCGGCCCATCTCCTTCGAGGTGGTCAACCCCGGCCCCAATGCGGTCAGCGTGGAGTTCGGCGACTCCTACCCCCTGCGCTGCTGCCACACCATGCTGGTGACCACGGTGCAGCCCGGCGCCTCCGTGATCCTGAACACCACCACCAGCAACGGCTACTTCTGGATCGCCGCGAAATACTGGTTCGGCATCATCAACCCGACGCTTGATCAGCCGTACGCCACGGTCGCGGTGAATGGCCAGTGGAAGATTGACCAACCAGGCAAGGTGGAGTGGTGCTGCCAACCGCAGGGCACGCTGGTGGTGGAGAAACAAAAGTTTGCCGAGCCCCAAATGCACTACTTCGAGATCGAAGGCAAAACCTTTGCGCTGGATCGGCTGAAAGACTCGAATTACAAGGTCTTCCAGCTCTTCCTGCCGTCGGGGCTGTGAGGAAGCATGATGGATAACGACCGCAGGCTCGGCGCACAGGAGCAGTGTCCCCACCGCCAGACGACGCGGCGCGAGGCGCTGGCGGGCGGCGCGCTGCTGGGCGGCGCGCTGCTGCTCGGGGATCCGGACGCCAGCGCGGCCAACGACAAGGCCCGCCGCCGCAAGCGGCGCCAACGCGGCGCCGCGGGGGCCGGTGAACGGCCGCGCCCCTTCAAGCTCCTCCTGCATAACCGCGGCGTCAACCCGGTCACGCTGTCCTACGGTGACTTTGGGTGCTGCAACGTCCTCCTCCGGGACATCGTCGTGCAGGCGGGAGAGCTGCGGGTGGTGTCATCGGGGCGCAACAACTTCTTCTTCACCTCCGCCTTTTTGTGGATCAACGAGCGCTACTGGCTGCACTTCGACAACTACCCGGCCCACCGGCCCGATGTCTCTGCCGCGATCGACGGCGAACCGGCCGGCTCGAAGTTCTGCTGCCTGCCGCCGCCCTTCCCGCCGGCAGTCGTCAGCGGCGCGAAGCTCGATGTCGGCAAGGGCGTCCCGATCACCATGGAGGGCCACGAGTTCCTGATTGTCCGCAGACACGACACCAACTACATCATGGTGTCGGTGTACCTGCCCACCAACCTCTAGCGCGCGGGTCGCGGGAGAACCGCAGGCGCGCGGTTCAGGGGGGGGAACACCGCAACGGCGCCGGTGGGACCGAACCGGGGCGCTTCGTCTCCACCCAGGTTCCCGATCTGGCCCACCAGCGCCGTTGCGATGACCTGAGAATACGGCGGCACGGCGGCACGGGCTGCCAACGAATTGGCAGCAAATCGGTCAAATCGGGCACAGCGGCGCCACACCGGCGCTGTGTGGAGCCAGCGCCGGTGTGACCGGGACCTCGTCTGCGATCGCCGTGCCCCGGCTGGAGGGCGGCGAAACCCGTGCGGT
>JASGGF010000302.1:0-6739 GCA_047605145.1 Thermomicrobiales bacterium | reverse complement strand
GGCCGCCACGATGGACGCCGAGGGTGTTTTCGTCGCTGAGGAGTTGCAGCGGCGCTATCCCGCGTTCTGCGAGGCGCTGGGAGAGGCGGGGTGGCCGCCTGCTACGCCAGAATCGCCGCAGCAGTTGCGGAGTAGCGCGCTGAGCCTCAGCCTCGCCCGGGCGGCGGTGGCGGAGACCGGGTCGGCGCTGATGGCGGAGCCGACGCTGGCGGACCGCGCCACCGGGATGCTGCCGCGCGCGCAGGCCATCGTCGTGCCGGCGGCGGCGCTGCTGTCCTCGCTGGATGAGGCCGCGCCGATCCTGCGCGCCCTCGCGCTGGCGCCGGGCCGGAATATGGTCACGCTGGTGACCGGCCCCAGCCGAACCGCCGACATCGAGCGCGTGCTCACGGTCGGGGTGCAGGGGCCGGGCAAGATCATGATCCTGTTTGCCGACGATTTGGAGGCGGTGGGGGAGTAGGGTGGATTCGCTGGAAACGCGCGTCATTCACCGGGATTTGCGGCGCACGTACCCGACGTTGTCGCGCGCTGAGGGCGTTTACTACTACGACGACGCTGGCAATCGCTACCTCGATGGCAGCGGCGCTTCGGCGGCGGTGACCGCTATCGGGCACGGCGTGCCCGAGGTGATCGCGGCCATGGTCGAGCAGGCGCAGCGCGTTGCCTGCGCGCCCACCCACGCCTTCACCACAGAGCCGATTGAGGCGTGCGCGCAACTGATCATCGAGGAGTTTGCGCCGCCGGAGTTCGGCAAGGTCTGGTTTGTTTCCGGCGGGTCGGAGGCGACTGATAACGCCGTCAAGATGGCGATCCAGTACCAGCGCGAGCGCGGACGCGGCACGAAGCACCTAATTATCGGACGGCGGCAGTCGTATCACGGCGGCACCATTGCGGCGCTGGCGTACGGCGGCAACGCCGGGCGCCGGGCGCCGTACTCCGCGATCCTGCCGGGGGCGGAGCACATTTCCGCCTGCAACCCGTACCGGGACGCCGCCCCCGACGCCCGCGCGGACGAGCTGGAGCGCGCCATCCTCCAGTTGGGTGCCGACAACGTGGCGGCGTTCATCGCCGAACCGTTCGTCGGGGCGACGCTGGGCGCGATGCCGGCCTCGCCGGGCTATTTTGGGCGCATCCGCGAAATCTGCGACCAGTACGATGTCCTGTTTATCGCCGATGAGGTAATGACCGGGTTCGGGCGCACCGGCAAGGCGTGGGGGCTGGATCACTGGGGCGTGACTCCCGACCTGATCACCTGCGCCAAGGGGATCAGCGGCGGCTACGCGCCGCTGGGCGCCGTGCTGGCGCGGCCCGAGTTCGTGGGCGAGATTCGCGCACGCAGCGGCTCGTTCATCGTCGGGCATACGGCCTCGGGGAATCCCCTTTCGACGGCGATAGGCGTGGCGGTGCTGCAGTACATCCTCGATCACGACCTGATCGGGAACGCGGCGCGGGTAGGCGGCTACCTCAAGGCTCAGCTGCAGGCGATGGCGGAGTATCACGACATCATCGGCGATGTGCGCGGCGAGGGGTTGCTGCTGGGGATCGAGCTGGTAATCGACCGCGAGCAGAAGACGCCCTTCCCACCTGCTTGGGGCGTGGGTAAGCGCATCGCGGCGGCGACGCTGGAGCGTGGCCTGATTTCGTACCCCGGAGCCGGGACGGTTGATGGTGCAGTGGGTGATCATCTGCTGTACGCGCCGCCACTGGTGCTGACCGAGGCGCAGGCGGACGAACTGGTGGCGATTCTCGATGAGAGCCTGCGGGCGGTGCGGGCGGAGCTGGCGCGCTCCTGCTAGGACGGGTCCTCGAACATCGCCCGCACCTCGCGGCGGAGCAGCTTGCCGCCGGGTGAGCGCGGCAACGCGGCGACCTCCAGCACGTGATCCGGCGCCTTGAATGACGCCAGCGCTGCCCGGCAGTAAGCCTGCAAGGTGGCCTGCGCCGTGCGCGGCTCGCCCTGCCAGACTACTGCGGCAGCTGGCCGCGCTCCCCACTGCGTGTCACTGACGCCGGCCACGCCTGCGTCTGTGACGTTCGGATGCGTCAGCAGGACGCGCTCGATTTCCGCCGGGTAGATGTTCTCCCCGCCAGAGACGATCAGGTCGGTGCGGCGGTCCACCACGTACAGAAAGCCATCAGCATCGAGATAGCCGTCGTCGCCGGTGGGGAACCACGCGGCGGGATCGCGGGGCAGTGGCTCGTCGAGGTAGCCGGCGAAGACCGCTGGGCCGCGCACCTCGATGCCGCCGATGACGCCGGGCGCCACCGGGTTACCATCGTGCATGATCCGAATCTCGGTGGTGGGCAGCGGCGTCCCGGACGACCCCGGGTGGCTGCTGATCTCGTCCGGAAACAGCGTGGCCGCCTGCGAGGACGTTTCAGTCAGGCCGTATGTGGGCAGGACAGGGAGACCAGCCGCCATCGCGCGCTCCAACAGGGGGGCGGGCGTTGCGGCCCCACCGAGCAGGATGGCCCTCAGCGATTCAGGCCACGCCGTAGGGCTCGCAGGATGGTCCAGCAGTCGCTGCAGCATCGTGGGGACGAGCGAGACAAAGCCTGCGCCATCACGGATCGATTGCAGCGTTGTATCCGCATCGAAGCGTTCGTGCAGATCGACCGTACACCCGCCGATGGCCGCCCGGTACAGGATCGAGAGGCCGCCGATGTGGTGCAGCGAGAGCGTGGCAAGCCAGATGTCGCCCGGTTGCTGGTCGAGGAGCAACGCGGAGGCGACGGCGCTGTGCCAGAGATTACCGTAGATGATGCGCGCGCCTTTCGGACGGCCCGTGGTGCCGGAGGTGAAGAGCACCGCCGCCTCGCGCAGGAGATCCGACGGCGGCGCAGTCGCTGCCGATTCGGGTGGCGGGGCGCTTTCCAGTTCGTCGAGCGGGACCGTTTCGATCCCCAGAGCGCGAGCCGCCTCGCCCGCCAGCGCCGCCCGTTCGGGATCATGCAGCAGCGTCGTGACGTTCGCGGAGGTGAGTTGCCACGCCAGCTCGTCGGCGGTCAGCCGCCAGCCGTGCGGGACGAAGGGCGCGCCAAGCCGCGCGCAGGCGTGCGCGGCGAAGACCACCCCGGGGCGCGAGGCGCTGAGGACACCGACGCGGCCACCCCGGTGGCGCGCGGCGAGCAGCGCCGCCGCCGCCTGCACGCGCTCCTCCAGCTCGCGGTATGTCCAGCAGGCGCCACCGAAGCGGAGGGCGTCGGTGGCAGGAAACAGGCTGGCGGCGCTGGCGACGGGGTCGGGAACGATCATCGTCGGTGAAGCTACGGCAAACGCGGGAACTTCGAGAAGTCGGGCTTCCGCTTTTCGAGGAACGCGTTCTTGCCCTCGCTGCCTTCCTCCGACATGTAGAAGAGCCGGGTCGCGTCGCCGGCGAGTTGCTGGATTCCGGCCAGCCCGTCGGTATCGGCGTTGAAAGAGGCCTTCAGGAAGCGCAGCGCGGTCGGGCTGAGGGTCAGGATTTCGCGCGCCCACTGCTCGGCCTCGGCCTGCAGTTGATCGACCGGCACGACGGTATTGACGAGGCCCATGTCCAGCGCCGCCTGTGCGTCGTACTGGCGGCAGAGGAACCAGATCTCCTTGGCTTTCTTCTGGCCGATGGTGCGCGCCAGCAGACCCGCGCCATAGCCGGCGTCGAAACTGCCGACCCGGGGACCGGTCTGGCCAAAGCGCGCGTTCTCGGCGGCGATGGTGAGGTCGCAGACGAGGTGGAGCACGTGGCCGCCGCCGATGGCGTAGCCGGAGACCGCCGCGATGACCGGTTTCGGCAAGTAGCGGATGAGGTGCTGCAGATCGAGCACATTCAGGCGGGGCACGTTGTCGCCGCCGATGTAGCCGGCCTCGCCGCGCACCTTCTGGTCGCCGCCGGAGCAGAACGCCTCGGGGCCCTGCCCGGTCAGGATGACGACGCCGACCTGCTGGTCCTCGCGCGCGTCCACGAACGCGTTGATCATCTCGGTGACGGTTTGCGGCCGGAAGGCGTTGCGCACCTGCGGCCGATTGATGATGACCCGCGCGATGCCATCGGACGACTTCTCGTAGATGATGTCTTCGAGACCCTCTGCGCGGGTCCACGTTGCTTCAGTCATGCTCCTGGTCCTTTCCGTAACCGGCGTCGCCGGTAGCCTGCGATTGCAGGAATTGCGAAACGATCTCTCCGTAGCGCTCGGGCGCTTCCAGATGGACGGCGTGCCCGACGCCGGGCACGATATTCAGCGCCGAATTAGGGATTGCGGCGTGCATAGCTCGCGCGATGGCGACAAACTTGGCGTCCCGCTCCCCGGCAATGAGCAGCGTAGGAACAGCGATGGCCGTCAGCGCCTCGTGGAATGCCGGTTGCGCGCCCGTCCCGGACCTGCGCAGACTGTCCGCCAGCCCGGACGGCGACTGCGCGAGGCGAATAGCGCGCTGGCGGGCCTTCGCCGCCGCTGGTAGCGCCGATTGACTATCCCAGAGGGGCAGCCGCTCCCAATAGTCGACAAACGCCTCGATGCCATCACGCTCGATCGTATCCGCCAGACGCGCGTCAGAGGTGCGCCGGGCCGCGCGCTCGGCGCGATCCGCGATGCCGGGCGAGGCGCTTTCCAGCACGAGGGCGTCGATGAGCTCAGGGTGCGTCGCCGCCAGCCCTAGCGCCAGCCGGCCGCCCATCGAGTAGCCGAGCACGGTCCGGGGAGGCTGCATCTGCGTAGCGAGGAGGCGCGCGAGGTCGTCGAGGACCGCAGGAAACGCGTCGTTTGCACCGGACGGGGTTGTCGTCTCGCCGTGACCCGGGAGGTCGATGGTCAGGCAATCGGCCAGTGGGGCCAATTTGTCCACCAGCAGGCGCCACGAAGCGCGGCTGCCAGTGAAGCCGTGCAACAACAGCAGCGTGGGACCAGAGCCAGCGCGTTCCAACGCGTAGGTGACGCCACTCGGAGCGGCGAACGTGGTGGTGGTCACGCGGTCCGGCCCTCCCGTACGCGTTCCAGTACGGCCGCCGCGATTCGCCGATGCAGGGTGAGGTTATCCTCGCGGTTCGTGCGGACTTCCACGACGGAGACGCCGGGCTGCGCCAGACCGGCGGAGACGGCATCGCGAAACTGCCCGATGCTTTGCGGTTGCACGTAACGCAGCCCGAAGAGTCCGGCGACCTGTTGGACATCCAGGCCGGTGGGCGTGCCAAACAGCGCTTCGTAGAGCTCAGCTGGCAGCTGGGTGTGCTGGGGCAGGAACGAGAAGATTCCGCCGCCATCGTTGTTGACGACGACGATGACCAGCGACTTGGCGGCGTGACGGGCGGCCTGCAGCCCTCCGAGATCGTGGAGGAACGAGAGGTCACCGACCAACAGCGCGACCGGCCCAGTCGCCACGGCGGCGGCGCCCAGCGCGGTGGAGGTGACGCCATCGATGCCGCTGGCCCCACGCGTGCCGGCGGCGCGGATGCCGAGATCGCCGCCGCGCGCGTAGGTATCGAGGTCGCGCACCGGCATGCTGTTGCCCGCGACGAGCGTGCTGCCACGTGGCAGCAGCGCGGGGAGTTCGGCGGCGACGCGGATTTCGCTGAGCACGGTGGAGGTCACCAGCTGATCCGCGATTGCATTGCGGGTGGTGTCTTCGGCGCGCTGCCACGCGGCGATCCAGCTTGCGTTGTCCACAGGGCCGCCAGCAAACAGTGAGTCAGCGGTCTCGTCAAGGGTGGCGGCAACATCGGCGGCGATGTGCCAGCCCGCGAGGTGATTGGCGTCGCGCAGGTCGCCGGGGTCGATCACGATGGCGGGCGCGGCGTGCCGCGCGAGGAACTGCGCAAGCGGTTTCGATGTCGGCGTGCCGCCGATGCGGATCACGAGGTCCGGGGTGAGATGGTTCGCGATCTCGCTGTCGCGCAGGAACAAGTCGTAGGTGTCGCTGAGCAGCGCGCGGTCGGGCCACGCGAAGCGCACTCCCGAAACCGGATCCGCCAGCACCGGGTAGCCGCTCGCCGTGGCGAACTGCGCAACGTCCTCGGCGATATTGTGATGGTCTGGACCGCACACGACGATGCCGTGTGGATGCGCCCGCACGGCATCTACCAGTGCGTAGACAGTGGCGGATGGCGGTGGCGCGGAGGAGTGGCGGGGTAGTGTGGGCTCTGGAGAGACGGTCAGCAGCTCCCGCACCAATGGGACAGGATCAACGTCGGGCGGGATCAGAGGCTCGCGGAACTGGACGTTCAGGTGGACCGGCCCGCCGCCATCCGCCATCGCCACCGTGGCCGCGCGGGCGGCGGTGGCGCGCGCGAGGCGAGGCTCGACGGGGTCGCCGACGGGGGCCGGCAGATCGACAAACCAGCGCGCGTGGCGTCCATAAAGATGGACCTGATCAATGGTTTGGGCCGCGCCCCAGTCCCGCAGTTCGGCGGGGCGGTCCGCCGTCAGCACCACCAGCGGCACGCGGCTGAGGTCGGCCTCGATGACGGCGGGCGCAAAGTTCGCGGCAGCCGTGCCCGAGGTGCAAATCAGCGCGACCGGCGCGCCCAGCTGCCGCGCGGCTCCGAGCGCAAAGTACGCCGCGCTGCGCTCATCAACCAGCACCCAGTGGCGGAGACCCGGGTGCAGGGCAGCGGCGAGCGCCAGCGGTGTGGAGCGGGAGCCGGGGCAGATGACGACGTGGCCCACGCCGTTGCGCGCCAGCCCGTCGAGCAGCGTCGTAGCGAACGCCAGATTGGCGGCGCCGTAGTCGAGGCTCACAGCGCGCCGAGCGCCGCTTTCATCGGCC
>JASGGF010000301.1:0-6744 GCA_047605145.1 Thermomicrobiales bacterium | reverse complement strand
GTACGCTGGCGGCGGCGCGTATGGCGGCGGCGCCTGCACGTACGGCGCGGGCGCGGGCGGCGGCGCTTGTGGCTCGCCCCACGAGACGCGGAACTCCACCTGCCGCCGTTGCTGCGTCTGCGTGGCTGGCTGCGGCTGCGGCCGCGGCTGCGGTTGAGCCTGCGGCTGGGGCGCGCCACACTGCGGGCACTGGCTTGTGCCGGCGGCAAATGAACTTCGGCAGAAACGGCAGATCATCACGGTCATCGTCTCAGGACGGCAACGAGCAGGCGGCGCTCAGCGCGTGGCGGCAGCGTAGCGCCCGGCATTGCAACGGGCAACGTGCGATCATCGTTCCCCAACACCCGGCCTCCGACGGAGCAAGGTCATGACCGACGCCCAACCCGTTCCTCTTCTGCGCGCCCGCGACATCAGCAAGCACTACGGCGGCATCGACGCCCTGCGCACCGTTGGGCTGGAAGTCCACCCGGGTGAAGTGCTGGCCCTAATGGGCGAGAACGGCGCCGGCAAATCCACAATGGCCAAGATCATCGCTGGCGTGGAGCGGCCAGACAGCGGCGTGCTGGAGTGGGACGGGCAGGCGGTCGCGTTCCGGGACACGCGGGACGCCACGGCGGCAGGCATCGCCATCGTGCTGCAGGAACTGAGCCTCGTCCCCGACCTTTCGGTGGCCGAGAACGTCTTTCTGGCGCACCCCAGCGCCTACCGGGGCGGCTGGTGGCTGGACCGCGCGGCCATCAATCAGGGCACGCTGGACGTGGCGGCGCGGCTGGGTTGGGATTTCCCGCTCGATCCCCGCCGCCGGGTGAGCGATCTGACCATCGCCGAGCAGCAGCTCGTCGAGATCCTGCGCGCGCTTTCGCTGGACGCGCGGCTGGTCATCCTCGATGAGCCGACCGCCAGCCTTAGCCCGCACGAAGTCGAGGTGCTCTTCGCGCTGGTGCGGCGGTTGCAGGCGCGCGGCACGGCCTTCCTTATCGTCACGCACCGGCTGGAGGAGGTCTTCGCGCTCTCCAACCGCATCACGGTCTACCGCGACGGCGCCGTCTCCGGCAACTTCGTCACCGCGCAGACCTCGCAGGCGGAGATCATCCGCGCCATGGTCGGGCGCGATCTGGGCGACCTGTACACCATCCGCCAGCGCCAGCCACCCAGCGAGCCCGTGCTTGAGGCGCGCGATCTGCGCCTGACGCGGGAGAGCCTGCCAGCCAGCTTTGTGGTGCGGCGCGGCGAAATCGTGGGCGTGGCCGGGCTGGTGGGCGCCGGGCGCACGGAACTGGTGCGCGCCATCTTCGGGGCCGACCGCATCGCCAGCGGGGAGATCACGCTGAACGGCGTGGCGGGGCTCATGCCTTCGCCGCAGCAGGCCATCGCCCAGCGCGCCGCCATGGTGCCGGAAGACCGCAAGCGGCAGGGGCTGCTCATCGACCTGCCGATTGCGGATAACGTCGAACTGGTCGATCTGGCGGCGAACGGCGGCTTCTGGCTGCGCCCGCAGCGCGCCCGGCAGATGGTGCGCCGGATGCGCGACGAGTTGCAGATCAAGGCGCCACGCCTCTGGCAGAGCGTTAGCAGCCTTTCCGGTGGCAATCAGCAGAAAGTGGTGATCGCCAAGTGGCTGGCGCTCGATCCCGACCTGCTGATCCTCGATGAGCCGACCCGGGGCATCGACATCGGTACGAAGTTCGAGCTGTACCGGCTGATCGACGCCTTCGCGGCGCGCGGCAAGGGCGTGCTGCTGGTCTCCTCTGAACTGCCGGAGATTCTGGCGCTGGCGGACCGGGTCCTGATCATGCGCAACGGCGGCATTGTGGCGGAACTGCCGCACGCCACCGCGACCGAGGAAGCGATCCTCTCGTACGCGGTGGGCGATGCCGCCACCGTCAGCGGGTAATCCGCGAGGAGGAGGACGCATGACCACGCCCATGGACGTCGCACTGGAAGCCGGACCGAAGGGCAAGCGGATCGTGGCCTACGCGCCAGACTGGCCGGGACTGGAGCGCGGCGCGAAGACCGAGGAGGCCGCGCTGGAGCGCCTGCAGGCGTACCGGCCGCGCTACGCGCCGGTCGCTGCGCTCGCGGGGATGACGGACGAGTTCGCGGCCAGCGGCGCGTTGGACATCACCGACCGTTACCCCGGCACCGGCTCGACCGATTTCTGGGGGATCTCGTTCGCGTTCTCCCCGCACGACCAACAGCCCATGACCGAGGCCGAACTGGAGCGGGAGCTGGCGCTGATGCAGGCCAGTTGGGCGTTCTTCGACGACGTGCGCGGCCGCGTCTCGCCCGCTCTGCGGCGCGGCCCGCGCGGCGGCGGCAAGGACCGCGACCAGATCGTCTGGCACACCACCGCCACGGAAATGGACTGGGGCAAATCGCTGGGGCTGCCGGGCATGCCGGACGCCATGCCCGACGAAGCCGCGTTGCAGCAGCACCGCGCGGACTATGTGGCGGCGTTCCGGGAGTTCCACGCGCAGGGCAAGCGGGCCGGCAAGTCCCCGCTGCGCTTCCTGATCCGCCACACCGCCTTCCACACGCTCGATCACGCGTGGGAAATGGAAGACAAGGACCTCACCGGCGAGCAAGGATGAAGTCAACCCGGGTGGACTCTCCCCGCAATGGCCCCGGTCGCGTTACGATGGGGGAACCGAGTTGGAGAGCGCTGGCCATGGCGGCCGGCAGGACGATGGAGACCGACCACCGATGGCCAACGCCGCGCCCATGCCCCGGAACGCCAGCCCGCTCCCCAGTGAGCGTGGCGAGCGCAGCCGCCGCTTCTTCGATGCCTACCGCGTCGAACTGGCCATGCTCGGCGCGCTGGCGCTCCTCTGCGTAGTGTTGGCGCTGATCGCCCCGAACTTCCTGACCGCCGGCAACCTGCGCAACGTGCTCTGGCAGGTGACCGCCATCGGCATCATCGCCATCGGCCAGACCTTCGTCATCCTCACCGGCGGCATCGACCTCTCGGTGGGCGGCATCGCGGCGTTCTCCGCCATGGCCGGCGGCCTGCTGATGACTGCCGCCGGTGACGAGCGCGTGGCGCTGGGTATCGTCGCCACGCTGCTGATCGGCCTGCTGGTGGGCACGGTCAACGGGCTAATCATCGCCTACGGGCGGCTGGCCGCGTTCATCGTCACGCTCGGCATGCTCTCGATCACCAACTCGCTCACCTACGTCATCTCCGACGCCAAGTCGATCACCGGGCTGCCGGAGGCGTACCGCTACTGGGGCCGCGGCGAACTCTTCGGCGTGCCACTCTACCTGATCACCTTCGTCGTGCTCTTCGTGGTCGGGCAGATCTTCCTCTCCCGCACCCGGCCCGGCCGCTTCATCTACGCCATCGGCAGCAACGAGGAAGCTGCGCGGCTGGCGGGCGTGAATGTGCGCCTGTACAAGACCGTGCCGTACGCCATCACCGGCCTGCTCTGCGCGATCGCCGCCATCATCCTCTCCGGCAAGCTGGGCGCCATCGACCCCGACACCGGCACCGGGCTGGAGCTGCGCACCATCGCGGCGGTGGTCATCGGCGGCGCCAGCCTGTTCGGCGGCAAGGGCAGCCTGTACGGCACCCTGATCGGCGTGTTCCTGATCGGCTTCCTCAATAACGGGCTTAACCTGCTGCGCGTCAACGCCTTCTGGCAAGGCGCCGCCGTGGGCGTGGTCATCATCCTCTCGGTGCTGGTGGAGCGTCTCTCGCGGCGCGGGTAGGCCCTGCGCGAAGCCGCGCGCAATATGGCAGGATGCACGGTGCACGAATCCCGGCAGTGAGGCCCGGAGCGCGCTCGTGGGAGCGGCAGCCGCTGCCGGTTGTGGTCAAAGGAGACGCACCGTGACCGAAACACCAACGGATCGCCTGATGCGCAGCCCGCTTTCCCGCCGCTCCGCCCTGCGCGGCGTGGCCGCCGCCGGCCTGTCCGTGCCGGCGTTGAGCGCGCTGCTGGCGGCGCCCGCGTTGGCGCAGGATGAGAGCTATCAGGTGGCGTACCTGACGCCCGGCCTGAACGTACCGTTCTGGAAGTACCTCTCCGACGGGATCAAGCAGCAGGCGGAGAAAGATTCCGCCGCCACCGGCGCCACCATCACCGTCACCGACTACGACTCCCGCAACGATGCCGGCACGCAGCTGCAGAACGCGCAGGACGCCATCACCGCCGGGGTCAACCTGATCATCCTTTCGCCAACCGATAGCTCCTCCGCGCCAACGGTGCTGGAGGCGGCGCAGGAGGCGAACGTACCGGTGGTCATCGCCGATATCGGCACGGATGAGGGCGAATACGTCTCTTTCGTGATCTCTACCAATGAGCAGGGCGCCTACGACGCCGGCAAGGTGATGATCGACAAAATGAAGGAGAAGGGCTGCGAAGGCGCCGACGTCCTGATGATCACCATCTCGCAGGCGCGCCTGAACGGCCAGAACCGCACCAAGGGCATCACCCGCGCGGTGGAGGAGGGTGGCAGCAAGATCGTGCAGTTCCTGCAGAGCGAGGATTACACGCGGCAGGAAGCGCAGGCGCAGGCCAGCGACATGCTGAGCGCGAACCCGGAAGCGTGCGGCTTCTTCACCCAGCACGACGAGGCCGCGCTGGGCGCGCTGACCGCCATCGAGGAATCGGGCCGCGCCGAGGACATCGTCTTCGCCTCGTTCGACGGCAGCCCGGAGAGCGTGGAGCTGATCAAGCAGGGCAAGCTGGTGGCCGCCGCCATGCAGCAGCCGGTGCTGATGGGCCGCATCGCCATGGAAGTGGGCCTGAAGCACCTGCGCGGCGAAGAGGTGGAGAAGGAGACCTCGGTTCCCACCATCCTCGTCACCCCGGAGAACGTCGCGGACGTGGAATCCACGCTGCAGGACACCGTCTTTCCGGTCGAGGGCGGCGCGGAGGCGACCCCAGCGGCGTAGCGCGCCCGGCATCAGCCGATCCCGGCGCCGTTGCGTCCTGCCGTCGTTCCCTCCTGCCGTCATGCTCTCCTGCCGGCATTCCCTCCTGTCGTCATCCCGTCGCAGGAGGGATCTCGTCGCAAAAATCCGCTGCAGCGCAGTGCAGAAGTCCTGACGCCGCCGCAGGGTTCCGCGTGTCTCGAGCGCAGTCGAGTACGGTTGCTGTGCATGGCATCCGGAACGCCTATAACGACGACAAGCCCTCACCCCCAACCCCTCTCCCGATGCGCGGGAGAGGGGAGACGATTCGCGGCGGCGGGGCGGATATCTGGCGCAACCATGCCGATTCTGGCGCGACACCGGGGACGAATGGAGTGCACCCCATTTTCCGGACCAGGGGCAAAGGGAGGTCAGCGCCGATCGAGCGGTAGACTCGATCTGGCACGGAGGACTCCCCATGGCGCGCGGACGGATCCACAGTCGCGAGTTCAAGCTGCAGGTGGTGCAGGAAGTCGCCAGTGGCGCCAAACGCCCGGCCCAGGCCTGCCGGGAGTACGGCCTGGCCAACAGCGTGCTCGACCGCTGGCGGCGCGAGTATGCCGAGCGGGGCGAAGCGGCCTTCACCCCGCTCGGACCGGACGGCGAAGAGGCGTTGCAGCAGCGCATTGCCGATCTCGAACGCTTGTGTGGCCAGTTGGCGCTGGAGAACGCGGCGCTAAAAAAGGGGCTCGCCAGCTTGACCTTGCGCAGCGGCATGCGCTGATGGCTGACCTGCGCACAGCGGCCCCGAGGCTGTCGGTGCGCCAGGGCTGTGCCCTGCTGGGGATCAGTCGCAGCTGGTGGTACGCGCACACGGCGGCGGCGGACCCCACCGCCCTGGCGCTGCGCGACGCCATCGAACGCGTGGTGCTGGAGCATCCCGGCTACGGCTACCGGCGGGTGACCCACGCCCTGCGGCGCGACGGCTGGACCATCAATGCCAAGCGGGTGCTGCGCGTCATGCGCGAAGAGTCGTTGTTGTGCCAGATCAAACGCCGGTTCGTGGCCACCACCGACGCCCGGCATGGCTTGGGGCACTATCCCAATCGGCTGCAGCACCACATCGTGACGGGGCCGAACCAGGCGTGGGTGGCCGACCTGACCTATATCCGCCTGCCGACCACCTTCTGCTACCTGGCCGCCATCCTCGACGCGTTCTCGCGCCGGCTCGTCGGCTGGGAACTTTCGTTGCGGATCGACACCGACCTGACGCTGGCGGCGCTGGAGCACGCGCTGGCGACCCGAATGCCCGCGCCGGGGCTCATCCACCATTCGGATCATGGGGTGCAGTACGCCAGTCACCGCTACGTGGCGCGGCTGGCGGCGATCGACGCCCAGATCAGCATGGCGGCCATCGGCAACCCCTACGAAAACGCCATGGCCGAGAGTTTCTTCGCCACGCTCAAACGCGAGGAGGTGTCCCTGCACGACTACCGGACCTTCGCCGAGGCCGAGGCCAATCTCGAGCGCTTTCTGGATGAGGTCTACAACCACAAGCGCCTCCACTCCAGCCTCGGCTACTGTCCGCCGAACGAGTTCGAAGCCCGCTGGGCCGCAGCCCACCAGACCAACGACGACGATTTCTTGGAAGACACCGCAACCCTCCCTTTGCTGGTGGTCCGGTGATGGGGGTGCAGCCCAGAAAGCCCCTCTCCCGCGCATCGGGAGAGGGGTTGGGGTGAGGGCTCTCCGGGGCAAAAAGCTGCGCAAAAGCCAATTCACAGCACGCGTGAGCGACCTCGTCGAGGTGAGCGACGGAACGAGGTCTCTCGACTGCGCTCGAGACACGATGGGTTGACATAGCGCCAAAGCCAACGGAGGCGCAAACA
>JASGGF010000300.1:0-6775 GCA_047605145.1 Thermomicrobiales bacterium | reverse complement strand
CCCTCCATTGCCGGACCTTCAACGATGACAACGGACTACACGGCATCCCGAATTTCGCGCCGCGCGGCGCTCGCCGGCAGTCTGGGCCTGGGGCTGGCGACCCTGCCGCTGGCAGAAGCGGACGGCAAGACATCCCGGAAGCAGCGCCGCAAACGCCGCAAGCACCGGAAGTTGGCCAACCTGACGCGGACATCGACGGCGGCCAAGCCCGATGTGATCGTGTTCATCACCGATGACATGCGCGAGGACGACTGGCCAATGCTGCCGCAGGCACAGGCGCTTATCGGCGGCACGTGGTTCCCGAACTTCTGCTACGACGTCGCCGTGTGCGCCGCCAGCCGCGCCACGCTGCTCACCGGGCAGCGGGCCTTGCAGACCGGGATCCACAGCAACTGGAACGCGGACCAGCTGTTTCAGCCGCACGAGGCCGCCTCGCTGGCCCCGGCGATTCAGGCCGCCGGCTATTACACCGGCTACGCCGGCAAGTACATGAATGAGTACAACGGCAACCGCGTGCCCCCCGGCTGGAGCAACTGGCGCGCTATGGTCATGAAGGGCGACACCTACACGGCCGGCAAGACCTACGCCACCACCGCGCTCACCCGGCGAGCACACGAGATCATCGTGACGGCGCCCAGCGACCAGCCGCTCTTCCTGATGGTCTCCCACCACGCGCCCCACGCGCCTTACACCCCGGCGAAGCGGTACGCCAAGGCCAATGTGGGATCGGCGCGCAATCAGGTGGACCGCCTGCGCAAGCGCACGCTGCTCTCGGTCGATGACTCCGTCGCTCTCACCGCTGCGGCGATGGGCGAACGCTGGAGTTCGGCGGTCGTCCTCTTCCTCTCGGACAATGGCTTTCTGCTGGGAGAGCACGGCACCGATGGCAAGGCCATCTGGTGGGATCAGGCGGCGCGGGTGCCGCTGCTGGCCCGTATCCCCGGCATCCCCGCCGGCACGGACTCGCGCATGGTCAGCAACACCGATCTCTGCCCGACCCTCCTGCGCGCCACCGGCGCCACCTCCTCGTGGACCATGCAGGGCCTGCCGCTGCAGGACACGTGGACGCGCGACGCGGTCCTGATTCAAGGGTTTCAGGGGGAGTCATCCGGCGAGCCGCGCGATCCATTCGCGGCGCTCAAGGGGCCGAACTGGGTCTACGTGGAGCCGCAGGGCAAGGCTCCGCAGTATTACGCCGATCCCGGCGAATCCGTGAACGCTATTGCCTCCATCGACCAGCCCACGTACGCCGCGTGGCTGCAGCAGGAGCTGGCGGCTGCCGGGTAGGGGAGCCGCCCGCGTCTCGATCTTTTCGTGGCTCAACCAACGTGGAGAGACCTCGTCCGGTTCAGCGCCGCACGAGGTCTCTCCTGCATACGGTGACTTGGCTTGAGCGAGGCCCAATTGCCCCGACGAGCCCTCACCCCAACCCCTCTCCCGATGCGCGGGAGAGGGCTCCTGACCCGGAGGATCGCGCCAGATTCGGCGTCGTGACGCGATGTTTCCATCGCGACGGCGCCGGCAGGCTCCCCTCTCCCGCGTATCGGCTGACTGGGGTAGGTATTGGGGATGGACACGCCGCCGCAGCGACAAACCCTCACCCCAAACCCCTCGCCCTTTGCGAAGGGCGAGGCCACTCCGGTAAAACTGGCGGCGTGAAGTTGAATTGTCACGCCACCGCGAGTCGGCTCCCCTCGCCCTTCGCAAAGGGAGAGGGGCTGGGGGTGAGGGTTTCTCGGCGTCACGCCGCCGCATAATTCGTCTCCCTCCCCCAGTCAGCCGATGCGCGGGAGGGGGGGTCGGGTGAGGGCCGTCGCCGCGAACTCAGCCGGCGCCCAAATACCTTTGCAAAGGGCGAGGGGTGAGGGTTCCTCGTTTGCGCGGCCGGGAGCTGCGTCCCCCTAGCGCTCGATGGGGGCGCCGATCAGCGAGCCCCACTCGGTCCACGAGCCGTCGTAGTTGCGCACATTCGTGTGGCCCAGCAGTTCCGTCAGCACGAACCACGTGTGCGCGCTGCGCTCGCCGATCCGGCAGTAGGTGATGGCCGGGGTGTCCGGGCCGCCGTTCGCGTAGATCGCGCGCAGCTCCTCGACCGGCTTGAAGGCGCCATCCGCCGCCACCGCCGTGGCCCACGGGATGTTGTGGGCGGACGGGATGTGGCCGCCGCGCTGCGCGCCTTCCTGCGGCAGGTTCTCCGGGGCCAGCAGCTCGCCGGAGAACTCGCCGGGCGAGCGCACGTCGATGAGGTGGTGATCGCGCTGGTAGACCGCGCGCTCGACGTGGTCCCGGTGGGCGCGCAGCGAGCGGTTCAGCTCCGTGGCGCGGTAGGCGGCGGGGGCGATCTGCGGGGCGTCGGTGGTCAGCTCGCGGCCCTCGGCGGCCCACTTCACCCGGCCGCCATCGATCAGCGAAACCCGCTCGTGCCCGTACAGCTTGAACACCCAGTAGGCGAAGGCGGCGAACCAGTTGTTGTTGTCGCCGTAGAGCAGCACGTGGGTATCGTTACTCACGCCGGAGCGCTGCAGCAGCGCCTCCCACTCCGCCTTGCTGGGGATATCGCGCGCCGGGCGCTGCTGCAGATCCTTGCGCCAGTCCCAGCCCACCGCGTTCGGGATGTGGCCCTCGGTGTAGGCGTGGGTGTTGACATCGACCTCGATCAGGCGCACCTCCGGGTCGTTGCGGTGCGCCTCGACCCACTCGGTGTCGACCAACGCGCCCACGCGCCCATTCCCATTGCTGCTGCCATTGCCGTTGCCATTCGCGGAAATCGCCATGGAGTCCTTCCTTGCGGTAGCACGTGGTTGCGTGCGGTTGGCTGCCGGCGGACCGCGTGGGTTCCGGCAGGCGTGACTGGTGTGCGGAGCACTCTAGCAAAAGTGTAGTTGTCTGTCAACATTAGGGGAAATGCCTTGGCCGGGCAGATTCGATCAGCGCCAACCTCGTGTCTCGAGCGCAGTCGAGAGACCTCGTCCGTTGTTGCCGGGGCGCCAACGACGAGATCCTTCGACTTCGCTCAGGATGATGCGATTGCTCTCAGGAAGACGCCGGGGTGGCGTGCTGGGCGGGTTAGACCAGCGCCAGCGCCGGGGCGGGCTCGAAGTGCGGGGCCACCTCGCGGATCAGGCGGTCCAGCTGCTCCCGCTGCTTCCAGCCGGTGATGCGCAGCGCCACCTCGTCGAAGCCAAGGCGCTCGAAGACCTTGAGGTGTCCGATGATCTGCTCCGGCGAGCCGAGCGCCACCCAGCTCTCCAGATCGGGCCGGGAGAAATCGGTGGTGTAGTAGAGATCGAGGAAGCGTTTCGACTCCGCGAGGCCTTCCTCCCAGTTCTCGTTGATGTTGATGTTGTGGTAGAGGTGCGTCTCGATCGAGCGCGGATCACGCCCCGCCTCCAGCGCCTGCTCCCGGATGTCGTTGATGCGCCACTCCAGATCCTCCGGATCGGAGATGGCGGTCTGCCAGCCATCGGCGTGGCGGATCACCCGGCGGTGCGTCTTGCGGATCAGCTCCTTGTCGCCGGTGGCGTTGTTGGCGATCCAGATCGGCGGACGGGGCCGGGCGGCGGGCTTCGGCTCGATGGTGACGTGCTCGAACTGGTAGTGCTTGCCCTGATAGCTGACGTCATCCTCGGTCCAGAGCAGCTTGAGGATTTCGATCCACTCGCTCAGCCGCTCGACGCGGTCCTTGTTTGTGACGTTGTAGGTGGCGGCCTCGACCTGAAACCCGCTCTGCTCGACGATCCCGGTGCAGGCCACCAGCACGGTGCGCCCCTCCGCCAGCAGATCGAGGCTGGCCCACTGGTACGCCAGCTGGGCGGGGTCCCGCAGCGGGAAGCTCGCCATGCAGGCGGGGCCGAGGCGGACGTGGCGCGTGCGCGAGGCGATTCCCGCCAGCAGCGCGATGGACTCCATGCGCGGCTTGCCGAAGAGGCTGTCGCCCACCCAGACGGACTGGAATTGCCCCGACTGATCGGCGATTTCGGCGAGATCCACCATTTCGGCGGCGGTGGTGGCGTCAAAGAGGACGCCGCGGTTGGGAAGCGTAAACCCGAGTTTCATGGTGCATGCTCCTTGAGGGGATGTGGGCGCGGCGGGGGCTGCTCAGGCCCACGGCGCGGCGATCAGGCAACGGCGAGTGCGGCGGCGGACACCTCGAAGTGAGGGGCCACCTCTTCCAGCAGCCGGGCCAGCTGCTCACGCTGGTTCCAGCTGGTGATGCGCACCGTCACCTCGTCGAATCCGAGTTGCTCGTACACCTTCAGGTGATCGAGGCATTGCTGCGGCGAGCCGGCAGCTACCCAGCTTTCCAGACGCTCGCGCGCAAAATCGGTGGTGTAGTAGAGGTCCAGAAAGCGTTTGGATTCCGCCAGCGCCGCCTCGCGGTCTTCGTTGATGTTGATGTTGTGATAGAGGTGCTTCTCGATGGTTTCCGGGTTGCGGCCCAGTTCCTCCGCCTGCGCCGCGATATCGCTTAGCCGCCAGGCCAGGTCGCCGGGGTCTGAAATACTGGTTTGCCATCCGTCGGCATGACGCACCACCCGCCGGTGCGTGCGGCTGATCAGCTCACGATCTCCGCGCGCATTGTTGGCGATCCAGATCGGCGGCCGCGGCCTGGCGGCTGGCTTCGGCTCAATCGTGACGTCGGTGAATCGGTAGTGCCTCCCTTCGTAGGTCACGTGGTCTTCAGTCCACAGCCGCTTCAGGATCTCGATCCATTCCGTCAGCCGCTCCACCCGGTCCTTGTTTGTCACGCCGTAGGTGGCGGCTTCGACCTGGAATCCGCTCTGCTCCACGATCCCGGTGCAGGCCACGAGCACCGTGCGTCCTTCCGCCAGCAGGTCCAAACTGGCCCACTGATAAGCGAGTTGCGCCGGGTCGCGGAGCGGGAAGCTGGCCATGCAGGCCGGGCCGAGGCGAACGTGTCTGGTGCGCGTCGCCAGCCCGGCCAGCAGGGCGATCGATTCCATACGCGGCTTGCCGAACAGACTGTCCCCAACCCACACGGACTGGAACAGGCCAGACTGATCCGCAATGGCGGCCAGTTCGATCATTTCCGCCGCCGTCGTTGCGCCGAAGAGGACGCCGCGGTTGGGGAGGGTGAATCCGAGTTTCATGAACACTGGTCCCTTCGTGCGCAATGACGGCGCGGTGTATCCGCGAACTAGCGAACGGCGGCGAACGGCTGGGCGAAGCGAATGCGCGCCGCGTGGGTGAGGGCGGTAGACAGGATGTCGGCCTCGCGCGGGCTGGTCAGCACGATCTCGTAGGGGGCGGCGCCGCGCTCGCGGATGTGGTGCTGCAACTCGGTGGCGGTCAGGTGAGGCTCCACCAACTCGATCCACTGCCCCCCGAGGCCATAGCGGCGGCCGCGGTCACCGCCGGTGATGGTTGGGGTGGAAAGCGTGCCGGGGGTTCCCAGCAGCGCCTCGTAGATGGGGGCGGCGCGGTCCAGATTCGGCACGAGGATGGTCAGCCCGGCCACGCCGGAGGTCTCCCGGCCGTGCTCCGTGGCGGCGCCCGGCGGCACGCGCAGGTCGTGGTGGGTGACATCTTCCAGTACGAAGGGCAGGGGCACGCCGTTCGCTTCGAGGCCGAGCGTGCGCCAGGCGATCTTCTGGCCGTCCGGCCGCTTGCGGCCGCCATCGCGCGGGCCGTCAACGGTGATGCCGGCCTGCTGCAAGCGGCGCGCCTCGCCGGCGAGATCGTCGGAGAGGAGCGCGTAGTCAACGACGCCTTCACCCTGCTGCAGCTTGTCCCACCAGCGGTGATCGCTCTTGCGTTGCGGGTTCTTGAAGGCGATCAGCTCGAAGTAGGCGCCGTCGCCGAAGGAGACGAGCGCGTTGTGGGTGTCGCCGCTGACGTGGTCGCCGCCGGGGGTGACGGTGAAGCCGGCCTTGCGGTAATCCGCCGACGCCTGCGCCAGATCGCGCACGGCGATGATGATGTGATCGATAGCCCGAACCATGGTGAACTCCTTGTCGTGGTTGCCGATCTGGAATATCCAGAATGCGGCGTGCAAAAGGTGGATACGTGCGGGGACCAGCGCCTCCTGCGGCTCGTCCCGCGCGTTTACTCCAGGCGAATCCGAGGGTCGATAAAGCTGTAGAGGGCGTCAACCAGCAGGCTGACGATGAGGGTGAGGAGCGCGACAAACATGACGTTGGTCAGCACCACGGGGTAATCGGCGGAGAGCGCGGCGGTGGTGGTGACGCGGCCAATGCCGGGCAGGCCGAAGACTGATTCGATGATGACGAGGCCGCCCAGTGTCACGGGAATGAAGGTGTTGAGCAGGCTGATGACCGGGATGAGGGCGTTGCGCAGTGCGTGCCGGTACAGCACGCCAGACTCCGCCAGCCCCTTGGCCCGCGCGGTGCGGACGTAGTCGTCGGCCAGCACGCTCACCAGCGCATCGCGCAGGTAGCGGGCGAGGATCGGCGCCATGCCCAGCGTGACCACCGCGACCGGGAGCACGAGGTAGCGCGGCTGCGGCGCGAACCCGACCGTGCCGGCGGGCGCCAGCCCGGAGGCCGGCAGCACCCGCCACTCCTCGGCGAAGAGCCGGATCAGCAGCAGGCCGAGCAGGAAGGGGGGCATGGCGATGCTGCCCACCATGCTCCAGGAGACGACGCGGTCGACCCAGCCGCCCGGCTTGCGCCCGGCCAGCGTCCCGAAGAGGACGGCCAGCGCGACGGAGGCCAGCAGCCCCAGTCCCCCGACCAGCGCCGTGGCCGGGAACGATTCGCGCACGATGGCGAGCGTGGACTGCTTCGACTTGAAC
>JASGGF010000299.1:0-6795 GCA_047605145.1 Thermomicrobiales bacterium | reverse complement strand
CAGCCCCTCTCCCGATGCGCGGGAGAGGGGAGCCGTTCCACGGCGGGAGGACGGGTCTCTGGCGTCACCATGCCGAATGTTGCGCGATCATCCGGGTCGCGAGCCCCTCTCCCGCGCATCGGGAGAGGGGTTGGGGTGAGGGCTCTTCAGGGCAACAGGGCCTCGCCAAAGCTAATTCGTGCCAACGAGGTCTCTCGACTGCGCTCGAGACACGAGTTTTGCACGCCGCCTACCGCTTCCGCCGCCCCGCGCCCCGATCACGGGCGCGGGCCTTGTGCTTGCGTTTGCCGCCGCCATTCGCCCCAGCCCTGCGGCCAGCGCCCTCCCGCGCCGGGACCGGCGCCCACACCTGCACCCGCGTGTTGGTCACGTCCACCACGTAGACGCGCCCATCGCTGCCGAGGGTGATGCCGTAGGGATTCTCGAACTGGCCCGGCCCGCTCCCCCGCGCGCCAAAGTGTCCCCGCGCCGCGCCGGTCGTCGTCGTGATGTCCACCTCATGCCCCTGGATCTTCGTCACCAGCAGCTCCCGTGACGCCGGCTCGTACGCCAGCCGCGAGCCCCCCGGCGCCGCCCATTCGGCCAGCGGCGCGCCGTCCGTGCTCAGCTTCTGGATGCGGTTGTTGTCATCGTCCACCACGTAGATCGCGCCGCAACCATCCAGCGCCAGCCCGTCGGGGTAGTGGAACTGCCCCGGTCCCGTGCCGCTGCTCCCCCAGGCATCGAGGAAGCCGCCCGCTGCGGTGAAAACCTGCACGCGGTTGTTGACCACATCCGCGATGTACACCGTGCCGTCCGCCGCTATCGCAACCTCGCGCGGATACCGGAACTGCCCATCCCCGGTTCCCGTCCCGCCCCAGCCGTTCTGGCGCACGCCCCCTGTCGAGAACACCTGCACCAGATCCGTTTCGGTGTCCGTCACGTAGACGCTGTCCGCCGGGCCGATGGCAATGCCGTCCGCCACGTGGAACTCCCCCGGGCCACTCCCGTACGATCCCCATTTGAGCACCGGGGCGCCATCGTTCCGGAAACGCGTGACGAAGCGGCCGTAGAAATCGGTCACGTAAACATCGCCCGCGCTGTCCAGCGCCACGTCTTGCGGCGAGATCATCGTCCCCGTCTCGGGAGCCCCCCAGGTGGCCTGGAACACGCCCGCGCTGCTGAACTGCTGAACGCGGTGGTTCTCCAGGTCCATCACGTACACCGCACCGCCCGTGCCCTGCGCGATCCCGCGCGGCGCGTTGAATTCCCCGGTCGCCGGGCCTTGCGTCCCCCACTCCGCGACATAGTCCACATTGCCGCCATTCAGCGCGAACTGCTGCACCCGGTTGAGGTCCATGTCCGTCACGTAGATGGCGTCCGCCGCGTCGATACTCACCCCGACCGGCTGTTCGAACTGCCCATTGCCCCCGCCGCGCACGCCGAAGGAGTCGATATACGCCAGACTCGTGGTGAAGCGCGCCACGTACGCGATGTCGTGGCAGGCCACGTAGCCGCGTCCCTGACTATCGAACGCCATCCCCTGTGGCCCTTGCGCATTTCCGCCCAGATCGGACGCCGCCAGGAAGCCGCCCGTGTTCGTGAACTTCTGGATATCTCCCCGGTAGGTGTCGCTGACGTAGACATCGCCGGCGGCGTCGATCGCGATGCCATCGGCGTCCAGAAATTGCCCATTGCCGGTCCCGTTCGTTCCCCACTTTGTCAGGAACGTGCCGTTCTGGGCAAACGTCTGAATCCGCGAATTCTCGGAATCCACCACGTAGATGGTGTCGCTGCTGTCGATGGCGATACCGCGCGGCCCGATGAATTCGCCGTCGCCCTCGCCAAGCTGGCCGATCACGCGCTGATAGACGCCCCCGGCGGTGAAGACCTGCACCATGCTGCGGAACCGGTCCACCACGTATACGTCGCCGCCGCTATCCACCGCCACGCCGTGCGGCCAGACGAGGATGCCGTCCTGCCCGCTCACCGGGATGCCGATGCTCCGCTCGTAGACATACGACCGCCCCGGGCACGCCACCTCCTGCCCGCAGGAATTCACCACCGGGCCGCAGATTCCGGCGCAGGTCTCCGGGGCGCCATCCGGCACACAGCCGCCCGCCGCGCACACGCCGCCGCTGCACGTCTCCCCGGGGGAGCAGGAGTGGCCGCAGGCGCCGCAGTTGGCTGCATCCGTTTGCAGATCGGCGCAGAAGTATTTCTTGCGCTTGCGTGTGCCCCGCTTCTTCTTCTTTTTCTTCTTCTTGAGCTCGCACCGGGTCAGCCCGGCCGGACAACGCTTCTTCTTCTTTTTCTTCGCGGCGGCGGGGACAGCCCCCAGCAGCGCCGCCAGCCTACCAGCCGCCGCCAACCCTGCGGCCTGCCGGCGGTCCAGCATCGCGGCGAGGGCGCGGGTCCACCGGGAGAACGCCTCAACGTGCATGGCCGCCACCTTGACGCCGGGTGCGACGCGCTTTGTGCCGGGCTACATTTCCCTGCCCGTGCGTGCGGTTGCTCCGCCGCTTCCGGTCGTGCTTGCGCCGCTCGTCGCGCTTCCGCTTGTCCTTGCCCTTGCCGTGCCCCTGCCCCTGCCGCCCCGCGTGCTCCCGGCTCGCCGCTGGCCGGTACACCTGCAGGCAGCGGTTCCACACGTCCGTGATGTACACCTCGCCGTTCGGCGCGATGGCGATGCCCTCGGGCTGGTTCAGCTGACCGGCGCCGGTCCCGCTCACCCCGAAGCTGCCCAGCAGCCCCCCGGTCAGCGAATACATGTCTACCCGCTTCGCCGTCCGGTTCACCGCCAGCAAGCGATTGCCAGCGGAGTCGAACGCCAGCGCGAACACGTTCGTGGCCGGCCACTGCGCTTCGTAATCGCCGCCGTTGCTGAACACCTGCACCCGGTTCTGGAGCGTGTCCGCCACGTAGACCTTGCCGCCGCCATCCACCGTGATCGCCGCCGGGCTGTAAAACTGCCCGTTGCCGGTCCCTGGCCCGCCCCACTTGTCGGTAAACCCGCCGCTGCTGGTGAACGCCTGCACCCGGCGGTTCAGGTTATCGGTCACAAACACCGTGCCCGCCGCATCCGTCGCAATCGCGCCCGGCGTCATCTGGCCATCGCCCGCGCCCTCGCCGCCCCACTGCGTCTGATAGACCCCGCTGCTGGTGAACGACTGCACGATGCTGCGCACCGTGTCGGTCACATAGACTGTGTTCCCGGCCCCGGTCGCGATCCGGTTCGGGTACTGGAAGGCGCCGTTGCCCGTGCCGTAGTAGCCCCATTGCCGGTCCGCCGTGCCGTTACTGGCGAAACGCGTCACCCGGCGCAGATCGTTATCGGTCACGTAGGCGTTGCCCGCGCTGTCGATCGCCACGGCGTAGGGGCGGGTCACCATGCCCAGCGGCGGCGCGCCCCACGCCGTCTGGAAAGCGAGGGCGCTGCTGAAGCGCTGCACGGTGTTGTTCTCGGCATCCGTCACGAAGATGACGCCGCCACTGCCCACCGCCACTCCAGAGGCCTGCGCGAACTGGCCGTTGCCGGCGCCCGCCGTGCCGGTCTGGCTGTCGTAGACGACGCTCGGTCCACTCAGGGCGAAGCGCTGCACCCGGGTGTTGCCCGTATCCGTGACGAAAATCTGGTCAGCGGCGTTGATGGCGATGTCGCTCGGGGTGCTGAACTGCCCGTTCCCGGCGCCGTTGCTCCCGAACTGATCGATGGAGGCCAGCGCCGTAGTGAAGCGGGTGACCCGGTTCGCGCCCGCATCCACCACGTAGCCCCGGTCCGCGCTGTCGAACGCCAGCCCCCGCAGCTCCGTGAAGCCGCCGCTGTTGTTCCAGCTCCCGATCTCCGACCCTGAGCCGTTGTACTTGCGAATACCAGTCTTGAATGAGACGTAGGCATTGCCGCCGCTGTCGAAGGCGATGTCCACGGCGTCGCCGTAGCCGTTCCCCCAGCCGCTGATCTGGCCGAGGTAGCCCCCGCTCGTGTCAAACTTCTGGACGCGCTTGTTGTACGAATCGACGACGTGGAGAACGTCGCCGCTGCCCACCGCCACGCCGATGGGCCGGCTGAACTTGCCGGTGGCGCTGCCGGAGCCACCCCACTTGCGCAGGAACACCCCGTCCGCATCGAAGACCTGAATGACGCTGTTGAACTGGTCGGCGACATACACGGCGCCGGTGCTGTCCTGCGCCACGCCACTGGGGTAGATCAGCACGCCGTCACGCCCCACCGCCGAGGTGGTGATGGTGCGGTCGTAGACGTAGCTGCCGCAGGCGCAGGTCACCGTGGCGCCGCAGTTATTGACAGTGGGGCCGCATGCGCCGGCGCAGGTGACGCTCTCCGCCTCCGGCGTGCAGCCGCCGCTGCCGCAGACGCCGCCGGCGCAGGTCTGCCCGGCGGGGCAGGCATTGCCGCAGCCGCCGCAGTTGGCGGCATCGGTCTGGGCGTTGACGCACAGCGTCTTTTTCTTCTTGCCCTTCTTGATCTTGCACGTGGTCAGGCCCGCCGCGCATTTCTTTTTCTTCTTCTTCGCGCTGGCGGCGGGCGCCCCCAGCAGCGCCGCCACGCCAGCGGCGGCAGCGGCGCCCGTAACCTGCCGCCGGTCGAGCCGCCCGGCGAGGGCGCGGGTCCACCGGGTGAGCGTGTCGTTGTCCACGGGCTGCCTCCTGATCCTGCCACCAGCACCCTTGTGGGGAGCGCGCCATCGCGGCCTGCCCCGTCCAGTCCTGATTGCAGGGTATGGCGCGCTACCGCGCCGGGCATCCGTGAATCCCGCCACCTTTTGCCACTATTGCGGCGACTGGCGGGCAAAACGCTAATGGCCGCTCGGAAAACGCTAAAGCGCGATGGCCCTCACCCTTTGTCCGCGCCCGTGTCCGCAGAACCCGGTATCACACCCCGTACATCCCCCTGCTGACATCGGTCGCGCCATCCGCCACCATGGTGATGCACGTCACTCGTGACACACCGTCGTCATCACCCATCGTGGCAGGAAGCACTCGCCGTGGACACGCACGCCTTCGATACGCTCGCCCGCACGCTCGCCAGCCGGGGAACCCGCCGCACACTGGCCGCCAGCCTGCTGGCGCTGCCTGTGACTGCCACGCTGCTCGCCGCCCCGGACGCAGCAGACGCCAAACGGCGAAAGAAGAAGCGGAAGAAGAAGGGCAGCGGCAAGACCGCGCCAACCCCGCAGCCATCGCCCACCTGCCCGGAGTGCCCCGCTGATCAGCATTGCGTAAACGGCGCCTGCGTTGCGGGCTGCCAGCCCACCTGCGATGGCAAGGCCTGCGGCGCGAACGACGGCTGCGGCGGAACCTGCCAGACCGGCGCCTGCCCGGATTGTCAGACCTGCGAATCAGGCGCCTGCGTCGCCGTGGCTAACGGCACGGCCTGCGACGATGGCAACTTCTGCACCCTCACCAGCTGCCAGAGCGGCGCCTGCACCGTCGTCAACCGCATGGTCTGCAATCAGCCGAGAAATCCCTGCCGCGTCTCCACGTGCAACCCGGCCACGGGCGGTTGCGAGGAGGGGAACCAGCCCGAGCGGTGGTACTGCGCCAGCACCAACGTGTGCAGCGTGCCCAGCGGCCAGTGCGACGGCGCCGGAACCTGCGTCGCGGCGCCCATCGAATGCACCAGCCCGCGCATCTGCTGTGCCAGCGGCGCTGCCGCCGGAGCGTGCAAACTGCCGAACGACAGCTTCTGCAACTCCAACTCCGAGTGTTGCAGCGGCAATTGCTTCGGATACCACTGCATGTAGCGCCCAGCCCGCCGGGGGCGCCGTGCGGCGCCCCTCCGCGGCCGTGACGCGCGGGCGCACCCGTTCGCGAATCTGCTCGCCGACTTCAGCCTCGGCCTTGCGTAGTTCGTAACGCAGTTGCAGCGTCAGCCACATCTCCGGGCTCGTGCCCAGCCACCGGCTCAGCCGCAACGCCGTGTCCGCCGTGATGCCGCGCTCACCGTTCAGGATCTGCGTCACGCGGTTCACCGGCACATCCAGCTCCCGCGCCAGCGCCGCAGGGGAAACGTCAAGGAACGCAATTTCTTCCGTCAGGATCTTGCCGGGGTGACCATACGGGCGCGCCATCGGGTGCACCTCAAGGTGCCTACCGCCGCTCCCACGCCTCGGGGTCGTCCGTCAGCGTCGCGATGAGGGGTGGCAGCGTGTTGCCGCAGACATCCGCCAGCGTCACGTGCTCCAGCACCGCCCGCATGTTCGCGCGCAGCGCGATCCAGACCGGCAGCAGCGAGGTCGCTGGCCCGATGTACTCCAGACTCTCCGGGCGCAGCCCGCGCACGTTCGCCAGCGGGCCATCCACCACCCGGATCACCTCCGCCAGCGAAATTTCGGCGGCGGGGCGCCCCAGCCGGTAGCCGCCATCCGCCCCACGCTGCGACAGCACGATGCCCGCGTGCCGCAACTCCAGCAGAATATTTTCCAGAAATTTCGGCGGAATCCCCTGCGCCCGCGCGATCGCCTCCGCCTTCATCGGGCCCGGAGCAACGTTCGCCAGCTCAGTCAGGGCGCGCAGCGCGTAGTCCACCTTGGCGTTGACTTGCACTGACCGCTTACTCCCTGCCCGACATCACCACCAGTTCGCTGCATACGATTCTAACAAAGCCGATTGCTTCGGTGGACGTCATA
Source organism: Thermomicrobiales bacterium (assembly GCA_047605145.1). GTDB lineage: Bacteria > Chloroflexota > Chloroflexia > Thermomicrobiales > UBA6265 > JACCXM01. The sequence goes on along the minus strand of JASGGF010000299.1, from coordinate 169 downwards.
ACGCGACAATGCTCCCGGAATCAGCGATTTCCGGGAACATTGCCCAGCCAAAAACAGCAGGGGCCAGCCCTTGTGGGGTCAGCCAGCGTCCTATTAGGCGCTGCCGCTGGCGCCTACCAGATGACGACGCGCTCCTCCGGCGGCAGGTACATCGGGTCGCCCGGCTCGA
>JASGGF010000298.1:0-6841 GCA_047605145.1 Thermomicrobiales bacterium | reverse complement strand
GGGACGTGGCCGCGATCGCCGGCACCACCACCCCCATCCTGATGCACCTCGACGCGCCGGTCTTCGACGCGCGGCTGCGGACGTGGACGCGCGCCGGGCTGATGCCGGGCACGTGGGGGCTGGAGGCGAACGCTGGCATCACCGGGCTGGCGTTCCGCTGGCTGCGAGACCTGATCTTCGGCGCAGCGGCCGAGGACATCTTCCCCCGCATGGAGGCGATGGCGCGCAGTGTGCTCCCCGGCGCGAACGGCGTGCGCTACGACCTCGGCGCGCGGCCGATGGGATCGCGGCCACTCATCGGGACGCCGGGCGGGACGATCTCCGGCATCGGGCCGATGGCGGGCGGGCGCGCCGAGATCGTGCGCGCAGCGATGGAGAGCACCTGCTACGCGGTGCGCGCCAACTGCGAAATGCTGGCGGAGGTCTCCGGGCGGCCGGTGGACGCGCTGCGGCTGGTTGGCGGGCAATCGCGCAGCCCCTACTGGGTGCAGATGCAGGCGGATATCCTGCAACGCCCGGTGATCCTGCCGGGGGTGACGGAGGCGAGCGGCTGGGGCGCCGCGATCTGCGCGGGCATCGGCATCGGGCTGTGGCGCGACCCCGCCGACGTGCAGACCACCACGCCGGCGCGGGTGATCGAACCGCAGGACGAGGGCGTAGCGGCGTATGAGAGCCTGTACCGGGAGTGGCTGGCGCAGTGGTAGTTGGCCAGAAGAACCCTCACCCCAAACCCCTCTCCCTTTGCGAAGGGCGAGGGGTTTTCGGTGGCGGAGTTGCGCGGCGCCTCTGGCAGCCTCAGGGCATGAGGGGGGCGGCCAAGGCCCCCTGGACGTGAGAGACGCTTGGCAGCCCTCGACAACCACGGAACAACGCCGGAAGATGGCGGCGCAATGAGCGATTGACGAGCAGGTAGCGCAGAAAGGAATCACCCATGGCGGGAATGCCGAAAGTCGGAATCATTGTGCCGGAGGCGGAGGACGATCTGGATGGCCGCACGCCTCGCTGGAGCGACTACGTCGAAATGGCGCAGGTGATCGAAGACCTGCAGTACGACTCGCTCTGGTTCGTCGACCACTACATCTATAAGAACGACGCGTCCGGGTTGCCGCCGCAGGGCGCGTGGGAGTGCTGGTCGATGCTCTCGGCGCTGGCGGCGGCCACGAACCGCGTGGAACTGGGCTCGCTGGTGACGGCGACGTCGTTCCGCAATCCCACCCTGCTGGCGAAGACGGCGGACACCATCGACGAGATCAGCAACGGCCGCCTCATCCTCGGCGTCGGCGCCGGCTGGAACGAGGTCGAGTACCGCATGTACGGCTTCCCGTTCGACCACCGCTTCGAGCGGTTTCAGGAGGCATTTACCATCCTGACGAACCTGCTGCGCGATGGCCAGATCGACTTCGAAGGGAAGTACTACACCGCCCGCGACTGCGAACTGCGCCCGCGCGGGCCGCGCGCCGGCGGGCCGCCGATCATGATCGGCTCACGCGGGCCGAAGATGCTGGCGCACACCCTGCCGACCGTGCCGATGTGGAATGGCTGGCTCTGCGATGTCGTCAGCGAGGTCTCCGCCTACGGCGACCTGAAAGAGATGGTGGACAACGCCTGCGCGGGCGTGGGACGGAACCCGGATGAGGTGGAGCGCACCATCTCCATTTCCATCGACCCGACCGGCGAGCGCGATTTCCCGCGCCACTGGAGCCTGCTGAACGACCTGACCAAGGCGTTCCCGCTGACCGGCTCCACCGAGGATATCGCGCGCGGCATCCGCGCCTTCGGTGACGCGGGCGTCTCCCACGTGCAGGTCTACCCCATCCCCCCGACGCTGAAGACGATGGAGCAGATCGCGCCGGCGGTGGAACTGGCGCGCACGCTGGGGTAACCCGGCAGACGGCTCCCGGCCAGGGTGACCGCGGCTTGCGCATGAGTTCACTGGCCGGCCACCTACCCCGTATCTCGACCGGAGTAGCGCGATCCGTGCACCTGTGCCGGGCGCCGAGATCGCTCGACCAGCTCGCGATCCGTCCCGTTTACGGCGCACGATGGAACGAGAGGAGGCTGCTTGCTTTTGCAGCCTCCTCTCGTTGCCTCGCCTTCTGGCGTGCTGCTACCGATGCTTGCGCCGGGCGCCCACCGGGCGGAATTTCTGCACCCGGTTGTTGGACAAATCTGTCACGTAGACATTGCCGTTGGAATCAACATCGACGCCAATCGGATTGAGAAACTCCCCCTCACCCGAGCCCATCTGGCCAAAGGCGGTGACGAATTCCCCATCCTCGTTCAAGACCTGAATGCGATGGTTTCCGCGGTCTGCAACGAAGATGTTGCCCGCCGCATCTACAGCAACATCGTTTGGATCAGAGAACTGCCCGTTGCCGGAACCGTTCGCGCCAAACGACCGAATGGCTCCGGTATCCTCATTGATCTCGAAGACACGGCCGACGCTCCGGCTGACGAACAGGATGCGCCCCGCTGCGGTCACTGCGACCGCCCGCGCGTAGACCGGGTTCCCGCCGTCAACCAGCATGATGGTCTGGACGTGGACGGACCCGGCAAACACCTGCACCCGATCGTTTGATCGCTCCACGGTGTAAACATTGCCATTGGTGGGATTGACCGCAATACCCTGCGGCTCCTGGAGCTGACCAGGATCTGGGCCAACGACGCCCCACGAAAGCACATGCCCGCCGGCATTGGTAAACCGCTGAATGCGGTTGTTCAGGCTGTCAGCGACGTAGACCTGCCCCGAAGGCCCTGTCGCGACACCAGCAGGGCTCTGGAACTGGCCATCGTTCACGCCAGGCGAGCCCCACTCGGTCACGAATGCGCCATTGGACGAGAACTTCTGGATTCGGGCGTTGCCAGAATCAGCAACGTAGACATTTGCGTCTTCGTCAACGGCGATGCCCCACGGCGAGTAGAACTTGCTCTGCCCTGTCGTCCCGTACGAGCCCCAGGTCCGCTCGAATTCGTAGCTGAGCGGAGCGAGGCACTGCCCGGCGTCGCAGAACTGGCCGGCGCCACAGGACCCGCACGATCCCCCGCAGCCATTGTCGCCACAGACGCGGTCGCCACAGGTGGTGGCGCACGTTGGCGGGGTTGGCGGGGTAGATGGCGCCCCCTTGTTCCTGGACTTCTTCTTTTTCTTCTTCTTCTTTTTCTTCGCATCGGTCGCAGCGCCCAGCGCCGCCAGCCCGGTCCCTGTCAACAGACTCGCTATCGCCCGGCGCGTCCAACGCGGCGCCACGCTCCAGGCGCCGTGATTCATATCCTGCTCCACCATCACCCGCTCCAGCGCACCACCGCCGGGCCACCATCACAACCCGGAGGAACGCCGGGTCAGGCGGAGATGGCGCCTGGCGAGCTGACCTGACACCAGCGTTCCTGTTTCACAGTGTGGGGTCTTGGGCTGCGCAAGAAATCCGCGAAATCCGCCACAATTCGGGCGAATCTCGCGGATTGCGCGGGAAAATGTTTAACCAGCGTCCGGAAACGCTAACGCGGCGTCCAGCGCGTGGCGGAAATCGGTCTGAAGATCCGCCAGATCTTCCAGCCCGACCGACAAGCGCAGCACGCCGGTCCCGGCCAGCGGCCAGATCAGCGAGCCAACATCACCCAGGCTGACTGCCATCGTGGGCAGCTTCAGCGCGTCCACGAACGCCCCGACCGCCGCCGGCCCGCCCGCCAACTCGATGGCCATCATGCCCCCGTACGCGCCACCGGTCAGGCGCTGGGCGATCTCATGGCCGGCGTGGGAGCGCAGCCCCGGATAGTGGACAGCGGCCACGGCAGGGTGGGCCTCCAGCAATTCCGCGATGGCGATGGCGTTGGCGCTGTGACGCTCCACCCGCAGCGGCAGCGTCTTCACGCCGTGCAGCAGCACCCAGGCGGCAAAGGCGCTCATGGTTCCACCCAGCCGGGTCAACAGGCCGCGCGTGCCCGCCACCACCGGCTTCGGGCCGCAGACCACCCCTCCCAGCACGTTGCCGTGGCCAGAGAGGTACTTGGTGGCGCTGTGCACGACCACCGTAGCCCCGTGCTCCAGTGGGCGCAGCGCGGCGGGCGAGAGGAAGGTGTTGTCCACCACCAGCGGCGCCCCGGCATCCGCAGCCAGGCGCGCCAGCGCCGGCAGATCGACCACCTTCAGTAGCGGGTTCGTGAATGGCTCGACGAAGATGGCGCGCGTCTGCGGCGTGATGGAGGCGGCGACGGCCTCCAGATCGGCGAAATCGACCAGCGTGACCGGAATGCCGAACTGGGGAAAGTCGTACTGGACCAGTTCCTTCGTGACCGCGTAGATATCGCTGGAGGCGACGAGGTGGCCGCCGCCGGCCAGCAAGTGGAGCAGCACCCCGCTGATGGCGGCCATGCCGTTGCCGGTCGCCACGGCGTCCTCGGCGCCTTCGAGGTTCGCCAGCTTCAGCTCCAGCGTGCGCACCGTCGGGTTGCTCTCGCGGGCGTACATGAAATGCGGCGCGCCGTGCCGCCAGGATTCCAGCCCGGCGTAGGAATTGAAGGCGTAGGTGGCGTTCTGGTAGATCGGCACGCCGTGCGCGCCGGTCGAAGGGTCGGGCGCCTCGCCGGCGTGAATGCTGCGTGTCTGCAGGCCATGATCCGCCATCATCGCTCCTCGTGGCATCCGGCGCACGGCACGATCGCAGCCCGGCGCCGGAATACAGCGCGAGGCGCCCCGCAGGACACCTCGCACCGCGAAACTCACTGTTGCCGGTTGCGCGTTAGCCCCGCGCGGTAGCGAGCGTCGCCTCGCCGCTCTCCGCCGCCACACCGCGCCGCGCGCGCACGGCTTCCGCCAGTTCGCGCAGCACCGGCTCGGTCATCTCCCAGCCCATGCAGGCGTCCGTGACGCTCTGGCCGAAGGCGAGGTGCTCGGGGTCGGTCAGGTCCTGCCGGCCATCGACGAGGAAGCTCTCCAGCATCACGCCGATGATGCCGCGCTCCCCGGCGGCCACCTGCGCGGCGACCTCGGAGGTCACCACCGGCTGGCGGCGGAAATCCTTGCTGCTGTTGCCGTGGCTGGCATCGACCATGATGCGGGGCGGCATCCCGCCCTTCGCCAGCGCCGCCAGCACCTTCGCCACGCTCCCGGCGTCATAGTTGGTGCCGTTGCGGCCGCCGCGCAGGATGACGTGGGTGTCCTTGTTGCCGCGCGTGACCACGATGGCCGCGACACCTTCCTCCGTCACGCTCATGAACTGGTGCGGGAAGGAGGCGGCCTGCATGGCGTCCACGGCGATCTGGACATCGCCGTCGGTGCCGTTCTTGAACCCGACCGGCATGGAGAGGCCGGAGGTCAAGTTGCGGTGCACCTGGCTCTCGGTGGTGCGCGCGCCGATGGCGCCCCACGCCACGGCGTCGGCGATGAACTGCGGCGTAATGGGGTCGAGGAACTCGCAGCCCGCCGGCAGGCCCAGCGCCACGACATCCAGCAGGAACTGCCGCGCCATGGCGAGGCCTTCGTTGACCGCGAAGGTGCCGTTCAGGTTGGGGTCATTGATGAGCCCCTTCCAGCCGACGGTGGTGCGCGGCTTCTCGAAGTAGACCCGCATCACGATGCGCAGGTCATCCTCCAGCTCGGCGGCCAGCGGGGCCAGCTTCGCGGCGTAGGTGGAGGCGGCTTCGGAATCGTGGATGGAGCACGGCCCCACGACCACGACGAGGCGGTCATCCTCGCCGCGCAGGATGCGGCTGATCTCGCGCCGGCTGCGCTGGACCAGTTGCGCGCCCTCAGCGGGCAGCGGAATCTGCTCCATCAGGATGGCCGGCGGCACCAGTGGGCGGATGCCCGCGATGCGCAGGTTGCTCGTCTCCGGCGCCCCCTGATCGTGCGCCACCGCGACGTGCGCGACTCCTGGCAGCCCCTCCAACGCGTCGATGGCGTCCGGCGAGGCCACCCCAACCGAGACCACGATCTTGCCGGGCTCCGTCTCGAAGACCTGGGTATCGTACCCGGCGGCCACGGCGGCGTGGGTCACGGCGTCAATCTCTCCCTGGGATGCCTCCGGGCGCATCACCACCAGCATCGGTGCTTCCTCTCGAATGGTTTCATCAGCCGACTGGACGTAACCGGTCTACTATAGAGTGAACGGCAAATCCGGGCACACGAACGCCCGGGCCGTTCCCGGCCCGGGCGTCTCGTCCAGGAGCCGCCGCGCTACGCCGGCGGATTGAAGCAGATGCGGGCCTGCTTGGCTTCCCCGTAGCAACATCCCCCGTGGTCCCGTGAGGCGATCCGGGCGCACTGGCTGTACCCCAACCCCGCGCAGTCCTGGCAGGACCGGGCACGCGTTTCGATGCAAACGGCCAGGCCGTGATCACCGCTAACGCAAACTGGTTGATCGCCGTTGGGACCCAGATTGATGCAGACGCCACCGGGCTTCCCGGGACATGAGGCGTCGAACGGGGTCCGCGTCCCACAGTAATCGCGAGAGCTATCACAGCCGAACGTGTCGAGGCAGACCTCGATCCCATTGCCGGGGCACTTCAGGGTGTTGCCGGTGCAGGCCTCCCCCGGCGGGCAAACGCAGACGCAGGTCTGGCCCGCTGCACAGGGCCCCGCCGCGCCGCAGGTCTGTTGCTGGCCCAGGAGCGCCTGCTGCTGGCGCTGCTTCTTGCGCCGCTGTTGCTTACGCTTGCGGCGACGCTGCTGCTGATTGCCCGCTTCGCTGGTCAGCGCGTCTTGCCCCAGGAGGACGCCTCCCACGATGGCGGCCAACGCCCCGCGCCGGGTAGTTTGTCGCGCGACGCGCAGCATGAGCGCATCGAAGGTCTGGCGATCCACGCACTGATCCTTCTGAGTCTATGACGATCCATGGTGACTGTT
>JASGGF010000297.1:0-6853 GCA_047605145.1 Thermomicrobiales bacterium | reverse complement strand
GGGTGAGGGCTTTCCTGGCGGAACGGGCCTACTGGATGTCATTGGCGCCAAGCGTGATAGAAGGATGACGAGCTTCGTGACACCGACGAACTCTCACCCCAACCCCTGTTCTGCCCACATCGTGTCATCCTTCGGCTGCGCTCAGGACAGGTCCCGAGCGCAGTCGAGGGATCTCGTCGTTGGCGTTGGCGAGACGCCGGACGAGGTCTCTCCACTGCGGTCGAGACGACACGCGGTGTGCCAAACGCAACCTGTCGGGATGACAAGGGGTTGGGGATGAGGGTTTCTCAGCCTCACCGCAGCGAGCGCAGGCGCGGGTCCAGCACGTCGCGCAGCCAGTCGCCGATGAGGCTGACGGTGAGCACGGTCAGGGTGAGCGCGAGGCCGGGGATGACGCTGATCCACCACGCGCTGAGCAGGTAATCGCGGCCGCCGTCGATCATCGAACCCCACGAGGGCTGCGGCGGCGGCACGCCGAGGCCGAGGAAGCTGAGCGCCGCCTCGAACAGGATCAGGGCGCGGAACTGGATGGTGATCAGCACGATCACGGTGGAGGTGATGTTCGGCAGAATATGCCGGCCCAGAATGCGCGCCTCGCCGGCGCCCAGCGCCCGGCTGGACTCCACGAACTCCTGCGCGCGCAAGCTCAACACGCGCGAGCGCACCGTGCGGGCGAAACCCATCCAGCCGCTCAGACCCGCCAGCAGGATCAGCAGCACAATGCTCTGGCCGAACGCCGCCACCGCCGCGATGGCGATGACGAGGTAGGGCGTGGCCAGCTGGCTGTCCGCCAGCAGCATGATGACGCCGTCCGCCGGGCCCCGGAAATACCCGGCGATCATCCCGAGCAACGTGCCCGTGGCGAGCGCGATCAGCGCTGCCAGCACCCCAATGGTCAGGGTCGGGCGCACGCTCACCATCACCCGCGAGAGGATGTCGTAGCCGATCTGGTCGGTGCCGAAGACGTGGTCCCAGCTGCCGCCAGCCAGCCAGACCGGCGGCACGTTGCGCGTCATCAGGTTCTGGCGCAGGGGGTTGTGCGGCGTGAGGGCCGGGCCAAACACGGCCAGCAGGATCAGCAGCGCCACCCACCCGAACGCGAACGCCACCGGCAGGGGGATGCGCGGCAGGCGGCGAGGCGCCGTGCGGCCCAGTTGCCCGGCGCGGGCGGCGTCTGGCGCCGGGGCGGCGCGGCGGGCGAGGCGGGGGAGTTGGGCGGTCAGATCAGCCATGGCGGGTCCGGGGATCCAGCACGAGGTACGACAGGTCCACCAGCAGATTGATGACCACGAAGATGATGGCGATCAGCAGCACCACCGCCTGCACCACCGGGTAATCGCGCGCCGCGACGGAATCGAGTGCGAGGCGGCCTATGCCCGGCCACGCGAAGACCGTCTCCACGATCACGGCGCCGGTCAGCAGCCCGGCCAGCTCCAGCCCCAGCATGGTGGTCAGCGGCAGCGCGGCGTTGCGCAGGGCGTGGCGGAACCAGACCACCCGCTCCGGAATGCCCTTGGCCCGCGCGGTGCGGATGTACTCCGCCCCCAGCGTGTCCAACAGCGAGGAGCGCGTCAGGCGCGCGATGGAGCCGAGGGTGAGCGCGCTGAGGGTCAGCGCCGGCAGCACGACGTGCGCTGGCGTGCCGGAGCCGCTGGTGGGGACCCAGCCCAGCCGCACGCTGAACAGCAGAATCATCATCACCCCGAGGAAGAAGGAAGGCGCCGCCTGCAGCAAGCTCATCACCGCCATGGCGGCGCGGTCCCACGCCGAATCCCGCGCGAACGCCGCCGCTGACCCAATGGCCAGCCCCAGCGTGGCGGCGACCGCGAACGCCACGAGGGCGAGCGTGGCGGTGGCGGGAAAGCGGCTGAGCACGAGGCCCAGCGCCGGCTGGTTGAAGCGCATCGAGTTGCCGAGGTCGCCTCGCGCCACCTCGCTGGCGAAACGGAGGTACTGCACCGGGAGCGACGCATCCAGCCCGAGGTCGGCGCGCAGGGCGGCCACCTGCGCCTCGGAGGCGTCGCTGGGGAGCAGCAGGCGCACGGGGTCGCCGGAAAAGCGCAGCACCACGAACACGATGGTCAGCACCAACCACAGGGTGACCACCGCGCGCCCCAACCGGGGCAGGAGTATTTGCCCAATCGATCCCGATCCCGATGCCATGCGCCTGAGAAGCCCTCACCCCAACCCCTCTCCCGATGCGCGGGAGAGGGGCTCTTGCTCCGGAGTTTCGCGCCACTTTTCGCATCGTGACGCCAGATTTGCACCTAAACGTTACCCATCTGCTCCCCTCTCCCGCGCATCGGAAGAGGGGTTGGGGGTGAGGGCTTGCGCCGCGTGCTACCCAGCCACCGAGAACCGGCCCGGCCGCAGTTCCAGCCCGAAGCGCGGGGTCTCCTGAAAGGTGATCGCCGGGATGCTGGCGGTATTGCGGTTGATCGTGAACAGCGGCAGCACCATCACGAAATCGTCGAGGAACTCCAACGCCTGCGCGATCAGCGCCTTGCGCTCCTCCTCATCGACCGTTGCTTGCGCCTGCGCCACGATGGCGTTCAACTCATCGAACTGCCCCGGCGTGTGCAGGATCTGGTACTCCGCCGTCGGCGAGGCGTAGACCTGCGCCAGCGCGATATCCGCCACCGCCCCGGCGGAGGTGGTGTACAGGTGCCAGTCGCTCTCGGCGGTGATCTCCTCGCGCTGGCTGAGCTCGATGGGCGTCATGGTCACGTTCAGGCCAATGTCGTTCCAGCCAGCCACAATCGCCTGCGTCCACTCCTCTTCGAGCGGGTAGTAGTTCGGCGAGTCGTAGGCGAGGCGGATTTCCTCCCCGGCGTAGCCCGCCTCCGCCAGCAGCTCGCGGGCGCGGTCCGGGTCGTAGGGGAGCTGTGGCGCCTCCACGTAGAGCGGATCGAGCGTCGATTGCAGGCCGGTCGGCCAAACGCCGTAGCCGCTCAGCAGTTGCTCGACAATCGCCTGCCGGTCGATGCTCAGGTTCAGCGCCTGCCGGATCTCCTTGCGGTCCATCGGCGGGTTCGCGCCGACGATGGCGAAGATGTTGAGGTTCAGCGGCGAAACCGTCGAGATGGAGAAATCGCCGCCCGCTTCCACCGTGCTGACCTGATCGGGCGGCAGGTCCATCGCCATGTCGATCTCGCCGTTCAGCAGCGCCGCCACGCGGGTGGAGACTTCGGGGATGCCGGTGATCTCGACGGTGTTCGCCACCGGCGCGCCGCCCCAGTAGTCGGGGTGGGCGGCGAAGGTGATGCGGGTGTCCGGCACGAACTCGGTCACCTTGTAGGGGCCGGTCCCGATGGGCATTTGCTGGAACTTCTCGTACCCGACTTCGTTGAAGTACGCCTCCGGCACGATCTCGGAACCGGGGTCGGAGAGCAGGATCAACAACGTACCGCGCGGGCCATCGGTGATCAGGCGCACGGTCAGGTCATCCACCACCTCCACCGCCGTCAGGCCGTAGCGGCCGTTGGCGGCGAGGCGGGCATCGCCATCGATGGTGCGGTCGAAGGTGAACTTGACATCATTCGCGGTGAACGGCGAGCCATCCTGCCACGTCACGCCGGGGCGCAGTTGCAACTCCAGCGTGTTGTCGTCGATCTGGTCCCAGTTCGTCGCCAGCCCGGGAATCAGCGCGCCGCCGTTCGCCCAGTCGCGGGCAATGAGGGTGTCGTAAATCATGGAGTAGACGCGGACCATGACGATGAAGGTGTCGGTCTGCGGGTCCAACTGCGGCGGCAGGCCAGACATGGCGATGCGTAGATTGTCGATGGTGGCGGAAACGGGCGTCGCCTGCGCGGCGGCGAACTGCGGGCGCGGCGCCAGCAGCGCGCCGCCCAGCGTGAGGCCGGCGCCGGCGAGGGCCGAATGCCGCAGGAGATCGCGTCGTGTCGTGGGCACGGTCTTCGTCCTTTGCAATTACCCGATGAGGGGTGGCGTGTCCGGGGCAGGGCACAGCACAGTACGCAGCGCCATCCGCACGTTTCCGGCCACACGGCGGGCGGAACGTAGCGCCGGGAACGCACTGGCCGGCCCGGCGCGAGGCAGCCCTCTGCCGGGCATACTTGGCGGCGCACGCGCGCCGTCAGCGCTCGCTCACTCTGAGGAGTCCGTCGTGATCACCACCCCGCTCTGCCGTCTGCTTGGGATCGATCACCCCGTGTTCAACGCCTCGATGTCGGAGACGGCGACCGGCGCGCTGGCGGCGGCAGTCTCGAACGCCGGCGGCTTCGGCATGATCGGCGGCTCCAGCGCCGGCGGGGCCGCGTGGCTGCGCGCGCAGATCGCCGCGGCGCGGGCGCTGACTACGCGCCCGTTCGGCGTCGGGTTCATCTCCTCATATCCGGACACGGCGGAACTGACGGCGGTGGCGCTGGCGGAGGGCGTGGCGGCGATCAACCACTCGTTCGCCGATCCGGCGCCCTATGTCGCCCCGGCGCACGCGGCGGGCGTACGGGTGTTCGCGCAAGTGCAAACCCTCGCGGCGGCGATCAGTGCGGCGGAAGCCGGGGTGGATGTCATCATCGCGCAGGGCGGCGAGGCCGGCGGGCACGCCGGGTCAATTGGCGTCTTCGCCCTGCTCCCCGCCATCGTCGATGCGGTCGCGCCAGTCCCGGTCGTGGCGGCGGGCGGCATCGCCGATGGCCGGGGGGTCGCCGCCGCGCTCATGCTTGGCGCGCAGGGGGTGTGGCTGGGCACCCGCTTCGCCGCCAGCCGCGAATGGGGTGGCCCGGCGTGGAAGCAGGCCGCGATCCTTTCGGCGACGGCGGACGACACCCTTCAGACGAGCATCTACGACCACCTGCTGGGGCGGCCCTTTCCCGCCGGGATCAACGACCGGGTGGTGCGCAACGCCTTCAATGCGCCGTGGCAGGGTCGCCTGCCGGATGACGAGCCGGGCGATGCGGTGCTGCTGGGCGAGCTGCTGCAAGGCCGGCAGCGCGGCGATGCCGCCGTCGCGGGCGTTTCCGCCGGGGTCTCCTCCGGGCTGATCACGAGGCTGCAGCCCGCCGGGGAGATCATCGCCACCCTCATGCGCGACGCGGAGGATGTGCTGCGCGAGCGCGCCCGGCAGGTGCTGGGCGGGTAGGCCGCGCCCCACGATGTCGTCCCGAGGCCGCAGCCGAGGGACCGCGCGCCGCCAACTCCCGGGCATACGGCGCCCACGCTCCGCTTGCCACCACGAACCGTCGCCCTGGCGCGCTCCCTCCACCCCGGCGGTACGAGTCGGAACGACGGCGCCCTGTCCCCGGGAGTTCGCGGTGCGCGATTCCTCGCCTTCGCTCGGAATGACAGGGTGGTGAGGGAGATCGTGATGGCAAGCGGAGCGTGGGCGCCGTTGCCCCGGGAGTTCGCGGCGCCCGGTTCCTCATCTGCGGATTCGGCACGACAGGGTGGTGGGAAGTTAGCGCGCGCGCCGTCTCACGCGCCGGGCATACTTCGCGGCACAATCGTGCTCGCCCGTCCGCCGGAGGGATTCCGCCGTGATCACCACGCCGCTCTGCCAACTCCTCGGCATCGAAGTTCCCATTTTCAACGCCTCCATGGCGGGCACCGCCACTGGCGTGCTGGCGGCCGCCGTTTCCAACGCCGGCGGCTTCGGCATGATCGGCGGCACGAGTTCCGGCGGTGCGGCGTGGCTGCGCGAGCAGATCGCTGCGGCGCGGACCCGTACCTCGCTGCCGTTTGGTGTCGGGTTCATCTCGTCCTTCCCGGAAACGCCGGATCTGGTCGAGGTCGCGCTGGCGGAAGGGGTGGCCGCCATCAACCACTCCTTCGCCGATCCCACGCCGTACGTCGCGCCGGCGCACGCCGCCGGGGTGCGGGTGTTCGCGCAGGTGCAGTCACTGGCGGGGGCGCTGCGGGCGGCGGAGGCCGGGGTAGATGTCATCATCGCGCAGGGCGGGGAGGCGGGCGGCCACGCCGGAACCACCGGCACGTTCGCGCTGCTGCCCGCAATCGTCGATGCCGTCGCGCCGATCCCGGTGGTGGCGGCGGGCGGGGTTGCCGATGGCCGGGGGTTCGCCGCCGCGCTGATGCTGGGCGCGCAGGGCGTCTGGATGGGCACGCGCTTCGTGGCCAGCCCGGAGTGGGGCGGGGGCGGCTGGGAGCAGCGGGCGGTGCTGGCCGCCACCGCCGATGACACGGTGCAAACGAGCGTCTTCGACCGGCTCTTCGACCGGCCATTCCCCGCCGGCATCGATGACCGCATGGTGCGCAACGCCTTCATCACGGCGTGGCAGGGCAACACCATGGAGATCACGCCGGACAACACGGCGCTGCAGGAGGTGGTGCGCCGCGCCGAGGCGCAGGGCGACCTGAGCGTGGCCGGGGTCAGCGCGGGGGTCTCTGCCGGGCTGATCTCCGGGATGCAGCCTGCGGCGGATATCGTGCACGCCATCGCGCGCGAGGCGGAGGACCTGCTGCGGCAGCGGCCCGGTCAGGTGCTGGGCCGATAGTCCAACAGGGGAGGACGCGGCGCGTGCACAGGTGTCGGCGTCGGCCCGAGCGTCAGCCAGACGCGCTGCCGTTCGCCCGGCGCAACGGCACGGGCGGATCGGCGAGCGTCGCCTGCGCCGCACGCAACGCTGCCTCGCGGATGAACTCGGCGCGAGTCACCCCGGCGAGCCGCGCCGCCTGATTGAGCAACCGCGAGCGCTCCTGATCGAGGCGGATCGCGAAGGTCGCATCGACCCGCTCCGCCACCTCAACTGGCGTAGGCTCCACCGCCCAACCCTGCGCCTCCCATGCGTCTGGCGACTCCGCGGGGGTTAGGGGCTCGATGGGGTGTTCCAGACACATCGGCCTTCCTGTTCGGTGAGCAGCGCCGACACCCACCGTG
>JASGGF010000296.1:0-6884 GCA_047605145.1 Thermomicrobiales bacterium | reverse complement strand
CTTACACCCCCTGAGCGCGCAGCGCGCCACCCCCTGAGGGCGAAGCCCGACACCCCCTACAATACCGGTGTATTGTCCTGTCGCTCCCCCGGAGGTCTGACCCCGCGTGAATCCCTATCTCGCGACCGCGCTCGCGATGTGCGTTATCGTGCTGGTCTCGCTGGCGGGCACGGCGTACCTCGCCGCCATGTTCAACCGCCGCGCCAAGGCGGATATGCGGGAGCGCCTCGATCCGCTCGCCGCCGCCATCGACGGCGAGGCGGATGTGGAAGAGGCCCGGCTGGAAGGGCGCTACCAGGGCCAGATCGCCATCGGGCGCGTCAGCAACGCGCCGGGCGGGTTTGGCCGCCTCTTCCACGTGGAGCTGGTCGATTCCGCCGGGGGTGAGAAGTGGGAGTGGTCCTCGCTGCCGCAGAAGAAGCCGCCCGCGCTGATCCGCAAGTTCGAGGGCGATCCGGCGCTGGAGACGCGGCTGGGGATCGATTTCCCCGCCGTCGCGAAGGTGGTGCCGAATGACGAGGCCGAGCGCTTCGGCTTCATCTACGACCCCGAGGCCGGCATGATGCGCCTGACGCGCGAAATGCGCACGCGGCTCGATATTCCCAATGCGGAGACCTTCCTGCAGCAACTGGCGACCCTGCGCGAGCTGGGCGAGATCAACCGCCGCGCGCAAGCGGGTGCGGGTGGATCAAGCGGCGCCCTGCTGACACCATCGCCGGCAGCGGCCCCGCCTTCGGCCATTGACGCGCCCCTTGCAGCGGACGCTGAGGCGGCGCCCGATGCCTGAGCGCCTGCCCTTCCCCACGCGCGAGATCGATAGCATCCGCGTCGATAGCCAGAGCGAGGAGATGGCGTACATCGCGGCGTGGCCGTCCGCCAGCGGGGCGTGGCAGGTGGAGGGCACGGGGTTTATCCCCGGCATTCCCAGCACCCAGAAGCGGGTGCTGCTGCGCGCGCCGGACGGCGCCCAGACGGTGATCCACTTTCTGGTAGGCACGTACCACGAGGTGGCGGCGCGCAACGCGGACCCGGCGGGCGCGCGGGTGGAGCGCGCCATGCGCGCCGGGCTGGATCTGGCGAAGACGGAGGGGCCGCTGCACCCCGGCTCGCAGGCGCAGTACCCCGTGCCGATCCCGGCCTACGCGGAGGCGGTCGCCATTCCGCTGCCGATCCTCGCGATCGATGCGCGGCAGCGCGGGCTTTACGCGCCGCCGCGCTTCGCGGTGGTGCGCTGGCCGGGCGCGGAGCCGATGGGCGTGGGCGATGTCCCCGGCTTCGACCCCGACAACTGGCCGCCGCCCCGCCTGAGTGACTGGCCGCCGCCCGCCGTGCGCGGCTGGGAGCCGGGCCGGCTGGCCGGGGCCATCGAGCGCTTCACCGCCGTTTGGGGGCGCCTGCTGGATAGCTGGTTCGGCGGCAAGCCCTACCCGCAACTGGCGGACGAAAAGCGCGAGGCGCGCCTGCTGCTGGGCGTCCTGCTGCCGGCGGGGCTGCTGGCGCTGTACGCCAACCTGAGCCCGGCGTACTGGGCGTGGCTGGGGGAGTAGGGCGGGTAAGCCGCCGGGCCAGCGGCGTTACCGTGTTGCTGGTGATGCTGGTCTTCGCGTTCAGCCTGTGGTCGTCGCTGTGGCAGCCGAGCGGCGTGGCGATGGTGGCGTGGGCGCTGGGCTGGGCGCTGGCGGCGGGCCGGGTGGCGTGGCGTTGGCCGGGATTCCGCTGGCCGGGGCTCTGCGCGGCGGCGATGCTGCTGGTCTGGCTGCCGTGGACCCTGCGCTACGGGCAGACCGCGTGGCAATCGATGTATGTGGTCATGCTCGCGGTCAGCTACGCGGTGGCGGCAGCGGCGGGTATCGCAGTGGGCAACCTGCTGCG
Organism: Thermomicrobiales bacterium; assembly: GCA_047605145.1. Lineage (GTDB taxonomy): Bacteria > Chloroflexota > Chloroflexia > Thermomicrobiales > UBA6265 > JACCXM01. The sequence goes on along the minus strand of JASGGF010000296.1, from coordinate 5,012 downwards.
CGCCGTGCGCCGCCGGCGCGCTGAGGCTGCGCCGGCCGATTGACGATGCGGGCTGGACAGGCTGCTGGGGTGGCCTCTGACGCGGCATCCTGTGGCGGGTAAGTATTCGAGATCAGCAGCACGACCGGCTCCGTGCCTTCGTTGGTGAATCCGCTGGCGGCAAAGGGCGGCCACATGAAGCCGTCTCCGGGTTGCAGCGTGGTTTCAGCGCCGGCCGCCAGCGTTTCGGTTGACTCGGCGTCCGGGGTGGCCTCGTTGGCGGCGCGGGTGACCACGATGTCGGTGTCGAAGCCGCGCAGGGTCGGCGTGCCTGATTCCACGAGGTGCAGGTCAAGGCCGGCATCGCCGGGCGGGAACGCCACGCCGGCGCCGGGGGCGACCTCGATGCGGAACAGGGTGATCGAGACCGGGCCGTCCTGCAGGTTGGGCTCATCCACCACGCCAAAGTCAGCGAACTCGCGGAACGTGATCTCGCCGGAAAGCTCCGGGCTCTACGGGTGCAGGGGTGGCGCTCTGCGCGGCGGTTTGCGCGCCAAGCGTGAGGGAAGCGAGGATGGCGAGGCCGGCAATGTCGGGTGCGATACGGCGCGTGGCGGAATCCTCCTCTGACATCGTTCGCGGGCGGCGGGTTCCATCCGGCCGCCGGATCTGCCGGAGCAGGCACACGTGCAGGATGGCGCCGGGCCCCCCAGAGGACATCAGGAGTTTCTGTGGATTGTTGGCCTGGGTACATCTCGTTGCGGGCGGGTGAGCCCAGGTCAGATCAGGGCGTGGCGCACGGCAATCGCCGCTGCGTCGCGGCGGTTGGCGGCGCCCAGCTTGGCAATGGGGCTGGCGACGTGCGTGGCGACGGTGCTGTGGCTGATGAACAGCAGCTCGGCGATTTCGGCGTTGGTGCGGCGCTGGCCGAGTAGCGCGAGGATTTCCCGATCGCGCCGGGTGAGGTGGAACGGCGCAGCGTGCGGTCGCCGCGTAGCCGCCGGGCGGTCCGTCACCGGGGCCGGGCCGGGGTCAGTGGCCCCGGCGGCGCCCTAGATGTCCGCGACGCGGCGCGTGCCGAGCACGGTTTGCCCGGTGTCGCGCGCCAGCGCCACCGCCTGCTCGATGGTGTACCCGGCGGCGGTCTGCTGCTCCCGGGCCAGCACCGGCGGCGCGAGGTAGCGGGCGAGTAGCTCTTGCGCCGACGCGGTGAGGGTGCGGTCATACGAAAGGCGGGCCGCGGCAAAGGGCTCGCGGGCGTTGAGGGCGTCCGCCACGCCGAGCAGGCGCGCCTCGGCGAGGGGCTGCCCCGTGACGGCGGCCAGCGCGGCGGCCACCGCAGCGGCGACATCCAGCGGCTCCGAGACCGGGGCCAGATCGACCCAGACCACGCCATCGGCAAAGCGCGCCGCGACCTCGGCGGCAATCGCGAGCGCCAGCCGCGTCTTGCCGACGCCGCCCGGCCCGGTCCGCGTCAGCAGCGGCGCCACCTCGTCCAGTAGCAGCGCGCGCCCGGCCTCGCACTCCGCCGCCCGGCCAATGAGCCGGGAGCGGGGCGTAGGCAGGCTGGCGTAGGGCGCTGCGGCTGCGGCTGACATGAGGGTGCTGTCGCGCATCGAGGGGGTAGATTGTGGGCGCCTTTGGGTGACGCCTCCGCCAATGCCGGACTCGTCAGACTGCCCCGGTGTATGAATACTTCGCGTTCAACGAGTGTCGATACCAGAGGAGAGAGGCGATGCGGCCTGTCTACGCGACGCGGTTGGTGGTGCTGCCCGGCGCAGCGCAGAATGGGGAAACGGCGTTCGAGCAGCTCGTCAGTATGGCGCATCGCTGGATGCTCGGCGAAGTCGGACCCCGCGAGGGGGAGGCGCGGCCATGGGCGATCATGCCTGTGACCGCCCCCGACGAGACGTACCGCATCGAGAGCGCTGACCGCTCGTGCCGGTTTGAAATCGCCAGTTTCGCGAGTGGCCACGAGCGTGGCTGGCGGGGCACGATTGTCCATCCCTACCGCCCTCCGCAGAGCCTTCGCACCGATTTGCAGCGCCGGACCGAAATTCAACTGCGGCTGGATGGCACGGAAACGGTCGTGACCCTTCGCCGGCTGGTGGGCGCGACGACCGATACCGTCGCGCCGTTCAGCTATCAGGCCCAACCCCCGGCGCTGGTGCACGATGTCATCGGGTCCTGCAACGCATGGGTGGGCAATGTCGATGTGCGCCCGTGGGAAGTGGATATTGCCCGCGTGCCTGCGCTGGGCCTCATGCTGACCCGGCATGAGCGGCAGGCGCCGGTGCTGGTGATCTCGCAGTCTCCGGCTGGCGGCCCGCTGTTGGAGCCGGCGCTGGCAGCCCGAGAACTGGCAGGACTCGCTAAAGTCGTGCACCTCGCCACCATTGCGACGGCATCACATCTTGCCGCGCATCTGGGAGACGCGCACCCGGTCGCCGGGGGCGCGGTGCGGCTGTTCTGGCCGGGGTACTCCGTGGCCGACCCCGAAGCGCACCACCCGCTGATCGTGCCGGAGGCATTGCGCGAGGATGGAGGGGCCGGGGCCGCGCTGCACGCCCTGCGCCAGCAATTATGCGAGCAGGCGGTGTGGGCCTACGGTTCCGACCGCCGGGTCTGGGAGATTGAGCGCGCAGCCGCCGAGGCGCACGTTGCCGAGCGCGATGCCACCCTCGGCGCGGCTTTCGACGAGCTGGCGCGGGCAGGCGAGCGCGAGGTGTGGCAGATCCGCGAACTGTGGCTCCGCGATAGGGACGCGCACGGGGGGGAGCGGGCCGCCGCGCTGGCGCGGGAAGAGAACGCCTACGCCGAAATTGCGCGGCTGGAAGCTGAAGCCGTGGAGAAGAAGGCGGACGCGGATGCCCTGATTGACGATGTCGATAAAGAGAACGCCGCCTTGCTGAAGCGCATCGAGGCCTTGGAGGAGCGCCCGGAGGTCGTCGCCGGGAGCGGCGCGGCGGTGTCTCTGGAGGCGATCGACGGCATGAAAACGGTGGCGGATGTGTTGGCGGTAGTTGCGCTGGATGTTGATGACGACGCCATCGTGTTCCTGCCGGAGGCGTATACCGCCGCCCGGAAGAGTCCGTTCAATGGCGATATGCTGGATGTGTTCCGGCACTTGCGCTGTTTATGCCGTGTGGCGGAGCGCTATCACCGCCACACGGATGGCGCGTTCAATTTTACAGGGGCCTTCCGGGACGTGGGGATTCCCGAGAGTCAATACCGGTCGTTTACCGATGAGCAGACGTACAACATGCATCTGAACGAGTACACCCGCATGTACGACGCGGGCGATGGCAAAGGCGCCAGAGTGGTCAAGCTTGGCCCGCACCTCACCCTTGGCATCCGCACAAACACGCTGGTGCGGACGTATTGGCATGTCGATAGCGAGAACCGGCGGCTGGTGGTTGGGCACGTAGGCCGCCATCTCTCGGTCTTCAGTCAGGGACGCAGTCGTGGTCGCACGTAGCGCGGGGACGGCGCATCCCGCCCCCGCGCTGCCGCATGGCCTGCTACCCGATCTTCGGCAGCAGCCCCTGCCCCACGCCGTCCATGCTCTCCAGGAAGAGCGCGGTGGCGGCGCCGTCGTCGCCGATGGTGAAGCGGGCGACGGCGAGGGGGGCCGGCGGCTCCTTGAAGGCGGTGTAGGTGAAGGCGTCGCGGTCCCAGTGGGTCAGCGGCCAGACCAGCCCGGCCGGGCCGATGGTGATCTGCAGGCCGTCCGCCGTTTCCGCGACCACGGCCTCGCCGATGTAGTCGTTGGCGTAGGCGCCCACGTAGGCGGCGGCATCGAGGGCCGGGGAGGCCGGGTCTGGCGGGGTCTCGAAGCGGCCCTGATCTCCGGCGAAGCTGTCGAAGATCCCCTGAAACGCCCCGTTGTAGATGGCGAACCAGTCCTGCCGTGGCTCGCCGTGGAAGACGAAGTCGTAGAACGATTCGTTGAGGGCGTCCGGCGTGCCGGTCGGGAAGGCGTTGGTGAGGGTGACGATGCCGAGGCCTTCGTCCAGCAGCAGCAGGCAATCGGTACGGGCGCCGTAGGAGAACGCGCCGGCGTGGCGCACTACCTGCCGGCCATCCGGGTTCACCTCGTAGTTCCAGCCCAGCGCGTAGAAGCTGGGGCGGCCGCTGAGCGGGCTGCGCCCGCGCATGATCTGGGGGATGTGCGTTTCGTCCAGCGCCTCCGCCGCGATCACCTGCTCGCCGTCATGCACGCCGCTGGCCAGTTGCACGCGCATCCACTGGGCAAGGTCATTGGCGCTGGAGGTGACGCCGCCGCCCGCCACCTCGGCGTCCGGGTTGAACGTGACCTCCGGCGACCACGCGTTGTCCACCGTCACGTGCAGGGCGGCGCGGTTCTCACGTGCCTCGAAATCGGCGTAGCGGGTGGAGGTGGAGGCCATGCCGAGCGGCGCGAAGACGCGCGCCTCCGCGACGTCGTCCCACGACTCCCCCAGCGGCGCCACGCTGGCGAGGGCTCCGGCGGTCATCATGATGTTGCTGTAAGAGTAGGTCTGGCGGAATTTGCCGGTGACAGGCACGAAGCGCAGGCGGTGCATGATGTCGTCGCGGGTGTAGCCGAGGGTCTCCAGATCCGCGCCGACGAGGCCGGGCACGCCGGTGCGGTGGGCGAAGCAATCGCGCAGGGAGGCGTTGCGGGTGACGTAGGCATCCTGCAGCACGAGATCGGGCAGGCGGTCCGCCACGATGCTGTCCCAGCTGGCGTCGCCCGCGCCGACGACGGCGGCGACGACGGTGGAGGAGACCGGTTTGGAGAGCGAGGCGAGCTGGAAGACGGTGTTGGCATCGACCGGTTCGCCGGTTGTCGTGTTGCGCACGCCGTAGCCGCCGGTGAAGACGACCTCGTCGTTAAACACCACCGCGATGGCAATGCCGGGCACGGCGCCCTCATCCACCTTGGCCTGCGCCAATGCATCGAGCCGCTCCAGTGCGGATGCGAGCGCCTCGGGGGAGACGCCACTGGTGGCGCCGGGCTCCGGGGTGGCGGCCTGCGCGCGGCTGCTGGC
>JASGGF010000295.1:0-6906 GCA_047605145.1 Thermomicrobiales bacterium | reverse complement strand
CATGGGCCGGGCGCGCTCCCGCGCCGGCGAGATCCGCTACGCGCACGAGCTGCAGGTCATTGTCGATCGCCCGGCGGCGCGTTTCGCCGCCTGGTACGAGTTCTTCCCGCGCTCCGCCGGCAGCGACCCGGAGCGCAGCGCCACCTTCGTGGAAGCTGCCCAGCGCCTGCCCGCCATCGCCGCCATGGGCTTCGACGTCGTCTACCTCACCCCCATCCACCCCATCGGCACGGCCTTCCGCAAGGGCAAGAACAACACCCTCGATCCGCTCCCCGGCGATCCCGGCGTGCCGTACGCCATCGGCAGCCCCGATGGCGGCCACGACGCCATAGAGCCCGGCCTCGGCACGCTGGACGATTTCCGGCAGTTCGTGGCCGCCGCCGCCGCGCTGGAGATGGAGGTCGCGCTCGATATCGCGCTGCAGGCTTCGCCGGATCACCCGTGGGCGAAGGAGCACCCGGAGTGGTTCACCGTCCGCCCGGATGGCACCATCCGCTACGCCGAGAACCCGCCGAAGAAGTATCAGGACATTTACCCCATCAACTTCGACACCCCGGCGTGGCGCGAACTCTGGCAAGAGTTGCTGCGGGTCACCCTGTTCTGGGTGGAGCAGGGGGTGAAGACCTTCCGCGTCGATAACCCGCACACCAAGCCCACCGCCTTCTGGGAGTGGCTGATCGCCAGCGTGCAGGCGAATCACCCGGAGGTCGTCTTCCTCTCTGAGGCGTTCACTCGCCCCAAGGTGATGCGCTCGCTGGCCAAGGCCGGGTTCACCCAGAGCTACACGTACTTCACGTGGCGCAACTTCAAGGGCGAACTGGAGGAGTACTTCACCGAGTTGACCCAGAGCGAGATGCGCGAGTATTACCGGGGCAACCTGTTCCCGAACACGCACGACATCCTGCCGTTCATCCTGCAGGAGGGCGGCCGCCCCGCCTTCAAGATGCGCTTTGCGCTCGCCGCCACGCTCTCCTCGGTGTACGGCATCTACTCCAACTACGAGCTGTGCGAGAACACCCCCGTGCCGGGCCGCGAGGAGTATCTGAACTCCGAGAAGTACGAGTACAAGGTCTGGGATTGGGACCGCCCCGGCAACATCACGCCGTACATCACGCGCCTCAACACCATCCGCCGCGAGCACCCCGCCCTACACCTGTACGACAACCTGCGCTTCTACCCCAGCAGCGACGAGCACATCACCTGCTACGCCAAGGCCACTCCGGACGGCGAGGACCGCGTGCTGATGGTGGTCAACCTCGACCCGTTCGATGCCCACGAGACGTGGCTGACCCTGCCCATCGCTGAGTGGGGCTATCCCGCCGGCCAGCCATTTCAGGTGGAAGACCTGCTGACCGGCGAGATCCACCTCTGGCACGAGCACCAGCACATGCGCCTCGATCCGCAGGATGAGCCCGCCCGTTTCTACGCCGTGCGCCCCGTGAACCGCGTCAGCTACATCGAGGGGTGTGGCTGACGCCACAACGCGCCGGGAAAACGGGACCAGCAGCGCGGCGGATTGCCGGGCAGGCTGCGTTACCATCGGGCTCGGGATGTGCGTTCAGGGAGCGAACGCGTCTGTCCCGATGCCTGCAAGGAGCCCGCGCCGTGATCTGGACCCGCGTAGTGGCCGGCCTGATCTGCCTGACCCTGCTCTGGCCCCCGCTGATGCTGACCGCGCAGGATGCCGCTGCCCCCGGTGAGCCCCAGCCGCAAGCCGTCGCGCATGGGGTGATGCCGCTGCCCGCAGCGTCCATGGTCTGGCTCTCGGAATTGCGCCGCGCCGTCGTGGCGCCTCGCGCCGCCGCCGAGCCGCAGCCGGGCGGCTTCATCGTCGCGGATACCGGCGCCATTGTGGTCACGGATGCGGCGGGCCGCCCATCGCAGCGGTTGGCCCCCGGGCAGGCGGGGTGGATCGATCCCGGCGCCGTGCGTGCCATCGTCAGCCTTGAAGACCGCAGCGCCGGCTACCTGCGCATCGCGCTGGCCCCGGCCGCGCTCGTGCCGGATGAGCCCGGCGCGGTGAGCTACGGCGATCCCTTCACCGCGCCGACCGGCGTGCGAGACATCGAACTGCTGCGGGATGTCCTGAAGCGCAGCGAGGAGGTGATCCTCACCGCTGGCGAGGCGCCGGCCTTCCTGCAGGTGACCAGCGGCAAGGTGTTCATGGATGACGGCGCCGGCCAGATCACGGAAGTGTCGGCCGGGTCTCCTGTCCAGTTCGCGGGCAGTGTGACGCTTTCCGGCGGCAGCCGCACGCCCGCCGCCTTCGTGGTGGCGCGCATTGGCGAGACCGTGCCGGCGCAGGTCGCGTTGTTCGACCCGCTGGCCACCCCTGCTGCCACGCCCATGGCCTCGCCGGTCGTTTCGCCCGCTGCCACGCCACTCGCGTTGGCCGCCGGGGCTGCGCTTTCGGTGACGGCGCTGCTCTGCCCGCCGGGATATGACCCGGCCACGCTGCTCGATGCCTGCACGGCCCCGGCGGCTGGCCTGCGCCTTTCCGCCGGCAGCCCGGATGACCCCGTGCAGGCGCTGACCGATGAGGCCGGGCAAGCCGCGTGGCCGGACCTCCCCGCCGGGGACCTCACCCTGACCGCCTATCTGCCGGAGGGCGCCGCGACCGCCGTGGCCTCGTGCCGCACGCTGTTCGGCGACGCGCGCGGCCGGTCGCGCACTGACGCCATCGACCTCACGCTGAAGGGGGGTGACCGGGTCTCCTGCGCGTGGTTCATCGTGCCGGGGGAGGTCTGGCCCGCCACCACGCTCAGTGTCGCAATCGCGGCCTGCCCGCCCGGCATGACCGCTGCCCGGATGCTGCCCGATCTCTGCCTGCCGGTCATCCCGGGCCCCGATTTGGAGTTGCGCGTCGCGGGCGTGACGCTGCCGCCGCTCGCGGCAACCGATGCGCTCTGGACGTGGGGTCCGCTACTGGAAACCCACTACGATCTCTCCGTGACGACGCTGCCGGAGGGCTTCACCAGCGCCATGCTGGATGACGACGCTGGCACTGAGGGCGAGTTCGCGATCCGCCTCGATGATGACCCGGCCCCGATCCGCACGCTGTACCTGTTCCAACCGCCAGCCGCCAACGCCGCCGAGATTGATAGCGACGGCGATGGCCTGACCGACGCGCAGGAGCAACAGGCGGGCACGGACCCGTACAACGCCGACACCGATGGCGACGGCCTTGGCGACGGCGACGAGGTGACGGTGTACGGCACCGAGCCGCTACTGGCGGACACCGACAACGATGGCCTGACCGATCAGGAGGAGGTAGCGGTCTACTTCACCAACCCCTTCCTGACCGACACCGACGGCGATGGCGCGGACGACGCGGATGAGCTGGCCCAGCAGACCGACCCGCTCAGCATCCTGAGCGTGCCCCCCACGCCGACCCCGGAACCGACCGCCACGCCCGCCGCGACCGCCACCCCCGCAGTTTCCGCCACGCCGGATGCGCCGGCAGCTACGCCGGCCGCAAGCCCGGTGCAGACCTCGCCGGTGGCGGATTCGCCGCAGACCCCCGGCGCCACTCCGGTCGGCACGCCCGCCCAGACGCCGGCAGCGCTGCCGACGCAGGCCCCGATGACGCCGGCTACGGCCTCGCCACGAGCGGGGGCTTCGGTGGTCCCGGGTGACTCATTGGACAACGACGGACTGACGGCGCTGGAGGAAATCGTGAAGTATGGGACCGATCCCTTGCTGGCCGATACCGATGGCGACGGCGTGAACGATGGTGAGGAAGTAGCATCCGGGCGAGATCCGCTCGATCCCGCGAATTAGCGGCCCGGCGCGAGAAGGGAAGGGGTGCGGCATGGTGAATCCGAAGGTGACCCGGCTGGTCTCGCTGTGTGCAGTGCTGACCCTGCTGCTTGCCATGGTCCTGCCCGTGACTGCGCAGGCGCAGGCGCCCGTGACCCGCCCGAACGATCCCTCGCCGGCCATTGGCGGCCAGCAGGTGATTGCGCACGGGGTCGTCGCGTTGCCGCCGGGTGATCTCGTCTGGCGGCTTGCCATCGAGCGGGCCCCGCTGCCGAATCGCGCCGAAGCCATGCCGCATCCTCCCTCCTTCGTGGCGGCGGAAACGGGCGTGGTGGCCATCACCTCGGCTTCCGGCGCGCTGACCGACCGCGTGCCTCCGGGCGAGGCCGTCTGGCTGGCGCCGGGCGCGCCGCAGGCTGTGGTCAGCCTCGAGCGGCAACCGGCGGGCTACCTCGACTTCGCCGTGGTCCCCGCGAATCAACCCGCCGCGCGCGATCTGGTGGGATCGGCCTTCCCCTCGCCACCGGGGCAGGCGTTCGATGTCCTGCTGCTGCGCGATGTCCTTGCCCGGGGCGAGGAGAGTGACCTCGCCAGCGTCACCGGCCCGGCGTTCCTGTACGTTACCAGCGGCCGGCTGGCGATTGACGACCCAACAGGCGCGCATGTCGAGCTGGAGGCCGGCGACGTCGCGGAGTTCATGGGCGAGGCGGTCGCCACCGGGCTGGGGCGCGCCCCGGCCAGCTTCCTTATCGCGATGATCGGTCCAGAAGTGCCGCGCACGGTCATGCTGCGCGGGCAATCGCCGGTCGCGCCGACCGTCGCGCCGGTGCGCACGCCAACGCCACCACCACCACCGCTCCCGACCGCGACGGCAACGCCCACGCGCGTTCCCCCGACCGCCACCGCGACGCCGACCCGTGTTCCCCCAACCGCGACGCCGACTCGCGTCCCGCCAACAGCTACACCGCTGCCAACGGCAACCGCCACGCCGCTACCGACCGCAACGGCAACTCCGCTGCCAACGGCTACTGCGACTCCGGCGCCGACCGCAACGGCCACGCCGCTGCCAACTGCTACCGTCACTCCGTTGCCGACCGCGACCGCAACGCCGCTCCCAACGGCCACGGCCACGCCGCAGCCAACCGCGACCCCGAGCCCAACGCCCACCCCGGCGCCCGGCAGCGTGGCCATTGACGCTGCCATCTGCCCGGCGGGATACGCCGGAACCGACTTTGCGGCGGATTGCACTGAGCCAGCGGCGGATGTCACCTTCGTGCTGGCCGCCGGGTTCGGCGTGATTGGCGCCACCGTCAGCGATGCCGAAGGGCGCGCCGCGTTCGCCGACATCATCCCTGCCGACTACCAGATCGGCGTCGATCTGCCGGGCGATTTCGTCTCCTCCAGCGCCGCGTGCCGGAACACCGCCGGCGATGAACTCGCGAGCCCGCTGGACACCAACCTGATCGCGCTCCCCATCGCGCCCGGCGCCGCGATCACCTGCGATTGGTACATCATCCCCGACAACGCCAAGGGCACGGTCGATCTCGACCTCCGCATCATGGCGTGCCCTGAGGGCATGACCCCGGAGACGATGATGGGCGATGCCTGCGAGCCGGCCCCCGCCGGAACGCTTCTCACCCTGACCCGCGACGGCGTCCAGTTCGGCCCGGCCACCGTCCAGCCCGATATCTGGGAGTGGGACGACCTCGAGCCCGGCGACTTCGGCCTCTCGGTGACGGGGCTGCCGCCCGGCTTCGCGCTGTTCCAACTGGACGATCAGCCCTGCTGCGGCGACGCTGACGACTTCACCGTCACCCTCTCCGGCGATGCCGGGCTGGAGACGCGCACCCTCTACCTGTTCCGGGCCCAACCCGAGTTGAGCCTGACCATCGCCATCGCGGCTTGCCCGCCCGGCATGGACGGCGCGTCCCTCGACCCCGCCGCCTGCGAACCGGCCCCGCCAGGCGTGGGCCTGACCCTGACTGGCGACGCGGGGCCGGTCGTTCCGACAGTGGCCGAGGCGACCTCATGGCGCTGGCAGGAGCTCACGCCCGGCTCCTACGGCCTCGACGTCAGCACGCTGCCAGACGCCTACGATGCCGTGCAACTCGATGACACGCCCTGTTGCAGCGGCGATGCCGACTTCTCCGTCCTGCTGCCCAAGGGCGCGGGCGATGCCCAGCGCACGCTCTACCTCTTCCAGCCAGCTGCGGAACCGCCGGACGATGTTCCGGACACCTCGGTCACCATCGATGTCGCGATGTGCCCGGCGGGGATGACCGTCACCACGCTGGACCCGGCGGCTTGCACGCCGGCCCCGGACGGCACATCTCTCGCGCTCTTCGTGGGCAACGATCAGTTGCCGGAGGACACGGCGGAGGCCGCGCAATGGAACTGGCGGGGCGTGCCCTTCGGCCCGGCCACGCTGGTCATCAACGCGGTGCCGGAAGGGACCGCCACCTTCAGCCTGAACCAGCGCACCTGCTGCAACCTCGATGGCGGCCTCGATGTCTCCGTCAGCTCGGAGACCCCGCACACCGGCTACATCCTGTACCTCTACCCGCCGGCGCCATTTGATGAGCCTGACGCCACCACTCCCGAGCCGGAGCCTGAGGCCGAGCCGGAAGCCACGGCGGCCCCGGAGGTGGAGGCCACAGCCACCCCTGAGTTCGTCGCCGTCTCCGACGTCGACCCGGACGGCGACGGCCTCCCCACCACCGATGAGGAGTTCTTCCACACCGATCCGCAGGACGCCGACACCGACCACGACGGCGTCAACGACGCCGCCGAAATCGCCGCCGGCACGGACCCGCTGGAGCCGTAGGGATCGCCTGACGCAGCGAGGCCGGGGCTCTGCAGCCCCGGCCCCATCCTCACCCCAATGGAATCCCGCCGCAGTGTGCAGGCCGAAGCGATGAGTGACGCCTAACCGAGGGCACGCCACCGGCTCATCGTGCTCCACCCCGGCCGTCGCCACCACCATGTCTACCCGACCCGACCGCAGGAGGGACCGCGCACCGCTTACGTTCAGGTCAACGACCCAGCTTTCCGATGTCCACCGTCGGTCTGGCACACGAGGAGCGTCGTTGCCCCGGGTGTTGGGGGTGCGCGGTCCCTCCTGCGGTCGGGACGACATCGGGGTTTGCA
>JASGGF010000294.1:0-6995 GCA_047605145.1 Thermomicrobiales bacterium | reverse complement strand
CGAGGGCTTGACGTCGCACACAGTGTCTCATCTGCGGATTCGGAACGACATGGTGATGGGTTGGTTTGTAGTGGCAATCGGAGAGTTGGCGCCGTTAGCCCAGGTGTTGGTGGTGCGCGAGGGGGCTCGCGAAAAGCCCCTCTCCCGCGCATCGGGAGAGGGGTTGGGGGTGAGGGCTACCCCGGAGGGCGTCATGCCTCCGGAGGGAAACCCCAGAACGCCCCCCGCGTTACCGCAGCCCCAGCGCCGTCCACGGGTTCGGCACCTTGCCGATGGGCACCGCGATCAGCGTCGGCTCGTTCGCCTCAATGGAAGCCGTGATCTCGTCCTTCAGTTCGGCGGGCGTGGTCGCCGTGCGGCCGGTGACGCCGAACGCCTCCGCCAGCTTCATGAAGTCCGGATTCAGCAGGTCGGACGCAATCGTGCGGCCATTGAACAGCTCGCGCTGAATGCGCTGCACGTTGCCGAAAGCATCGTCCGTGAACACGATGATAATCGCCGCGATATCGTGCTTCGCCATCGTGGACAGCTCGTTCAGGCAGAAGCCGAAGCCGCCGTCGCCGTTGATGGAGACCACCGGGCGGTCCGGGTGCGCCACCTTCACGCCCAGCGCCGTCGGGAAGCCCCAGCCGAGCGTCCCCTGATAGCCGGGGGTGATGTAGCTGCGCGGCTCATAGACCGGGAAGGCCATGTTCGACCAGTACCCGACCTGCGTCATCTCCGAGAGCACGATGCCATCGTCCGGCAGCGCCTCGCGGATCGCCATCGCGTACTCCGCCTGCGGCCCCACCGCGATGGCGCGCGCCATCACGGCCTCCTTCAGCGCCGTCAGCTCCTCCGCGCGGGAGGGCTTCTCCACCCCGAGGCGCTTCAGCTCCTCAGCCAACGCGGCCAGCCCGGCTTTGGCGTCCGCCTGAATCCCGACCGTGACCGGGTAGTTGCGGCCCACTTCCTCGGCGTCGATATCGAGCTGGATGACCGTCCGGCCCTCCTCCAGCTTCCAGACCGAGGTGGAGGGATCGACGAAGCGGGTGCCAACGGCGAAGATGACATCGGCATCCTTGACCAGCTCCACGCCGGCCAGAATGTTCTGCGCCAGCGGGTCGCGGTCGGAGACAGCGCCCTTACCGTTGGAGGTCATCACCACCGGCGCCTGCAGGATGGCCGCAACCTCGCGCAGCTCGTCCCACGCCTCCGCGCCCAGCACGCCGCCGCCGCTCCAGATCAGCGGCTTCTGCGCGCCGGCCAGCAGCGCCGCCGCCTCCGCGATCAGCGCCGGGTCACCCGCGAAGCGCGCCGGCTTGTCCGCCGGGGGCAGCAGCTGCACCTCGTTCACCGCGTACAGGGTGTCCGGCGGCACCTCGATCTCGACCGGGCGCACGCGGCCGTCGTACAGCTCCTCCAGCGCGCGGTCCACGAGGCCGGGGATGGCGTCCGGGGCGATGGCGCGCTCGGCGTGCTTGGTGACGGAGCGCACCATGCCGAGCTGGTTCGGGATCTCGTGCAGCAGGCCGCGCCCGAACTCGATCAGGTCAGACTGAATCTGCCCGGTTACGCACAGCACCGGCGAGTTGCAGGCGTACGCCGTGGAGAGCGCCGCCGTGGCGTTCAGCAAGCCGGGGCCGGGCACCACGAGGCAGACGCCCGTCTTGCCGGTGGTGCGGGCGTAGCCGTCCGCCATGTACGCCGCCGCCTGCTCGTGGCGCGGGTGGATCACGTTGATCTGGTCGGTCAGGTCGTAGAGCGCGTCGAAGGCTGGGTCCAACTGCACGCCGGGCAGGGCAAAGATGGTATCGACGCCGTTTTCGATCAGGGAGGCGATGAGCGCCTGCCCGCCGGTCATGGACTTCGCCGGCTGGACGCCGTCGTCCGCGCCTGCGACCGCCGCGCGTTCCCGCGTTTCAATAGCCAATCTCGCCTCCCGTACCGCATACCGCATACCGCATCGTGGCTCACTCGCGTGAGACTGCTAGCGGGAAGTGTAACGCCGACTGCGCGCTAGAACGTCGCCCCGCATTCGGGGAAATACGTAGATCTACGGATATGCAGTGGCCTGACGCGCTCCCACACTGGGGGCAACAGTCGTCACACGTCGCTGGAGGCGCCCATGGACACGTCCACCTTCGATACGATCACCCGTTCCCTCGCGCGCATCCGTTCCCGCCGGGCGGCACTGGGCGTACTGGCCGCTGGACTCGCCGCCGTCGCTGGCCCGACCTCGCAGCTCGAAGCAAAGAAGAAGAAGAAGCCGAAGAAGGTCACCCTTTGCCTGAACGGCGAGACCATCACCGTCGCCAAGAAGCAGCGCAACGGCTACATCCGGCAGGGAGCCACCGCCGGCAAGTGCGCCGCGGGCTCCGCCGGCTGCGCGAGTGACGCCGGCTGTAACGCCGGCGCCCGCGAGACCTGCCAGAACGGCGTCTGCGCTTGCCCGGCCGGGTTCGTGCGGGACGCGAACGGGATCTGCGGGGACCCCGCTCCCTGCAAGGAGGACGGCAGCGTAGTGGCATCCAGCGCCGAATGCTGCTCCGGCCACACTACGACCATCCCGACCACCCCACCTACCCTTCAGTGCACGGTGGCCCCGGGTGGCTGTCTGTCCAGCGCAAACTGCCCCATCGGTTTGATTTGCGTCAACGGACTCTGCGCGACGCCGCCCGAGTGACACGGCCCGGCGCAGCAGGCGCCCACCAATGCCTGTTCCCTCACCACGCGCGACCCCCTGCGTGCGCAAGGCTGCGCACTGGTCGGGCGCCGGGGTCTATGCGCTGTCAACGCAATGCCATGACCCTGCGCCCTACACACGTGCGTCGCACCTCGCGCATGGCGACTGAACGCGTTCCCCGGCGCTGGTGGATGCGGTCGCGTGACGCGCGCGAGACCTGTGAGCAATTGCGGCCGGGTGGCCGACCATTTGGGCATCCGCTGGAACCCGTACTCAGGAAAATGCGTATTTCTACGAATGCCCTCCAACGGCGAGGCCGCTATCGTGAAGCACAGGAATTCGCGTTTCGCCACGGAGGGAGCGCTGAGCAAAACCAGACCAGGACGGGCATTGCGGCACGCCGGCGCCCAGATCCATGGGTGCTCTCGACCCAATGCTTCCCTTTCGCTACTATTGCAGCGGTCGCTGTTTCAGGACCTGTGATCGGCACAGGGGCTGGCGAGTCCGATGGTAAACTGCAGTTTCGTCAGAACTGGCCGCGCAGGCCAACCATCGACGCACGAGCCAGAACGTTTCGCTCGACCACGTTTGCGGGGGTTTCAGACGTATGGATGGATTGTTGCTGCTGTTTCGCCTGATTCTGGCCGGGGTTTTCCTCGTGTCCGGGATCGCCAAGCTGCTGGACCTCGCCGGGTCGCAGTCAGCCATGCGCTCGTTCGGCGTCCCCGAACCGGCCACCAAGTACGCCGGCATTGCGCTGCCCATCGTCGAAATCTTCGTCGCCGTCCTGCTGCTGCCGGTGGCGTCCGCCCGCTGGGGCGCGCTCCTCGGCCTCGGCCTGTTGCTCGCCTTCATCGGCGGCATCAGCAACAGCCTCGCCAAGGGCCAGAAGTTCGATTGCCACTGCTTCGGGCAGCTCTCGCCCAGTGAGATCGGCCCCAAGACACTGATCCGCAACGCCGCGCTGGCGGTGCTGGCCCTGTTCATCGTCATTCCCGGCTTCACCATGGGGAACGTGGGCGCTTCCATCGGTGACGCCTTCGGCTCCCTCAGCGGCTTCGACTGGGTGGTGACCATCGTCGGCATCGCCATGATCGCCGCCCTCGGCACGATGGCGTGGCTGCTGGTCCACCTGCTCGGTCAGAATGGCCGCCTGCTGGTCCGCCTTGACCGCATCGAGTCTGCCCTCGAAGACGCCGACATCGAAATCGATTACGACGACGAGGACGACGAGGACGACGAAGACGAGGAAGATGAGGACGAGGAAGGGCTCCCCTTCGGCGCGCCCGCCCCGGCCTTCACGCTCTCCGGCCTTTACGGCGAGACCTTGACCCTCGATTCCTTCCGCGCGCAGGAGAAGCCGGTCCTGCTGGTCTTCTCTGATCCCACCTGCGGCCCGTGCAACGGCCTGATGCCGGATGTCGGCAAGTGGCAGCATGAGCTGGCCGACAAGCTGACGACCGTCGTGGTCACCCGCGGCTCGGTTGAAGACAACCGCGCCAAGAAGAAGGCCCACAACCTCACCAACGTGGTGATGCAGGCGGAAAACGAGATCGCCGACGCCTACATGACCTACGGCACTCCGACGGCAGTGCTGGTCTCCGCCGATGGCAAGATCGCCTCCGGCGCGGCTGGCGGCGGCCCGGACATCCGCAAGCTGGTCAAGAACATCCTCGAGAACAAGGTGCCCGTGCCTGCCCCGCGCGCCCCACGGCCGGCGCCCGCGCCAACCGCCCCGCAGCCGGTGCGCGGCGTGGCAAGCATTGGCAAGGACGCCCCTGTTGTTGAGCTCAACAACCTCGACAACGAACCGGTCAAGCTGACCGATTTCGCCGGCCATCCGACCGCTGTCCT
This sequence comes from Thermomicrobiales bacterium, assembly GCA_047605145.1. GTDB lineage: Bacteria > Chloroflexota > Chloroflexia > Thermomicrobiales > UBA6265 > JACCXM01. The sequence goes on along the minus strand of JASGGF010000294.1, from coordinate 2,476 downwards.
GTTCTGGAACCCCGGCTGCGGCTTCTGCCAGCGCATGGTGGACGACCTGAAGGCGTGGGAAGGCGACAAGCCGGAAGGCGCCCCGAACCTGCTGGTGGTCTCCACCGGAGAGGTAGACGCCAACAAGGCCACCGGGCTGGCCTCGCCGGTCGTGCTGGATAGCGGCTTCACCGTGGGCCGCGCCTTCGGGGCCAGCGGCACGCCGTCCGCCGTGCTGGTGAGCGCCGATGGCAAAATCGCCTCCGGCCTCGCCGTGGGCAGCCCCTCGGTGATCGCCCTGCTGCGCAACGAGGCCCCGCACCTGCTCGACGCTGCGGCGGTGGAGCCGGAGCCGGAAGCGCCGCCCGCGCCACGCGGCATCGGGATCGGCGGCACGGCGCCGGAGTTCACGCTGAAGGACCTTGAAGACGACGAGGTCACGCTGGACGACGTCGCCGATCTCCCGGCGGTGCTCGTCTTCTGGAACCCCGGCTGCGGCTTCTGCAAGCGGCTGGAGCCGGAACTGAAGGCGTGGGAAGAGGAGACCGAGGACGACGACGATGTGCCCGATCTGGTGTTCATCACCACCGGCTCCATCGCCGACAACGAGGCCCACGGCTTCGAGTCCCCGATGCTGATCGACCCGAACTTCTCCATCGGCTCCATGTTCGGCGCCTCCGGAACCCCCTCCGCCATCCTGATCGACGAGGACGGCAAGGTCGCCTCCACCGTCAAGGTCGGCGGCCCCGAGGTGATGGCGCTCCTGCGCTCGTCGTAGGGAAGACGCCTGCGGGCCCTTGGGGGAGACGCCTCCGGGCTTTGGGAGTACGGGAATGAGGGAGTGTGGAGGCGAAAGTCTCCCCTCCCTCGTTTTGTTGTGTGTCCCGGAACCTGATCCTCTCGAATGTCGCATGAATACTGGATTGACAGAGTCACCAGGTTGCTATAAGATCTGCGCAACGAACACGCGTTATCGGCTGCGTTGATGCTTTCTCTCGACACTTCACACCGAAGGAGAGATCCATGGACGGGTCGCAGATTGATGACCTGGCTCGGGCGTTACGCCGTTCTGCTGAGTCCAGACGGCGGATTTTGGCTTCGGGGATTTCCGGGATTGCGCTTGGTGGTCTGGCGCTCGCCGGTGCTGATGCCAGGAAGAAGCGGAAGAAGAAAAAGAAGAAGAAGTCCACCACTCCGCCGCCAACGTGCGTCAGCCAGCAAAACTGTGGTTCCAACTGCCGGTGTTTCTTTGACGTAACGAACGCCCTGGCTTGCTACGACCTGGGAACACAGGGAGCCTGCTGCGATAGCGCTGCCGAGTGTGGGCCGAACCAGGGGTGTGTTTCCGGCGCGTGTTCAGCTGGCGGCAAGGCCGGAGGGTGCTTCTCCCTCTGCGCGAGTTGAGCCAGTTCACCCTGTCCAGCACAGAAATTGCCGGGGCGTTTCGCCGCCCCGGCAATGCCGCAGGAAGTCCACCGTCAACCAACACGGGTACCCGCCAGCCAGTCCGCAACCGTGTCGCGGGATTGGCCGCTTGCTTACTTATGCCTCCCGGACGCGGCTCTCCACGGGAGGCTCCGCGCACCCCTCGACGTGCCAGATGAATTCGGCGCCCCCCGCGATGCTCAGCTCCGCGAGGAAATCCGCGAGGCGGGCGCAGGGCACGTAGTAGGTGTTCTCGTGCGCGTGCAGCACGGCGGATTCCAGCCGCGTCACCACCCGGTAGAAGGGCGGCAGCTTCGCCCGCTCCTCCTCCTCCGTGCCCACGTGCCGGTAGTGGTACTTCGTGCCGCGCGTCGCACTGGCCCAGTCCACATCCGCCCAGCCGCTGCCATCCGGGTTGTCCGGGATCCAGAACCGGTTTTCCGGCTCGCCCTCGCCGCTCATGCGTCCGTGCCCAGCTTGTTGATGACGATCTCCGCGTGCCGCGCGATCTCCTCGACCGCCTGCTCCAGCGCCACGTTGCGCCCCTTCCCGCCCTGCTCCCGCACATGCAGCTCGATATCCGGGTGCAGGTGAATCCGCCGCCAGCGGTCCTGCGGCGGCGCAGTTTCCACCCGTAGCATCGCCGCCAGCGTGTCGCCCTGCAGGCCCTCCAGCTTCTGACGGATCTCCGCCAGCGGCATGTTGCTGTCCTTCAGCGTGGTGATGTACTTCAGGCGCAGCAGGTGGTCCGGCCCGTACGTCGCCCCCACCCCGCGTCCGTTGGCCGCCGGCAGCAGCCCCTGCGTGATGTAGTAGCGGATATTCCGCGCCGAGATGCCCGTCTCGCGTTCCAGATCGCCGATGGTGTAGCGGTACGGCTGCGCGCGACCCTGCGTGGTCGCGGCGCTCCCGACCGGCAGCGAATCGCCCCGCGCACGCTGGCCCCGGCCCTGACCTTGCCGGTTGTCCTCCATGCCGCCCCCAATCCGCGCTGCCTCGCCATAGTGACAGTATCGCTGTCGCCATCATCCCCTGCAACCGCCCCGCCGACCGCTCCGCTGGCCGCCTCCCC
>JASGGF010000293.1:0-6998 GCA_047605145.1 Thermomicrobiales bacterium | reverse complement strand
GAGAAACCCTCACCCCCAACCCCTCTCCCTTTGCGAAAGTGGGGGGCGAGGGGAGTCGATTCGTGCTGGCGTGACAATCCGGCTTCACGCCGCCAGTTGTGCCGGCATGGCCGCGCCATTCGCCACCGTAAGCCCCTCGCCCTTCGCAAAGGGAGAGGGGTTTGGGGTGAGGGTTTGTCGCTGCAGCGGCGTGCGCATACCCAATACCTCCCCCAGTCAGCCTCGCATCGGGAGAGGGGCTGGGCGCAGGGCTTCCCCGGAGGGCGTAGTGGCCATCATGCGGGCCGCCGCCGCCCCGTCTCCGCTACTCCGCCGAAAACGCAAACACCGTCGTGGACTGGAATATCGCTCCCGGCCGCAGGACGGTGCTGGGGAACTCCGGGTGGTTCGGGGAATCCGGGAAGTGCTGCGTCTCCAGCGCGATGCCATCCCCCTGCCGGTAGGCGCGCCCGGTCGTGCCGTACAGATCGCCGTGCAGGTGGTTGCCGCCGTACACCTGCACCCCCGGCTCCGTCGTCCACACCCGCAGCGTCCGCCCGCTGGCCGGGTCCTGCAGCACCACTGCCTCGATCAGCGAGGCATCGCCCGCCGGGCGGTCTACCACGAAGTTGTGGTCGATGCCCATGCCCAGCCGCAGCTGCGGGTGATCCTGCCGCGCCCGCTCCCCGAACACGGCCGCCTCCCGAAAATCGAACGGCGTCCCGGCGACCGACGCCAGCTCGCCGGTCGGGATCTGGCTGTCATCCGTGGGGGTATACGTGCTGGCGTGCACCGTCAGCAGGTGGTTGTCCGTGCTGCCGCTCCCCTCGCCCGCCATGTTCCAGTAGCCGTGGTTGGTCAGGTTCAGCACGGTTGGCGCGTCGGTTTCCGCCGTGTAGTCCGCCCGCAGCCGGTTCTCGTCATCCAGCGTGTAGGTCACCGTCGTCGTTAGCGCGCCGGGGAAGCCTTCCTCGCCGTCCGGGCTGACCCGGCTCAGGCGCACCCCGTTCTCCACCGCCTCCGCGTCCCACAGGTGCTTGTCGAAGCCGCGGGAGCCGCCGTGCAGCGTAAAGGTCCCCAGATTCAGCGTGGGCCGCACCCGCTCGCCATCGAGCAGGAAGCCATCGCCGCCAATGCGGTTCGCGTAGCGCCCGGCCACGCAGCCGAAGAAGGGCAAGTTACCGGTGACATACGTCGCCAGATCAGCGAACCCCAGCGCCACATTGGCGAACACGCCCGCCCGGTCCGGAACCCGCACCGACTGGATGACCGCGCCCCACGGCAGCAACACCACCTCCACCCCGTGCGCATTGCGCAGGGTAAAGCACGTCACGGGCTGCCCATCGATCTCCCCGGCCGCGTTCTGGATCACCTCGACCATCGTCGTCGCCTCCACCTCATCGTCTGCGCCGCACAGTGCCATGGAGGGTACACCCACCGGCGCCGCCCTGCCGCACTCCTCAAACACCCTGTCATCCCGGTGGTGTGGCCAGCCGCGTGCGCCCCGAAACCCCGCATCCCCCGTGGTACCATCGCGCTTCGATCGATTTGCTTCCCGGGAGTACCTGCAATGCGCATCGCCGTGGACGCGGCCGGTGGGGATCACGGCCTGGAGGTCGTCCTGCCGGGGGCGCTGGCGGGCGCCCGCCGCTTTGGCGTAGGTCTCCTGCTGGCTGGCGCCGAGCCGGATATCGCAGCCGCCCTCGCTGGCCAGAATATCGCCGGCCTCGACATCGAGATCGCCCACGCGCCGGACATCATCTCCATGGATGATTCTCCCGCGCAGGCCGTCCGCCGCAAGCCGCAATCGGCCATCGCCGTCGCGCTGGACGCCGTGCGGCAGGGCCGCGCACAGGCCATGGTCTCCGCCGGCAACAGCGGCGCCGTGATGGCCGGAGCCCTCTTCAAGCTGGGCCGTGTGCGCGGCGTGGATCGCCCCGCCATCGCCGGGTACATCCCCTCCTTCAAGGGGCAGACCCTCGTGCTGGACATGGGCGCCGTCACCGATCCCAAGCCCGCGCACCTTGTGCAGTTCGCGCAGATGGGCAGCATCTACACCGAGCGCGCCTTCGGCGTGCAGCGCCCCACCGTCGGCCTCCTCTCCAACGGCGAAGAGCCCTCCAAGGGCAACGCGCTGGTGCAGGAGACCTTCCCCCTGCTGCAGGCCGCCCCCGGCATCACCTTCTACGGCAACGTGGAGGGCAACGACATCACGCGTGGCGTGGTGGATGTCGTCGTCACGGACGGCTTCACCGGCAACGTGGCGCTGAAGGTGGCCGAAGGCGCCGCCTCGCTTATCAACAGCACGGTGCGCTCGCGCATCACTGCCGGGCTGTTCCGCAAGGCGCTGGCCGGCTTGCTCTACCCCGCCTTTCAGGAAGTGAAGCGCGATCTCGACTACGCCGAGCAGGGCGGAGCCCCGCTCCTCGGCATCGATGGCGTGGTCATCATCTCCCACGGCCGCTCCAACGCCCTCGCCATGGAAAACGCCATCGGCGTCGCCATGCGCAGCGTGCAGGGCGATGTCCCCGGCACTATCGGCCGCCTCATGGCCACCCTCGACACCCCGCAGCCCGCTGGCGTGCCGGGGTAGGGACCTTGCGCGGGGGTGGGGTCGGGCCAGTCAGCGGCGCCTGCTAGCGACGGGGTGTTGCGTTTCTTCGGTGATGGCGCCAAGTGGGAAACGCGCAACAAAAAGCCCCTCTCCCTACCTACAGAGAGAGGGGCCCGGAATGAGGGTCGTTCGCGATTACTCGCCCTCGACCGTCCGCTTCAGCTGCGTGCCCGGCTTGAAGGTTGGGCTGCGCCGCGCCTCAATCGTCATCGGCTCGCCGGTGCGCGGGTTGCGCCCCTCGCGGGCCGCGCGCTCCACGACCTTGAACGACCCGAAGCCGCTGATCTGGACCTCGATATTGCGCCCCAGGTGATCATGAATCGCCATCAGGAACGCGTTGATCGCCTTGCCGGCCTGCGCCTCGGACAGCCCCGTGTCAGCCGCCACGATCTTGATCAGGTCCTGCTTGACGGCCTTGCCGCCCGCGCTCTCATCGTCGTTCTCAATCTCTTCCTGCACAGCCTTCTTCGCCATGGTGGTCTCCTTCGTGGGCGGCGCCGGGGATGCTCTCCCTGCGGCCTCGCGGTCGGTATCACGCGGGCCAGGGGCGCCTGATTCGCGAGATCACGTCTGATCCGACCACGCAGTTTACCACCCGCCCGAAAGCGGATTCCACGAAAACCCGCGTACCTTCGCGGGTTTTTGGTGTCTGCGCCACATCACGGCCCCGCCAGGCGCCGCTGCCGGGCCGCCTCGAAGAGCAGAATCGACCCCGCCACCGCCGCGTTCAGGGACTCCACACCACCCGCCAGCGGGATCGCCACCCCCACCGACGCCCACGCTTCCAGCGCCGGGCTGACCCCCTCCGCCTCTCCCCCGATGACCAGCGCGGCCGGTTGCGTCCAGTCTACGGCGTCATGTGAAACGGTCGCCTCCGCCGAGGCATCCACCCGCAACGGCAGGGTCTCCCGCAGCCGCTCCGCCGCCTCGTCATCGAAGGGCAGCAGCGGCAACCGGAAGTGCGCGCCCATCCCGGCGCGCACCACCTTCGGGTTCCACGGGTCCACGCTCTCCGGCGTCAGGTAGACCGCGCTCACCCCCGCGCCCGCCGCCGAACGCAGCAGCGTGCCGAGGTTGCCGGGGTCCCGCAGCCGGTCCAGCACCAGCGCCAGCGGCGCCCCGTGCGGCGCCGGGGTCAGCTCCGGCCACGGGAACACCGCCAGCACCCCTTGCGGCGCCTGCACCTCGCTCAGCTTGTCGAACAGCCGGGGAGCCACCCAACGCAGCGCCGGATCGCGCGCATTCACCGCCAGCTCGCGCCGCAGCGTCTCCGCCCGCTCATCGTCGCGCAGCAGCAGCAGGCGCGGCGTGGCGCCCACCTGCAGGCCATCGCGCACCGCGCGCAGCCCTTCAACGACGAACGCCCGCTCTGCGGCGCGGGTATCGCGCCGGGAGAGCGAGCGAACGAACGTCAGCGTTGGGTTGGTTGCCGAGGTGATCTCGGCGCGCGCATCGCGCTCCGCAGGCGGGGTCACGCCGGCGCCGCCGGGCTCAGGAGCGGGCGCTTACGCCAGCGCCTGCTTCGCCACATCCACCACCGCGCCGAAGGTCTGCGGATCGCGCACGGCCAGATCAGCCAGCATCTTGCGATCCACCTTCACGCCAGCCTTCGTCAAGCCGTTGATCAGCATCGAGTACGACAGGCCATTGAGGCGGCTGGCGGCGTTGATGCGCACGATCCACAGGCGGCGGAAATCGCGCTTGCGGTTGCGGCGGTCGCGGTACGCGTACGCCAGCGAGTGCATCATCGCCTCGTGGGCGCGCTTGTACAGGCGGTTGTTGGTGCCGTAGAAGCCCTTCGTCTGGGCGAGAACCTTCTTGTGCTTCGCGTGAGCGGTCACGCCGCGCTTGACGCGTGCCATGGGAAAACGTCTCCTCGTTTCGGCGGTCTTGCCGGGGCCGCCGGAGCCCGGCGTGGGGTTCCCCACGCGCGCCGCCCACCGTGGGCAGCGCCAGACCGGGTGGAGTCCCCGGTCAGGATTGCGATGTTACGCGCCGTAGGGCAGCAGCTTCTCAACCGAGCCCTGGTTCGCGCTGTCCAGTGACAGCATCCGGTCAAACTGGCGCTTCACCCGGGGGGCCTTCTTGCGCCGGTTGTGGCTCTTCATGCCCTTGGTGCGCATGATCTTGCCGCTCGCGGTCACGCTGAAGCGCTTCTTCGCCCCCTTATGGGTTTTCATCTTCTTCGACGGAGCCTTGGCCACTACTGGTTCCTTCCTTATCGCGTTCGCGTTCTGCGACTGCGGCCTTCGCCTTCAGCGGGGCCATGATCAGAATCATCGTTCGCCCCTCCATGCGCGGCGAGGCCTCAACCGTGCCGTGCGGGCGAAGCTGGTCTGCAAGTTGATCCAGCAGACCCTTGCCGATATCGGGGTGCGCCATCTCGCGCCCCCGGAAGAGCACGGTCAGCTTCACCTTGTCCCCGGCATCCAGGAACTTGGCTGCCTGCCGCCCCTTCGTCGACAGATCGTGATCGTCGATCTTCGGGCGGATGCGCACTTCCTTCAGCTCGACAACGTGCTGGTTCTTCCGCGATTCGCGTTCCTTGCGGCTCTGCTCATAGCGGAACTTGCCGTAATCCATGAGCCGGCACACCGGCGGCATCGCGTTCGGCGCAACCTCGACGAGATCGAGGCCGCGGTCACGCGCCATCTGGAGTGCCTCGAACGTGGGGACGATGCCTACCTGCTCACCCTGCTCATCGATCAGCCGGACCTCGCGGATCCGGATGCGCTCGTTGACTCGGGTCTGGACCGGTCTGGAAATAATCTGCCTCCATTGCCCGCCAGGCGGGACTTTCGTGTAACACAGGAACGCGCCGGGACACACTCCGGCGCGGTTCGCCCAAATACCAGACGGCAAGTTTAGCACTTCGGGACCATTGGGTCAATCGCGCCGCGCCTCGTGTCTCGCACGCCCGGCGCCGCGTCGTTCGCGCGGTCCTCGGCAATAATCTCGTCGATCTTCGCGTCCAACTCGCGCACCGAAATCGCGGAAAAGGTCTGGCTGAAGCGCGCGATAGCCGCCGTGGTCTGTACTCATCGGCCATCGAGTTCGTATTCTCGGGTCAGATCCTGCGATGGCATCGCTCCCCCTACACGCACCCCGTCCCCACGCACTGATCCGGCGTGTTCCCTGAAATCGTGGCCCCGTTCCGATTGAACGTGCCGCTCTGGACGTACACCCCGCCCCCACTCGGCATGGGATTCCCCGCCGTGTTCTCGCTGATGATGGACACCGACGCCGCCAGCGTCACGATCCCACCAGTGTTGTAGATGCCGCCGCCGTACTCGTCCGCCGTGTTGCCGGTGATCGTGGTCTCGCTTATCGTGATCGGCCCGCCATTGCTGGCAATGCCGCCCCCGTAGTTCCCGGCCGTGTTCTTGTTGATCGTGCAGCCCGTCAGTGTTGTGGAGGAGCCGCTGTCATTGACGTACATCGCGCCGCCATCGCCATCAGCGTCGTTGAACGAGAGCTCCGTGTCGTTCAGCGTTACCGTCGCGTAGTAGACAAACAGCGCGCCGCCGTCGTAGACGGCGTGGTTCTCCATAAACTGCGACCCGCTGATGTGCAGCGTTCCCTGATACGCGTAAATGCCCGCGCCATAATCACTGTCGCCGTCGGCGAACACGCAATCGGCCACGGTCACGTTCGCCGCGACATCGTCGATGTAAAGCGCGCCGCCATACCCGCCCGATGACACTCCATGGGCGAAGCGCAGGTTGGCCAGCGTGACCGTGCGCGGCGCCTCCAGCGTCATGATCTGCGCGACATCGAGCCCCGTCAGGATCGCGTCGGTGGCCGGGTTCGCGCCATTCCCGGCGCCGTAGACGCGGACATCCTGAAACAGGAGAAAGGTTCCCATATACTCGCCGGGGCAGACATACACGTCGCCGCCAGCCTCCAACGCCATCTGCAGCCGCTCGCCGCAGGTGGTCGGCGCATCGCGCCCCGCATCGCAGGTGACGGTGCAGGTCTGGCAGATCCCCTCGGCGCACAACGAGCCCGCCGCGCAGCCGGGGCATACCCCGCCGCAACCGTCCGCGATGTTGCAGCTCCCCGCCGGGCACGTAGGCGTGCAGACCGGATTGGGCGGGCTCTGGCACGCGCCGCGCGTCGCGCCCTGCTTCAAGTACCGCTTGCGCCGCGCTTTCGGCACCCGCTTCGTCTCGCCATCCACGCACATGATGGCCTTCTTGCCGCGCACGTTGTGCTCGGCCCCGGCCTGCCGCGTCCGGCGCCGCCGCTTCGCTGCGACGTCCTCGGCCGGCGAGTCCCCCGCCACCAGCGCCGCCAGTGCGCTGGCCGCCGCCACTATGCCCAACCCCCGCCGGTGCAGGCGCGCGCGCCCGGAACGAGGTAGCCCATCACACGTCGATGGCTCCACGAAACGCCCCCGCTTCCC
>JASGGF010000292.1:0-7032 GCA_047605145.1 Thermomicrobiales bacterium | reverse complement strand
GCGATCAACCCGGCGGCAGTCGAGGCGCAGATCCACGGCGGCGTGGTGCAGGGGCTCGGCTGGGCGCTGTACGAGGGCATGGTCTTCGACGACGACGGGCAACTGCTGACCGCGACATTGATGGACTACACCCTGCCCCGCGCCGAAATGGCGCCGCCTATCGAGGTGGTGCTGGTGGAAGTTGCATCCGAACAAGGCGCCTACGGGGCCAAGGGCATCGGCGAGCCGTGCGCGATTCCGGGGGCGGCGGCGGTGGGCAACGCCATTCGCGATGCGATTGGCGTACGCATCAACCAGATCCCGATCCGGCCTGAGGTCGTGGCGCGCGCCCTGTGGGATCAGCCCGTGGCGACCGCCGCCGACTAGGCAAGCACTCATCGGATTTCGTGAGACAGGCGGAATGACGTTGCGAACCGGGCGAGACAGATCGAGACGGCCCGGTTCGCGGACGGCGCCATGCTGCGCACACTGACCATCCGCAACTTCGCCATCATCGAGGCCACCGACATCACGTTCGGCCCCGGGCTGAACGCGCTGACGGGCGAGACGGGCGCCGGCAAGTCGATCCTGATCGACGCGCTGGGCTGTGTGCTCGGCGAGCGCGCCAGCGCCGACATGGTGCGCACCGGCGCGAAAAGCGCCTCCGTTGATGCCGTCTTCGATATCCACGACAGCGCCAACGCAGCGGCGGTCAGCGCCGCGCTGGAAGCGCTGGAAATCAGCCATGATGACGGCGAACTGATTCTCAGCCGAGAGATTCAGGCCACTGGCCGTAGCAGCGCGCGGCTTAATGGCCGCCCCACGACCGCTGCAGTGCTCTCGCAGGTCGGCGCGCTGCTGGTGGATGTCCACGGGCAGAGCGATCACCTCTCCCTGCTGAAGCCAGCCGCGCAGCTGGACCTGCTTGACCGCTACGCGCGCACCACCGAATTGCGCGGGCGGTTCCGCGAGGCCTACAACGAGCTGCGCGCCATCCGCGAGCGCCTGCAGAGCCACGAGCAGGGCGCGCGCGAGCGCATGCAGCGCATGGACCTGCTGCAGTATCAGGTGGTTGAGATTCAGGAAGCTGCCCCGCAGATTGATGAGGATGTCACGCTCGCGAACGAGCGCGTGCGCCTCGCCAACGCCGAGCGGCTGGCGCTGGACGCCGCGGTGGTCTACTCGCAGATTGCCGGCAGCGAGATGGGCGAGGATGCGCCCGCTGCGACGGCGCTGATCCGGCAGGCGGCGCACGCGATGCAGGAGATCGCCGCGCTCGACCCCGCCGTCAGCGATCTTTCCGAGCGGCTGAACGAGGCGCTCTTCGCGCTGGAAGACGTCGCTGCCGGCGTGCGGGACTACCGCGACGAAATCGAAGCGGACCCGGGGCGGCTGGCCGATGTCGAGGAACGGCTCGACCTGCTTCGCAACCTGCAGCGCAAGTACGGCGGCTCGCTGGCCGACGTACTGGCGTTCGCCGACGAAGCCGCGGCCGAACTGGAATCCCTGACCGGCTCTGAGATGAGCGTCGAGGCGCTGACCGCGCGCGAAGCGGAACTGGCGGCGGCAGCGGGCGCGCTGGCGGCCAACCTCTCGGCGCAGCGCGCGACGGCGGGCGCCGAACTGGGGACCGGCGTGGAGCGCGCCATCTCGGAGCTCCGCATGGGCAGCGCAGCATTCGCCGTGCAACTCACGCAGCGGCCCGATCCCGGGGGAGTACCAGCGCCGGAGCCCTACGCGGCGGATATCACTGGGGTCGATCAGGTGACCTTCATGATTGCCCCGAACTCGGGCGAAGGACTGAAGCCACTGGCCCGCATTGCCTCCGGCGGTGAGACCGCGCGGCTGATGCTGGCGCTGAAATCGATCCTCTCGGATGTTGACGAAACCCCGACGCTGGTGTTCGACGAGATCGACGTCGGCGTTGGTGGGCGCTCGGGGCAGGTGGTGGGCGAAAAACTGTACGGGCTGGCTGAGAATCATCAGGTGATCGTCATCACCCACCTCGCCCAGATCGCGGCCTTCGCCGAGCGCCATTTCCGTATCGCCAAGGCGGAACAGGGCGGGCGAGTCGTGTCCACCATCGGGCAACTGCAACGCGTCGAGCGCGAGGAAGAGCTGGCCGCCATGCTCGATGGTCTGCCCGTGACCCCCGGCGCGCTGGCGACCGCCCGCTCCATGCTGGAGCGTGTGGCGGCGCTCGACTGAGCGTAGCGGCCGGGCGGTTATACTCCCCAGCCGAACCCTGAACTTTGACACATGCAACGGCATGTGACCAATGCCTGTACACCACAAAGGAGCGCTGCGTCATGGGCGTGAACATGAAGGCGATTCAGCAGATGCAGCGGCGTCTGGAAGCGATGCAGACCGAGTTGGCCGAGACGATCGTCGAGGGCTCGGCGGGCGGCGGCGTCGTGCGGGCGCAAGTGACCGGAGCCCGCGAGTTCCGGGGCATCTCCATCGATCCCAGCGCGGTTGACCCTGAGGATGTGGAAGTGCTGGAAGACCTGATCACCGTCGCAATTCAGGACGCGATGTCGCGGGCTAACGCGATGGCGGAAGAGAAAATGGGTGCGCTGACCGGGGGCATGAAGATCCCCGGCTTGATGTAGCCGGTCCCCGGTGACGATGCCAGCCAGCCACCATGTCCGCCAAACCCTATGAACCGCTGCCCTTCGCCGTGGGAGACGTGGTGAAGCTCAAGAAGCCGCACCCGTGTGGCAGCTACGAGTGGACGGTCACCCGGCTAGGGGCGGATATCGGCCTCAAGTGCTCTGGCTGTGAGCGGCGGGTCATGCTGACCCGCCGCGAGGCGGAGCGGCGGTTTCGCGGGTGGGTGAGCAAGGCCCCGGCGGCCGATGGTGGTGATGCGCCGGCAGCCGGCGAGGCGGAAGCCAGTTGAGCGAGCGCGACGCAGCTGAAGCCATATTCGTCACGGATCCAACTCCGGAGCCGGGCAGCGCGACTGCGCCCCGCCGGGTGTTGCGCCCCCAGAGTCAGGGGTCGTTCCGCGCCGTCCTCAGCAACTTCGCCTTCCTGCGCCTGTGGATCGCGCAGGCGGTCTCGCAGACCGCCAACAGCATGGTCGATTTCTCGCTGCTGCTGAGCGTGGGCGAGGTCGTCCAGTTTCACAACATTGCGCAGGCGAACACGGCGGTCAGTTTCGTTATCCTCGCGTTCTCACTGCCATCGGTGATCTTCGGACCAATAGCCGGGGTGGTGGCGGACCGCATCAGCCGGCGCACCATCATGGTGGCTGTCAACATCGTGCGCGCGGTGCTGGTGCTCTTCTTCCTGCTGATCAACCCCTCGTGGCAGGTGGCGGCGGCGCTGGGCAGCTACTACGCGCTGGCGTTCCTGTTCGGCGCGGCCGGGCAGTTCTTTATGCCGGCGCAGGGCGCCTCGATCCCGGCGCTGGTGCCACGGGAGCAGCTGACCGCCGCCAACGCGCTGTTCAACCTCACCTTCACTGCCACGCAGTTGCTGGGCTTCGCCATCCTTGGGCCACTGCTCTCGCAGGCGCTTGGCGTGGACATGCTCTTCATCGTGACGCTGGTCTGCTTTGCCATCGCGGCGGTGCTGACGTTCTTCCTGCCGAAGATGCCGCTGCCGCCCCGCGTGACGAGCGCGACGAAAGTCGGCCCGGCGCGCCAGATGTGGCTGGACATCAAGGAAGGGTTGGCGTTCATCGCGCAGGACCGCATCCTGGTCAAGGTGATCGGCAATCTGACCTTTGCCACCACCATCTTCATGCTGGTGGCGGCGCTGGCCCCGAACTTCGTCTCCACGGTAGTGGGTTTGGCGCCGGGCGACATCGGCTACATCGTGGCCCCGGCCGGACTGGGCGTAATCGCCGGCGTGGTGCTGGTGCCTCGCCTTTCGAAGCGATTCCCGCGCGAGCAGATGATCGACTGCGCGGTCACGCTGGGCGGCGTGGCGCTGCTGCTGCTGGCGCTGAGCCGCACCATCCTCGACGCGATTCTGGCGCCGAATCCTGTGCCCGAGCCGTTGATGGTCGGGGTCGCGGGGGCGTTGGCGGCGACGCTTGGCATCTTCAACGCGCTGGTGCTGGTGCCCTCACAGACGATCCTGCAGGAGCGCTCCCACGAGACGATCCGGGCGCGGGTGTTCGCCACGTTCTTCACCATTACCAGCGTGGTCTCGTTCGTGCCCATCTTCTTCGCCGCCGCCGCCGCCGACTTCTTCGGCGTGGTGACGGTGCTGGCAGCCGTGGCGCTGCTGCTGATTGCCGTTGGGCTGGGGATGCTGCTGATGAACAAGCGTCGGTCCCGCGCGCGTCACGAGCGCGTGCGCACCCGGCACCGGCAGGGGCCGGAGGCGGTTCAGCCCCCGTCCTGACGACGGCGGGCGCCGTACCCGAGCGCTGCCGCGTACTCCAGCGCCAGCGTCACGAACTGTCGCAGCCGGGCGGCGTCCCGTGGGGTGGTCGACGGGGCGGTCAGGATGGCGGCAAGCTCGGTCAAATCGGGATCGGCCAGCATCCGCGCCGTGCTGGCGTCGAGGAACCCGGCGGCCACGTGCAGGCTCAGGCGGTCCATCGGGCCCAGCTCCAGCACCGCCGCGATGCGGTCCAGCACCTCGCGGCTGACGCCCCGGCCGCCATTCTCCAGCCGGCTCAGCGTGCTGCCGTCGATTTCCGCCTGACGCGCCACCTCTTTCTGCGCCATCCCGCGTGCCGTGCGGAACTGGATCAGCAGTGGGCCAAGTTCGGTGGAGGGCGCCGCGTCTGTCATGGCGCAGAGTGTGCCACGGCTGCGCTCGATGCGGCGGATCTCGGCAAGGCGGTATGCTGCCGAACCTGATGCCGTTCGCTTGCGATTCCCGTGAAAGGCCGATTCGTCAATGGATACCGCCGAGATCATCGAGTTTCTGCGCTCCCTGCGCAGTGTGCGTCGCTTCACCACAACGCCAGTTCCAGGAGGGGCGTTGGATGACATCCTGACCGTCGCCCGTTGGAGCGGGAGCGCCAAGAACGAGCAGCCGTGGGAGTTCGTGGTGGTGCGCGACCGCGAAACGCTGCGCCAGCTCGGCGCGCTGCCCGGCTACGTGACGCATCTGGCCGAGGCGCCGCTTGTCATCGTGCTGGTGATGCACGGCAACCCGGAGAAGGTGCAGCAGGAGACGTACGACGAGGGGATCCTCAGCCAGCGCATCCAGCTCGCAGCGCAGGCGCACGGGCTGGGCTCGTCCATCGGCTGGTTCCACGGCGATGGCCGGGACGCGGCGAAGGCAATCCTGGACATCCCGGCGGAGCGGCTGGTGCGCACCGCGCTATCCATCGGCTACGAGGACGCCGGCGCGGACGGCGCGCGGTTCCACCCGGAGGAGGCGCGAAAGCCGTTGGCTGAAATCGTCCACGATGAGCGGTACGGGCAACCGATCTAACTTCCCCGGCTGGGCGCTGGCCTCTCGTGAGCGAGCCTCCGGGCGCGATCACGCCGGGGCCAGCATCTCCAGCACCAGCAGGGCCAGAAAGCCGACGAAGAAGGCGGCGGTCGTAAGCGGGGTCTCCGGCTCTTCGTGCGCCTCCACCAGCAGCTCTTCTGTGACGAGGTAGAGCAGCGCCGCGCAGCCGAAGCCGAGCACGGCGGCGAATGGCGCGCCGGAAAGCCCGTGCAGCACCACCGTGCCCACCACCGCGCTGGCAATGAGGATGGCGCCCATCCCGCACGCAATGGCGATGGCCTGTGGTGGCTTCACCCCGGCGCGGCTGAGCGCCGAGGCCGCCGCGAGGCCGAGGAACAGTACTTCGCACGTGAGCGCAATCGTCACCAACAGCCCGACTTCGGCCCCGGCGGCGACGCCCAAGCCGACCAGCAGGCCATCGACGATGAGATCGATGCCCACGGTAATCACGAGGCTTCTGGGAGAGACGTTTTCCTCGGATTCGCTTTCCGGGGAACTGGTCAGCGTTCGCACCAGCAGCATCAGGCCGACACCCGCTGCGAAGCCGATGATGATCCCCGGCACACTGTGCGTTTCCCTGGCCTCGGGGAGCACCTCGCCGGCTACGGCGGCGAACACGATGCCGGCGGCGGCGTGCTGGAATACGCTGCGCATCCGCGCGCTGGGGGGCCGGAACGCGGCCAGCACGGCGCCGATGACGAGCGCCAACGCCGGAAACATCGCGTAGAACAGCACGGTGCGCACGATGTCAGGCATCTGGGCCACGTCTTTCTGGAGAATCGCGGTCAGCCAGACGGACGCTTCCCGAGCGAGCGCCGGCGACTCCTACCCTACCATGCCCACAACGTGCTCCAATCACCGCCGAAGCGGTCCTCGTGGTAGCTCCAGACGTCCATGCCGGGAGGTTCGATGCCCTGCTGCGTGAGAATGGCGGCGATCTGCGTGCGGTGTTCCGTGGCGTGGTGGATCGCCTGTGCCAGGAGCATCCAGACTGGCAGGGTGTAGGTCTTACCGCGCCAGGTCGTGGTCACCGTCGCCCCATCCTGTGCGTTGGCTGCGGTCTCGACCAGTGTCTCGCCGCTGGTCCGTGCGGCGTCTCGCAGTGCGGTGAGGCCGGGGAACGGGGCCCGGTCGCGGCTCACGAGAATATCGCTGGCCCCAGCCAGCGCCGCGGCAATGCGTTCCTGCGCGCCAACGATGTGCATCAGGGTGCTGCGGATGCTGCCAAATGTCCCGTCGAGGGTCGCGTCCAACTGTGCGTCGCTGAGCCCTTCGCACGCATCGAACAGGCAGTCGTTCGCCCACACGTTGTGCCTGCACAACTCGACCAGTGTCTCGGACATCATCGCGATTGCCTCCCATCGGGCGTGACGAGCGGCGCGGCGCGTGTATCGACCCCCCGGTGCTCCACTGTCGCCTGTGTTCCCGATGCAAAAACGCCGGGACATTGCTGCCCCGGCGTTTGCATGTCCGCAGGTTCCTGCGGAGTGTATCGGGTGAGCCGCATAGGACTCGAACCTATAACCAACTGATTAAGAGTCAGTTGCTCTGCCAATTGAGCTAGCGGCCCGACGCCCAGAAGGATACCCCGAGCGCCGCCGCCGCGTCAACGCGCGGCGGGCGCCG
>JASGGF010000291.1:0-7065 GCA_047605145.1 Thermomicrobiales bacterium | reverse complement strand
CGCGGCCTGCTCACCCGCACGCGCTCCCCACACGACCGCCGCGCCCAACTCCTCACCCCCACCCCGGAGGGCGCCGCGCTGGCCGCCGCCGCCATTACGGTGGTGGAGGCGGTAGACGCCGCGTGCTTCGCGCCGGGGGACACCGCGTGGCTGCAGGGGCTGGCGGCGCGCATGGGGCTGCCGGGGCTGGAGTGAACGGGGTACACCAGAACGGTGACACGCCACACCCGGTGGCCCTACCCCGCGTCGCTGTCCAGCCAGATGGTGACCGGGCCGTCGTTGACGAGGTCAATGGCCATCTCGGCGCCGAAGCGGCCCGTTTCCACCGGCAGCGCGAGGGCGCGCAGGCTGGCGGCGAAGTGCTCCACCAGCGGCGCGGCGACGTCGGGCCGGGCGGCCTGCACGAAGCTGGGGCGGCGCCCTTTGCGGGTGTCCGCGTAGAGCGTGAACTGGGAGACCACCAGCATCCCGACTGGGTCGCCGGCGCCGAGCCGGTCGAGCGCGGAGCGGTTCATGGCGCCGGCGGCGTCCTCGAAAATGCGCAGGTTGGCGACCTTCTGCGCCATCTGGGCCACCTGTTCCGGCGTGTCGTCGTGGGTGATGCCCACCAGCAGCAGGAAGCCGGGCCCAGTGCGCCCGATTACCTCGCCGCCCACCGCCACGCTGGCGCGGGTGACCCGCTGGATCAGGACGCGCACCCCTCAGCCCTCCACCGCATACAGCGTGGCGATGGCCAGCGCCGCGATCCCTTCGCGGCGGCCGATGGCGCCCAGCGTCTCGTTCGTCGTCGCCTTCAGGCCAACCGCCTCCGGGGCGATGCCGAGGCAGGCTGCAATGCGCTGGCGCATGAGTGGCGCGTGCGGTCCGATCTTCGGGGCCTCCGCCAATAGCGTGGCGTCGATGTTGCCGGGAGCCCAGCCGGCGGCGCGCGCCAGCCGCGCGCTCTCGCGCAGCAGGCCCTGACTGTCGGCGTCCTTGAAGCGCGGGTCGCCGGGCGGGAAGTGCTGCCCGATATCGCCCAGCGCCGCCGCCCCAAGGATGGCGTCGGCGATGGCGTGCAGCAGCACATCGGCGTCGGAGTGGCCTTCCAGCCCCTGATCGTGCGCGATCTCCACGCCGCCCAGCACCAGCCGCCGCCCCGGCGCGAAGCGGTGGATGTCGTAGCCGATGCCGGTGCGGATGGGGGGCGGGAGTGGTGTGGAGACGCCCTCCGGGGAGCCCTCACCCCCAGCCCCTCTCCCGATGCGCGGGAGAGGGGAGCCAGCAGGTTGCGTGGTAGTGGAGTCCGGCGCCATGACGGTGGACGATGTCGATCCTTCCGGGGCCGAAAGCCCCTCTCCCGCGCATCGGGAGAGGGGTTGGGGTGAGGGCTCTCGGAGGGCGTCGTCCCTTCGATACACACCATGAGGATGGATTCATGACCAACACCAACACCAACACTGACACCATCGTCACCTACCTGAATACCCGCCTTGAGGACTACCTCGCGGAGCTGGCGCCGCTGGTCAATCAGGACAGCGGGAGCTACGACAAGGCCGGGGTGGATGTGGTCACCGCCGCGCTGGCGGAGCGGTTTGCCGGGATGGGCTTCGAGGTGGAGCGGGCGCCGCAGGAGCGGTTTGGCGATGACCTGATCGCGCGGCGGCGGGGGAAGGGCGGCGCGAACATCATGCTGCTGGGGCACGCCGATACGGTGTTCCCGGCGGGGACGACCGCGCAACGGCCCATGAGCCTCGGGGAGGACCGCATCTTCGGGCCGGGGACGTGCGACATGAAGGCCGGGATTCTGGCGGGGATCTACGCCATTGATGCGCTGGATCACCTCGGGTGGGAGGACTACGGCACGATCACCTTCGTGGTGGTCACCGACGAGGAGATTGGCGAGCGGCACTCGGTGGAGCTGCTGATGCGCGAGGGCGAGCGCCACGACGCCGTGCTGACGCTGGAGGCGGCGCGCGAGAATGGCGATATCGTGACCGCGCGCAAGGCGGGCTGCTGGCTGACCGTGACGGCGCAGGGCAAGGCCGCCCACGCCGGGGTGGAGCCGGAGAAGGGGCGCAGCGCCACCCTCGCCATCAGCCACATCATCGTGGACACCTTCGCGCTGAATGGCCGAAAGCCGGGGATGACGGTCAATCCGGGCGAGATCAGCGGCGGGCGCGCCCCGAACATCGTCTCGGCGGAGGCCAGCGCTCACTTCGACCTGCGCGCGTGGACGAACGCCGATCTGGAGGAGCTGGTGGCTGCGTTCACGGAGATCGCGCAGCGCGAGGCCGTGCCGGATGTCATCATCAGCATCGAGCGCGACCCCGGTTCCGGCTGCCCGGCGATGGAGCGCACGCCCGGCGTGGTGCGGCTGGAGGAAGCGGCGGTGCGCATCGCGGGAGAGCTGGGCTTCCCGCTGAAGGGCGCGGCCACCGGCGGCGGCTCGGACATCAGCTTCGCCGGGCACGCCGGCACGCCGGGGCTGGACGGGCTGGGGCCGATTGGCGGGCTGGATCACGGGCCGGACGAGTACGTGGTGACCAGTAGCGTCGTGCCGCGCACCGCCCTGCTGGCGAAACTGATGATGGAGATCACCGGAACGGATGGGTAACGGATGAGCGACGCTGAGATGGAGTTCGAGATTCCCACGACCGCCGATGAGCTGCTGGAGGCGCTGGAGCGCGACGGCATCGACCATCTGTGGGTGACCTACCTCGACGTGGCGGGCAAGCCGAGCGCGAAGACGATCCCCCGCAGCGGGTTCCGGAGCGCCGTCAAGAGCGGCGTGGTCTTCGCCAAGGCCAACTTCGACATCGACACGCGGGATCACCTCTCGGAGATGGGGACGCTGCACGCAGATTCCGGCGACATGCTGGCCGTGCCCGATCCCCGCAGCTACGTGACCCTGCCCCGCTACCCCGGCACGGCGCGGGTGCATGTCTGGCTGCGCGATCCGGACGGCTCGCCGTGGGTGGGGTGCCCGCGCACGCAGTTGCAGAAGCAGGTGGACGCGCTGGCGGCGGAAGGCTTCACCGTGCAGGCGGCGCTGGAGCCGGAGTTCTACCTGCTGACGCGGGATGAGCTGGGGAACTACCACCCGGCGGATACCGTGCGCGCCTTCGGCGAGGCCGGGCTGGCGACGCAGCACGAGTTCCTGCAGGGGACCGTCGATGAGCTGACGGAGATGGGGATCACCGTCACCCAGATCGGCAAGGAGTACGGCCCCGGCCAGTACGAGATCTCGACGCGCCACGGCGACCCCTTCCTGGCCATCGACCACTACATGGCGGTGAAGGACGTGGTGCGCTACGCCGCGCGGGAGATGGGCTACATCGCCACCTTCATGCCGAAGGTGTTTGCGGAGTGGGTGGGGTGCAGCCTGCACCTGCACGTCAGCCTGTGGGACACCGCCGGCGAGACCGACCTGACCCCGAACGCTGGCGATACCGAAACGCTCTCCGACGAGGGCAAGTGGTTCATGGGCGGCCTGCTGAAGCACGTCGCCGCGCTGACGGCGCTCGGCTCGCCGACGGTGAACTCCTACAAGCGGCTGCTGCCCGGCTCGTGGGCGCCCGCGAACACGTACTGGGGCTACGGCAACCGCTCCGGCATCGTGCGCGTGCCGGGGCCGGGGGGGCGGCGGCACCTCGAGTTCCGCTCCGGCGACAACACCTGCCAGCCAGCGATGTTCCTGACCGGCGTGCTGGCGGCGGGCCTCGATGGCCTGCGCAACAAGATTGACCCCGGCGAGCCGTTCTACGGCGACGTGGGGCAGATGAGCGCCGAGGAGATCGCCAACGCCAGTTTCGGGTTCCTGCCGCGCACGCTGCCGGAGGCGCTGGCGGCGCTGGAGGCGGACGAGGTGATCACCGAGGCGCTAGGCCCGGTGACGCTGGAGCACCTGCTGATCGTGCGGCGCAGCGAACTGGAAAGCTACAACCTGACCGTGCACCCGTGGGAACGGGACACCTATCTGGAGGTCGTGTAACTGTGGCAATCAGTGATCTTTCCGCGCTGCCGGTGGTGGATGTCCACGCGCACCCGTTCCTCGACCGGGGCGCGATCACGGCGGAGGATTTCGTCAACTTCACCGCGTTCGGCGGCGGCTCCGAAGGGTTCATGGAGCAGGGCGGCATCGACTTCACGGACGAGGTGCGGGGCGAACTGCTGCGCGTCAAGAAGGACACGCTCTACTTCCGGCGCCTGATCCGCGATCTGGCCGCCTTCTTCGGCTGCGAGCCGACCCTCGACGCCGTGGTGGCGGCGCGCAACGCGGCGGTCGCCAGCGAGGGGTACACCGAGTACGTGCGCCGCCTGTACGGCGACGCCGGCCTGACCGGCATCGTGTTCGACTTCGGGGTGCCGCTGCCGCAGCTGGACGTGGACGCGGTGAAGACGGAGATCCCGGTGACGGTGGCGCCGATCTTCCGCATCGAGCCACTGATCGCCGACCTGCTGAAGACCGATATCGGCTGGGCGGAGTTCAAGCGCACCTATGACGATACGATCAATCAGGCGCTGACCACGGAGGGCTTCACCGGCCTGAAGTCGATCATCGCCTACCGCACGGGGCTGGATGTCTCGCCGCTGAGCCGCAACGAGGATCAGGGCGCCAAGGCGCTGGACGCGATCCGGCGCGGGCTGGGCGGCGGCTCCATGAAGCTGCTGCGCGACTACCTGCTCTGCCGGGCGCTGGAACACTGCATGGATCACGATGTGCCGATGCAGATTCACACCGGCATGGGCGACTTCGAGGTGAACCTCGTGTTGTGTCGCCCGGCCTACCTGATGGACTTGCTGCGCTTCCCCACGTTCCGCGCCTGCGATGTCATCCTTGTGCACGGCGGCTACCCGTACTCGCGGGAGGCGGGGTACATGGCGAACGTGCTGCCGCGCGTCTACTGCGATGTGAGCGAGGGGATTCCCTTCGCGGCGCACGGGGCGCGCAGCATCTTCCGCGAGATTCTGGAGATGACGCCGGTCTCCAAGGTGGTCTACGGTTCCGATGGCTACACGGTGCCGGAGATCATCTACTCCAGCGCGAAGCTGGGCAAGCAGGCGCTGGCGCAGGTGCTGGACGAGCTGGTGGATGACGGGTTCATCGACCGGGGCGATGTTGCCGAGATCGCCGGGATGATTCTGGCGGGGACGGCCGGCCGGTTGTACAGGATTGGGTAGCGATTGATGCGGATGAAGAGAGCCCGCCCCCCCCCCCCCACACCCCCTGCGCGGGAGAGGGGCGCCGCCCCCCCCCCGGGGGCCCCCACCCCCAGCCCCTCTCCCGATGCGCGGGAGAGGGGAGCTTGTGCGCGGTGGCGGGATGAACGCCCTGCCGGGGAAGCCCTCACCCCCAGCCCCTCCGATGCGCGGGAGAGGGGAGCCGGTTCGCGGTGGCGTGGCGGGATGCTGGGCGTCGCCCTGCCAGAGGGGCCGCGCTGGCACGGGGCGAAAAGCCCCTCTCCCGCGCACCGGGAGAGGGGTTGGGGTGAGGGCTCCCCGCAGGGTGTCTCACGGGGTGAGGGCTCCCCGGAGGGCTTCTCCGCACGTGCGCTCGCGGCTGCCCTCCTCGCCGCCGCCTTCCTCCTGACCACCGCCCCCGCCGTCACCCTCGCACAGGACGCGACCCCCGCCGCCTCGCCGGCTTCGGCGACGCCGGAGGGCGAGGCGCTGGCGTGGGATGTCCCTGCGCCCGCCGAATGCACCATCGCGCCGCGCGCGCTGCCACTCTTCGCCGAGGGCGAGGGCCAACTGACGGCGGCAACCCCGGCGCCGCTGCCCGCCACCCCGGCCCCCGCGTTCGTGGTCCCCGACGGCGACCCGGTGACGCCGGACCTCGAGGCGGCGGTGACGGCGACGGTGCGCGAGAGCATCGCCTGCCGCAACGCGAACGACCTGCTGCGCGCCTACGCGCTGTTCACGCCCGGCATGATCGGGTCGCTGTTTGGCGGGCCGGCCACGGTGGACCCGGAGATCCGCGCGCTGACGGCGCCGGAGAACGCGGACCAGCTGGAGCCGCTGGCGAAGCGGGCGCGGGTGGCGCTGCTGCAGCTCTCCGAGATCGCGCACCGCCCGGATGGCCGCATCGGCGTGATCGTGACCACGGGCACGGTAGACACCCTCTTTCAGGACTATCTCGTCCTCGCCTACGACGCCGCCTCGGGCCGCTGGCTGATCGACGAGGCCGTGCCGCTGGCGGCGGTGCCGGCGCGGTAGGGGGCAGGCGCGGATTCGCGTAGGGAATAGCGCCCTCGCGCGGAGGGCGGCCAAACCTTTCGTGTCTCGACCGAGGCGCTCTCTCGTGTCTCGACCGCAGTGGAGAGACCTCGTCCGTCTCTCCGCAAACCAGCGCCGGAGTGGCTCGCAGGGGGGAACGGGGCGCGGTAGCGAAGTTGGGGGTGGCGATCCCTCCTGCGTCGGGATGACATCGCGGGGGCGGGGCGACATTGTGGGGGCGAGAGGACGCGGTGGTGCGCGGAGAACTGAGCGATGTCTCTCCGCGCTGGTCGAGACACGATGTTGGTGAAGGCTGGGTGCGTCGAGGGTCGTCGTCTCCCGGCGCCGCCTCACCCGCGCCGCGCATTGCGGCGTGGGGAGCAAGGTCTTAGCGCGGCGGGTGACATGGCAGCCGCCGCGCGGATGCGCGCTGTCCCAAGCAGATGGACGCCGCGCAACTGCCGGAGTCTGTCAGGAATCACGCGTTCCGCGCCCGTCGCATCGCCCACAGCACCAGCCCCGCCGCTGCGAAGGTCAGCGACAGGCCGGCGGCGGTGACGGCCTGCCGGAATTCGGCGTGCTGGGCCGCGTCCCACGTCCCCGCCACGACCGAGCCGCTAAACAGCGCCGCCAGTATCGCTCCCGTCACCGCGATGCCCGTGGCGGAGGAGACTTCGGTGGCGGTGTCGCTGAGCGCCGCCCCAATGGAGGTGCGGTTGGCGGGCAGGCCGCGCATCACGTTGATCGCCGCCACTACACCCACCACCCGCAGGCCCGCCGCGACCAGCATCAGCGCCAGCGCCACCCAGATATACCCGAGCGGGCTGAGCAGGCTGTAGACCGCCAGCCCGGCCACGACCACCAGCG
>JASGGF010000290.1:0-7080 GCA_047605145.1 Thermomicrobiales bacterium | reverse complement strand
CCCCTCTCCCGCGCATCGGGAGAGGGGCTGGGGGTGAGGGCTCCCCGGAGGGCGTTGGCTCCCCGGAGGGCGTTGACTCCCCGGAGGGCGTTGGCTCTCCGCAGGGCGTTGGCTCTCCGGAGGGCGCCGGTGCTTCTCCTCCGGGCGCCGACTGACGACGAACACCATCCTAGTATCGAACAGTGTTCCAGTCAAGAGGCACGGGGTTCCTAACATCGCAAACACCGTCCCCCAGCCGCGCTACACTCTCCTCATGAGCACCCCACCGCGTCAGCGCCGCGCCGCCCGCCACCTGCCCGCCACCCCCGATGTCGCCCACGCATCGGCAGGGCGCGGCGACGCCGAGCGCAAGCCGCCCATTACCGTCGCCGCCATCGTGCGCGCCGCCTTCGTCATCGTCGCCAGCGAGGGCTACGACGCGCTTTCCATGCGCCGCGTCGCCACGCTGCTCAACACCGGCCCGGCTTCGCTCTATGCGCACGTAGTCAACAAGGAGGATCTGGACGACCTGCTGATCGGGGCCATTTGCGCGGAGATCGTGCTGCCGCCGCCGGACCCGGCGGCGTGGCGGGCGCAGATCCACGATGTGCTGGGCCAGTTGCGTGATCAATACCTTCGTTTTCCCGGCGCATCGCGGGCGGCGCTGGCCATCGTCCCCACCAATCTGGAGACGATCCGGGTCAGCGAAGGGCTGCTTGCCATCCTGCTGGCGGGGGACGTGCCGCCGCAGACCGCCGCGTGGGCAATCGACGCGCTGGTGCTCTACGTCAACGCCTACTGTCTGGAGCGCTACCTCGCGGACAAACAGGCTTCCGCTGAGGGCGCGGAGTGGGTGCTCAGCCGCGACGAGTTGCAGCGCCGCTTCGCCGCGCTGCCGGACAGCTTCCCCCAGACCCGCCGGTACGCCGCCGAGCTGACCAGCGGCGTGGGCCACCAGCGCTTCGACTTCACCATCGACCTGATGCTGGCCGGGCTGGCCGCCACGCCCGATCCTGCCACCCGGGGGGCAGCTACGCCGCCGGCGTGACCCGCTGGCCCAGCGACCACTGGGCGCGGATCGCCAGCGCCAGCAGGATGATCGCCCCGGCCCCGAACACGCTGTTCCCCAGCAGCGCCTCCTGCCGGGGGACACCGAGGTAGAGGCTGTGGACGAACCCGGCCCAGACGTAGGTCAGCAGCGCGCCTCCGGCCACCGCCAGCCGGTGCATGCCGCCCCAGCCCGGACGCCGCGAGGCGCGGATGAGCAGCAGCGCCGAGATCGCCGCCAGCGCCAGCCACAGGCCAATCGCGCCCCAATCCCCCACGTCCACGGGCATGAACTGATCGATTGCCCAGTACAGGCTGGAGAGCACGAAGGCGACGGCCCCAACGCGCAGTGGCGACGGCGCAGGCTCCAGCGCGGCGGCATCCTCCAGCGACCGTGACCAGCGCGGTGGCCGCAGCGCCAGCGCCACCAGCGCGATGATCGCCACCGCAATGGCGGCGAACTGCCCCGGCGTGGCGATGAACCGCAAGGTCTCGTACTGGATGGCGGCCATCACCAGCGAACCGGCGACGAACAGGCCGCCGACCAGGACCAGCCCGCGCGTGTCCAGCCACGGCTTCCCGGGCGTGGGATCGAACGCCTCCATCAGCGCGATGGGCACGCAGATGCTCCAGACCACGTGCAGCGTCAAGGTTCCCTGCAGCAGCGTGCCGCTCATGCCCACCAGCGGGAGCGGCGCGAAGCCCGCGAAGCTGGGCAGGCCGAGGTAGGCCGGGTTGAAGAGCATCTGGTGGATGATGCCCTCGAGCAGGAGGGCGAAAGCGGCGGCGAGCAGGATGATGCCGTACCAGCCGGTCCCGGCCCGCCGCGCGGTCTCCCGGGCCAGAATCGCGCCGCCGCCGTACACCGGCGCGAGGAAGAACAGCCACGGCAGCGCCGAGATCGGCTGGTTGCCGAGCAGGAACTCCCCGATCAGCGGCGCGAGCACGAAGAGGCCCAGCGGCAGCAGCCAGCGGCTGCGCGCCAGCCGGGCGGCGGCGTCCGTGCGGGCGCGCGTGGCAGGCAGGCCTGCGGGGGGAGGATTGGCGCTGGTGTCAGGACTCGGCAATCGTTCCCCCATGGCCCGGCGCCGGGTTGCGGCGTGACCGCCGCGCTCGTACACGCCTCTACGGTATCACCCCGGCCAACGGCGCGGCTGCGAGCCCGCTCCCGCCCGGGCAGAGCCGTGGGTTACGCGTTGGCCTCGGGGAGGCGTCCCCGCGCCTCGCGGGAGCCGCGCAGCACGTCGCGCAGGCCGAGCGCCAGCAGCAAGGCGCCGCCCCCCACGTTCAACGTCGCGGACTCCGTCGCCGCCGGGATCGGCCGGCCGCGAATGATGGGCGTCAGATGACCGACAACAGCCCCCGCCAGCGGCCCCACCGCCATGATCGCCCACACGGCGCCCCGCGCCCGGCGCGCTCCGCCAGACAACGGCAGCGCGGCCGACAGGGCGGCGACGGTATCGATGACGAGCACGGTCGCGCGGAAGCGCCGCTCCCCGGGCTCGACGGCGGCACTGTGCAACTGGTGCACGGCGATGGCTGCGAATGCGAGACCGGCCCAGCGCGGATCATCGGCGACATCATGGGGTGCGGACAGCGCGGAATTATCCACGCCAGCAAGGTTGTCCATCTTGGAAGCTCCTGAAGTGCGACACATCGTGTGGGCGCGTCCCACGGCGCCTCGGTCCGGGCTAGCGGGCCGGCGCCTCCGTGAGTGCGTGGGAAGGGACGGCGTGCCAGCCCCGCTCGGGCCGGCGGGCGCGGGCGTTAGGCAGCGGACGCGCCGTAGTAGAAGGGTTGCGCGAGGTCTTCCAGTAGCGTGGGGCCAGTCGGCCGCCAGCCCAGCAGCTCCCGGGTGACGGCGCTGGAGGCGGGCATATCGACGGCGAGAAAGGCGGCGAGGAACCCGAAACGGCGCTGCGCCTCCTCCGGGGAGATGGACTCCGCCGGCAGCCCGAGTTGGTTGCCCATCATCTCCGTGATCTCACGCAAGGTGACGCCCTCCTCGCCAACCGCGTGCAGCACGGCGCCGGCCGGGGCGTGCTCCACCGCGAGCCGGACGAGGCGGGCGGCGTCGTGGCGGTGCACGGCGGGCCACCGGTTCCGGCCGTCGCCGATGTACCCGGCCGCGCCCGCCGCACGGTGCGCCCGCGCGAGGACGGCCATGAAGCCGTACTCCCCCACGCCGTGGACGGTCGGGGCGAACCGGATGCTGGCGGCGCGAACGCCACGCTGCGCCAGCGCCAGCGCCGCCCGCTCGTTCGCGGCGCGGCTGCCGGCGGCGACATCGCCAATGGCGTCCTGCTCGGTGATGACGCCGCCGTTGCTGAGACCGGCGAGGCCATTGGCAATGATGAGCGGCTTGCCCGTGCCTGCCAGCGCCTCGCCAAAGGCCTCGATGGCCACGTGGTCACTCGCCAGCGCGGCCGGCATGCCGCCGCTGAAGGCGATGTCGTGCCGGAAGGCCAGATGCACCACGCCGTCGTGCTCCTGCGCTGCCTCTTGCAGAACGGCGAGGCCGCCGGGGTCGCCGATGTCGCCGCGCAGCACGTCTGCGCCCGCAGCGGAGATGGCCTCCGCCGCTGCGTCCGTGCGCGCCAGCCCGAGTACGTGGTGTCCCGCTCCGAGGAGTTCCGCCACGGCGGCGGAGCCGATCCAGCCTGAGGCGCCGGTCACAAAGAGTCGCATGAGCATTCTCCGGGGGTGCGTTGATATCGCCAGCCGCGCCTGATGTCAGTCGCTGACGTGACGATAGCACCAAATGTCAGTGACTGACATCACCCGATTGGGGGAGTGGGGTGGCGGAGGAGAGCCCCGCGAAGCTGAGCACGATCTCGTCGGCAATGGCGGTCAGCGGGCGCCCGGTGGCATCAGCCAGCCAGCGCGCGAAGGCCAGCCCGAAGATGCTGACGGTGGATTCCGCCGCCAGCTCGGCCGTCACGTCGTCATACCCGCGCTCGCGTAGTGCCTGCGCCACGCGGCTGGCGATGTCCGCGCTCTTGTGGCGCGCGCGTTCGAGGAGCGCCGGGCTCCCCGCGATGATCTCGTGTCTGGCGCGGGCGCCGGCCCGGTCAGCCTCCGGGAAGAAGGCGGCGCCCGCGCGCACCGCCGCCGCCACCAGGTGCAGGGGCGTCGCGGAGGCGGGCGCGTGGTGGACGCCATCGGCAATCGCCTGCACCATGGCGGCCTGCCGCGCGAAGAGCACGTCCCGCTTGTCGGGGTAGTACCGGAAGAAGGTCCGTTCCGTGGTTCCGGCGGCCTCGGCGATCTGCGCCGCCGTCACCTGCTCAAAGCCGCGCGCGCTGAACAGCTCCATCGCTGCGTACTGCAGCCGTTCTGCGGTTGCCGGCGCCCACCGAGCCATGCCTGTGCCCCATTCGTCCGATCAGCCACCGGCGCGACGCAACCGGGACCAGCGACAGCAAGCATATCGCGTGGGGGATCAGACGCCGCGGGCGCGCCGGCCAATCTCCCCGGGCGAGATGGTAAGGTTGCGCCCAGCCGGCAATGCAGCCGGGCCTGCACGTTGTCCGCCACGATCCCCGGGAGCCAGACCATGAGCGCCACCATCGAGCGATCCGCCGACGCCGGCATTACCAACCCGCCGGATCACGGCGGGCTCGACGCAGACACCCTCGCCACACTGGAAGCCATCGAGCGACGTTTGCTCTGGCTCTCCACCCAGATCATCCACCACGCCAATAATGTCCGCCCCAACCCCGAGAAGAACAAGGTCGGCGGGCATCAGGCGTCATCCGCGTCCGTCGCCACCATCATCACCGCGCTCTACTTCAACTTCTTGCGCCCCGGCGACCGCGTCTCCATCAAGCCGCACGCCTCGCCCGTGTTCCACGCCGCGCAGTACCTGCTGGGCCGTCTTGACCGTTCCTACCTGCCCACCCTGCGCGAGTTCGGCGGCCTGCAGGCCTACCCCTCGCGCACGAAGGACCCGGACCACGTCGATTTCTCCACCGGCTCCGTCGGCCTCGGCGCGGTGGCGCCGGTGTTCGCCTCGCAGGCCGCCCGCTACGCCGCTGAACACTTCGGCGAAGTCTCCTCCGACCGCTTCATCTCGCTCATCGGCGACGCCGAGCTGGACGAGGGGAACGTCTGGGAGACGGTCGCCGAGGAGTCGATCAAGGGCCTCGGCAACGTCATCTGGATCATCGACCTCAACCGCCAGAGTCTGGACCGGGTCATCCCCGGCGTGCGCGCCGCCCAGCTGAAGGCGCTGTTCGCGGCGGCGGGGTGGTCCGTCTTCGAGGCCAAGTACGGCTCCCGCCTCTCCGCGGCGATGGCGAACCCCGGCGGCGAGAGCCTGCGCCGGCGCATCGACGAGATGAGCAACCCGGAATATCAGGCCATGATCCGCATCCGCGAGGGCGCGGCGCTGCGCCAGCGGCTAGCCGACGTCCCCGACCTGACAGAGCGAGAGAACATCCTGCGCTCCGTCGAGAACGTGCCGGATGACGAGCTGAACCGCGTCGTCTCCAACCTCGCCGGGCACGACCTGCCCCGCTTGCTGGAGGTGCTGGGAGAGGCGGACGCCGTCGAGCACGCCCCCGCCGTGGTCTTCGCCTACACCATCAAGGGCTTCGGCCTGCCGCTGGCGGGCGATCCGCTGAACCACTCGCAGTTGCTGAACGCGGCGCAGATGGACGAGCTGCGCCCCGTCCTCGGCGCGCCGGCGGACGATATCTGGGCCGCCTTCGATCCCGATTCGCCGGAGGGGCGCTTCTGCGCCGAGCGGGGCGCGCTGCTGGATGCCCCCTCCACTGTCCACGCTGCGCCCATCTCGCCGGACCAGATCCCCGAGCGCCTGAACACCTCGCAGCCCGCCAGCACCTCCACGCAGGAGGCGATGGGCCGCGTCCTCGTGCGCCTCGCCGAGGTTCCGGAGGTGGGGGAGCGCGTCGTTACTCTCTCGCCGGACGTGGCGACCTCCACGCACCTCGCGGGCTGGATCAACAAGGTCGGCGTGTTCGCGCCGGAGCACGACACCGACTTCGAGGCCGGGGCGCAGCGCATGGTGCGCTGGCTTCCGGGGCCGGAGGGGCGGCACATCGAGCTGGGCATCTCCGAGATGAACCTGTTCATGGCCCTCGGCCAGTTCGGCCTCTCCTACGAGCTCTCCGGCCAGCACCTGCTGCCGATCGGCACCGTCTATGATCCCTTCGTCTGCCGGGGGCTGGACGCGCTGATTTACGGCCTGTACGTCGGCTCCAAGATGATCTTCGCCGGCACCCCGGCGGGCGTCTCCCTCTCGCCGGAGGGCGGCGCGCACCAGAGCACGGTCACGCCGTCGCTGGGCATCGAGCTGCCGAACCTCGATTTCTACGAGCCGGCCTTCGCCCGCGAGGTGGAGTGGACGCTGCTGGAGGCGCTGCGGCAGGTCTGCGACCGCGAGCATGGCCGCAGCACCTACTTCCGCCTCTCCACCAAGCCCATCGACCAGAAGCTGATGGATGAGGCGCTGGCCCGCCTCGGCGAGGACGAGGTGCGCCGCCAGACGTTGCTGGGCGGCTACCGCATCGTGGACCGCCGCACTGCCGCGCCCGATCTGCCGGCGAAGGACACCGTCCAGATCGCCGCCGGCGGCATCATGATGCCGGAAGCCATCGCTGCCGCCCGCCGTCTGCACGAGGAGGGGGTGGCCGCCAACGTCATCAACGTCACCAGCGCCCGCCGCCTGTACCGCACTCTGCGCGCCGCCCGCGACGCCCAGCTCGCGGACGCCCGCCGCCAGCTCAACCTCGAGCACCTCGCCACGCTCTTCCCGCGCGAGGAGCGTCACGCGCCCATCGTCACCGTGCAGGACGGCGCGTCCCACGGGCTGGCGTTCCTTGGCAGCATCTACGGCGCGCCCACTGTCCCCCTCGGCGTGGACAACTGGGGGCAGTCCGGCTCCCGCGCGGCCCTCTACCAGTACGCCGGTATCGACAGCGACCAGATCGTGAACGCGGCCATGCTGGCGCTGGAGTTGACAGAGGAAGAGTAGGGGGGAAGCCCTCACCCCCAGCCCCTCTCCCGATGCGCGGGAGAGGGGAGCCGATT
>JASGGF010000289.1:0-7101 GCA_047605145.1 Thermomicrobiales bacterium | reverse complement strand
GCTCAGGAAATCACGCGGAAGGGGCGGTCAACCTGTGACGGGGGTTTCCCGTGGCCAGTCGTTGCCACGTAGCGGCGCGAACCACACCTCATCTCACACCACCCCGCCCCCGCCGTTCCCCTCACAGCCGCCATCACCCACGAGGAGACGCCATGTCGCCCGCCCGCTCCATCGCCATCATCGGCGCGCCCTCCAGCGCCGGCGCCTACGCCCCCGGGCAAGAGCAAGCGCCTACCGCCCTGCGGGCGGCCGGGCTACTGGAACGGCTGCGCGCCCCCGGCCGCGAGGTCATCGACCACGGCGATTCGCCCCTGTTCCGCTGGCGCCCAGACCGCGCCAGTCGCTATGCGCAGAACCTGCCCGCCGTGCTGGATGCCGTCACCACCACAGCGGAGCGCGTGCGCGCGGCAAACGCCGCCGGGCAACTGCCGCTGGTGCTGGGTGGCGATTGCACCGTCGGCATCGGCACGGTGGCCGGGATGCTGGCGCAGGAGCCGGAAGGCGTGGGCCTGATCTACTTCGACCTCCACGCCGATCTCAACACCCCCGACTCCGTCCCCGATGGCGCGCTCGACTGGATGGGCATGGCGCACCTGCTGGACGAGCCCACCGCCCGCCCGGAACTGCGCCAGATCGGCCCGCGCACGCCGCTGCTGCGCCCGGAGCAGGTCGTCCTTTTCGGCCTCAGCGCCAAACGCGCCACGCCGTGGGAGCGTGACGCCATCGCCCGCCACGCCCTGCGCGCCGTACCGGTGGAGGAGGTCGCCGCCACCCCGGAAGCCGCTGCCCACGCCGCCCTCTCCCTACTACCGGACGCCACCCGCCTGCTCATCCACTTCGACGTGGACGTGATCGACTTCACCGACGCGCCCCTCTCGGAGAACACCGGCCGCAACGAGGGCCTCACGCTGGAACAGGCGTTCCGCGCGCTGCGCGTCCTCACCGCTCACCCGGCCTTCGCCGCACTCACCATCACCGAGCTGAACCCCCTCCACGGCGAGGAGGACGGCGCCACGCTGGAGCGGTTCGTGGACGGGCTGGCGGTGGCGCTCCAGCAAGCACCAGCCCGAATTTAGCGTTTTCCGGGCAAACGCTAAGCCCATCCCCCGCAGGCGATCCGTTCTCCGTCAAACGTGGCGGGTTTCACGGATGGCACAGCCACCTGTGCGCCGCAAACTGCACAGCAGATGGGGCGCGCTGATCGCCGGGCCGCCGACCTCCGTTTCGGACCGGGTCCGGCGAAGCGCGCTCTGTCGCCGCCCGCGCACGGACGGACGTGCCCGGGAAGCGTCACACGCAGCGGGGACATGGCATGGCCACTGACGAGCACATTATCGAACGACTGTCACGCAATCTGGGCCACGGTGTTAGCCGGCGTCAGTTGGGTGGCCTCGCCAGGCTAGGCGCCGCCGCGTGGGCGCTGGCGGCGATCGACGCCGACGCCAAGAAGAAGAAAAAGAAAAAGAAGAGAAAGAAGAAGCCCGCCCAGAACCCCGGACCCACGCCGCCCACCACCTCCCCACCAACCGGATGCACGCCGGCCTGTGGCGCCGGGACCACCTGCGTCAACGGCGTCTGCGTTTCCACTGCCAACGTCCAGGCCCTGATCAACGCAACCGCCGCCGGGGGAACGGTGACCCTGCCCGCCGGCACGTCGCTCCTGTCCAGCACGCTGGTCATCGACCGGGATCTGACCCTGCGTGGCGCCGGCGCCGGTCAGACGATCCTCGATGGCGCCCACGCGGTGCGCGTCCTCACGGTCAATACCGGCGCCACCGTCATAGTGGAGGACCTGACCATCACGAATGGCATGGACGGCCCCTCATCCGACTACAGCTCTGGCGGAATCACGAATTTGGGGACGTTGACCCTGCGCGGGGTCAGGATCACCAATTGCGAGGGAGACTGGGTCGGAGGCATCTACAACGTTGGGTTCGTCGGTGTGCTCCATCTGTACGACACCACGGTGCGCGACAACACTAGTTCCAGCACGGGCGGCATCCTCTCGGGAGAACGCGCCTCACTGACCTTGCATGAAGGCTGCGTCATCAGCGGCAACAGCGGGCGGTCGGGCGGCGGCCTGCGCAGCTTCAAGAGTACGACGAGCATGACCGGAACCCGCATCAGCGGCAATTCGGCAGAACGTGGCGCTGGCATCTACAACTATGAGTCGTCCGTGACCATCGGTGACGGCTGCGTCGTCGGCGGCGACACGCCGGCAGACGCAAACACCGCGACATCGTACGGCGGCGGCATCCTGAACCAGGGCACGGTCGTGGTCGAATCGGGCGCCAAAGTCGTTGGCAACAGCGCGTCACAGGGTGGCGGCGCCTACAACGACGCCTTCCGGGCATCCCTGACCTTCAAGGCCGGCAGCCGGGTTTCCGGCAACACCGCCACCACCGGCGCAGCCATCTGGAACGACGCTGGCTCTACCGTCATCGAGTCTGGCGCGCTGGTCTGCGGCAACACCCCGAACAACCAGCAGTGCGGCACATGGACCGGCTCAATCACCGGCGCCTGCCCGGTCTCTGGCGGGACGTGCCCTGCCTGACCGGCGTCCATGGCCGCAGATGCCTCCCGGCCCTCTGCGCGAGGGGACCGGGAGGCATGACGCACAGCGAGGGTTTTCGCGAACGCCATTGCGCCAACCGTGCGTTCATTGCAGCAGGAACTCAAGGTCGCCAGAATTACGCTTGCCCGGGGAGGAGAGGAGGAGCCGATGGAAAATCTGACAGAGACAATTCGTCGTCACCTCTTGGACTATTTGGCTGGCGCCACCAGTTACGACGAGTTCACCGACTGGATGTACGGTGTGACATGGAATCTCGACCAGCGCGGCGATGCCGCAGCCTCGCATCTCGGCTACGGGATTATGCTGGAAATCGCCGAGTTCTCCAACGGCGATGCCACGTCAGACGAATTTCGCAGCGGTTTGCAGGCGCTCATTGAGCCCGCGACAGCTCGCGCCTCCGCGTAGCGACACCCCGGTGAACGCGCAGGACCGAGCGCACGTGGTTGCGCTATGCGCAGCAGCGTCCTCGGCGGCCAGCGATACGGTGGAAGTGGCCTGCGTCGATCGGGGCAGCATCGAGCAGGCTGCACGCGAGGCGACCGCCACGCGAGATCGAGATGGTGGTCGTCAAGCTTCGGCAGGCGAAACGCGGGTTCGTGACTAGCCCCAACGCACCGATTCGCATGCCGTCACCGCAGTGATGAAGCTTTCGGGATCGGCAGGCAGCTTTTCGAGGAACACGACCAGACACCACCGCGCGGGATCATCGAGAAACCCCAGCGAAGGGACCAGCACCGCCTGCGCCGGCGACGTCATCCGCACGAACTGCGCTGTTGCGCGGGCAATATTGACATCCGTGAAGCAATAGGGAGCATTGGCAAGGGACAACTCCGTACAGACTGCGGGACTACGCAGATCGATGACGGCCGCCAGCGACAGCTCCAGCCGGAAAACCTGACGCTCCACGGTGAGCCGCGGCAATTCCGGCGTGCGTTGCGCCGTGAAGTGGCGTCCCCACTCGGCGATCAGAACGCCTTCATCGCCAGCCAGATACAGGGTTGGGGAACCCTGATGATTCCACCGATTGTCGGCGCTTCTCCCGGCATATCGGAAATCCAGCACCCCGAATGACGACCCTGCCGGGATATGGCGGAGCGCCGCGCCTGACCAACGCTGCAGGTGGCGCTCGATCCCCACCTAGAAGCCAAGTCCCTCATAGTCAGCAGCTAACGCAGCCATCACGTCTTCGGTGCGGCCTTGCTCGATCATCTGCAGCGGGGTCCGGCCGGCAAACGTTGGCAACGGCGACTTCAGAAAGGTCGCAAACCCTTTAGGGGTGTAAATGCAGAGACCGAGATCGCGAATTTCCTGAATCTGGGCCAGTTGCAGCCGGATTCGGGGACTCGCGCCTGCCGGCAGACCATGCTGCTCCCAGCGCTCCACCGTCTTCGCGCTCACATCGATGAGGCGAGCCATCCGCTCCCGCGAAAGGCTGAAGTCCCGCCGAAGTTGCGCCGGCGCCGGTTCATACGGAACACGTTCGGCAACCATGACAGCGTTTCTTTCCACGAGAATCGGCGCTCTACGGAAACGCCGCAAATCCAGGTAACTATACCGACGGTTTAGACAATTGTCTCTACAAAATCGGGCTTACCTGGTGAGACAGAAAGGCGTCCGCTCAAAAGCCTCGCAGCTGACTACAGACCCTCACCGCTCCCGTACCAGTTCAAGCGACGGCGTTGCGAAACCACCCTACGCCGCCAGTTCCTCCCCCTCCAGCCCGTTCGGGTAGCGCGCTTGCCACGCCGGCAGCCCGCCCGCGAGGACGTGCACCTCGTAGCCATCCGCTTGCAGCAGTTGCGCCGCGCGCACGGCGGATTCGTCGTCTTCACAGGTGCAGTAGGTGACGATCGCGCGCTCGCGGGAGCGATCACGCCCCCACTCCTCGATATCGCCCAGCGGCACGCGCACGCTGCCGGGGATGCCGTTCCCCTGCGCGAACGCCGCGCGGGTGCGCAGGTCCAGCACCAGCGGCGCCGCCTCGCTGCCCAGCCACGCGCCGAGGGTGGCCGGGCTGATGCGCGACACCGTCTGCCGTTCCACCCCGAACAGCCCCGGCGCCGTCGCCTCACGCTCCTCCGGCAGGGATTCCTGTTCCATGGCGCGGCCATAGGCGGCGATCAGCGGCGTGGCGGTCACGCCGTGCAGCACCACCGAGGCGGTCACCACCACGCCGGTCACCGCCAGCAGCCACTCGCCGTTGGGCACTCCCTGCGAAACGACCAGCAGCGCGAACAGCAGCGAACTCAGCCCGCGCGGCCCGAACCAGCCGATGAACTTGCGCGCCCGCCGGCTGACCACCACCTTGCGCAGCACCAGCGAGATCGCCAGCGGCCGCGCCAGCGCCAGCACCACCACTGCGAAGAGCAGCGAGGGCACGAGCGGGGCCAACCCCAACATGCTCGACAGCAGCGCCCCGAACAGGATGCAGGCCAGCAGCATCGCCATCTCGGCGGTCACCTCGCCGTAGTCGAGGAAGCAGTCGCACAGGTCGTAGTCCGTCCGCACGATGACCACCCCGGCGGTGAACACCGCCAGAAAGCCGCTGCCGCCCACGAACTCGCCCGCCACGTAGGCGGCCAGCACGATTCCCACGCCGTACAGCGCGCGGTACTCGCGGCTGATCGTCACGTAGCGGCGCAGCGTCTCGATGACCCGGATGCAGACATAGCCCACGATGCCACCGGCCAGCGGCCCAAGCAGGAAGAGCTGGGCCAGCCGCAGCGCCCAGTCCTCGGCACCGCCGGCGCGTCCCAGCGCCACCGTGGAGAGGATGAGCAGGATCGGCAGCACCACGATGTCGTTCGCCCCTGCCTCCGTGGTCAGGGTCTGCCGGATGGAGCGCGGCACGCGGTCATCGCGCACCACGTCACGCAGCACCACCGGGTCGATGGAGGCCAGAATCGCGCCCAGCAGCAGCGACTCCAGCCACGAGATGCCAAAAATCAGATGCGCCGCCCCCGCCACGATGCCGATGGTGATCAGCGTGCCCGGCCCCAGCGCCAGCAGCGGGGCCAGCCACGTTTTGCGGTCTTCATCGAAGTGCAGATTCACCGCGTCGAGGAAGAGCACGAAGGCGAGGCTGACTACCGCGACGGTCTCCAGCGCCTGATCGTGCAGCTCGACGTGGAGCAGGCCGAAGCCGCCCAGCGCGTAGCCCAGCCCGAGGAAGATCATCGGCACCGAGAGCGGCGCGCGGCGGATCAAGCCGGAAACCAGCCCGGAGAGCATGAAGACGGCGGCCAGCACCGCGAATGGCAACAAAAGTGCGTGCATGGATCTCCTATTCGCCCCGGTGCTGCTGTAGCGCCGGGCGCAGGGTGGTCACCCACCCGCGCAGCGCCTTCAGCATGCCGGCAGCGGCATCGTTCAACTGGTCGGATGCCTGCACCTCGCCCTGATCGGAAAACGCGACCTGCGGCAGGCTGATCGGCACGGCCTCAGGGATGGGGATCATCTTCAGCGCGGAGAGGATCGGCTTCAGCCCCTGCACGGCGCGCAGGCCGCTGGACACGCCGCCGTAGCTGACGAACCCAACCGGCTTGTACATCCACTCGTGCATCAGGTAATCGATGGCGTTCTTCAGCGGCGCGGTGTAGCCGTGGTTGTATTCCGGCATCACCAGCACCACCGCGTCCGCCGCGTTCACCGTCGCGCTCCAGTCCTTTGTGTGCTGGTGGGTGTAGGCGCGCAGGCGGGGGTGGTTCGGCTCATCCATGAACGGCAGGTTCAGCTCGGCCAGATCCACCACCTGTACGTTGAAGTCGCCCTGCGCCTTCGCCTGCTCGGCGAACCACTCCCCGATGGGCAGCCCCACCCGGCCCGGCCGCGTGCTGGCGATGATCACCAGCAGCTTCGGCCGCCAGACCGGCGTGTCCTGCGTGATTTCCTGCGCGTTGCTCATCATGTAACCCTTCCCGGCGCGGTCTCTACCTGCCACTTCTGCAACGCAGCGCATGGCGCCGCGTGATACTTCCCATCGGGAAGTATGGCCGATGCGGGTGGCAGGGATATTGGGCATCATGCCCACATGCCGCCGGTCAGCGCACGCTCATCGCAGACATTTGCTTGCCATCATTGCAGCCCAGCCCCCGTGATAGAATCGCCGCAACGAACACATTTTCATGTTCACTGGCCGGTCAGCAGCGCGGCTGCTGTTCGCCCATCTGGAATCGCGAAGCGTCGGTGGCGCGTTTCGGCGCCCGGGGAGGACAGAGATGTCGCGTTGGCTGCGCAGTGCAGTCGCAGTGTGCCTGCTGGCCCTGCTTGTTTCCATGGCGCCGCTCGTCTCGGCGGCGCCGCCGGCCCAGTCGGACACGGGCGAATTCCGCATGATCGTGGGCGAGCCCAGCAGCCTCGATCCCAACATTGCGGTGGACTACTCGATCTTCGTCA
Organism: Thermomicrobiales bacterium; assembly: GCA_047605145.1. Lineage (GTDB taxonomy): Bacteria > Chloroflexota > Chloroflexia > Thermomicrobiales > UBA6265 > JACCXM01. The sequence goes on along the minus strand of JASGGF010000289.1, from coordinate 131 downwards.
CCTCGCAGCTGTTCGATCCCCTCTACCGCGTGGAGGACGACGGCAGCCTGACCATGCTCGGCGCGGAGAGCTACACCGTCTCCGATGACGGCCTGACCTGGACCTTCAAGCTCAACCCGAATGCGAAGTGG
>JASGGF010000288.1:0-7104 GCA_047605145.1 Thermomicrobiales bacterium | reverse complement strand
AAGCGGCGGGCGGCGCGGCCTCGCCGGCGGCGGGCGCGCTCAACTTCGTCGCGATCACGCCCGATCTGGGCGACGCGGTGATCGTGGCCGAGGGGTACACCGCCACGCCGTTCCTGCGATGGGGCGATCCGCTAGTCTCCGGACTGGCCGAGTTCGACGCCGCCACGCTGACCGCTGAGGAGCAGGCACAGCGCATTGGCTACAACCACGACTTCGTCGGCTTCCTGCCGCTGCCGCTGGGCTCCACGACCTCGGACCACGGCCTGCTGGTGATCAACCACGAGTACACCAACCCGGAGCTGATGTTCCCGGGCTACATGGTCCCGAACCCGGCCTTCGCCACCCCGGTGGCCGAAGGTGAGGAAGAGGTCGACGAATTCATCCCCACGCCGAAGGCGGAGAACGTCGATGTCGAGCTGGAGGCGCACGGCATCGCCGTCGTCGAGATCCAGCGCGATGCGAACGGCGCGTGGAGCGCGGTGCTCGATTCGCCTTACAACCGCCGGGTGACCGCCACCACCGAGATGACGGTGACCGGGCCGGCGGCGGGCGCCGACCTGCTGAAGACCAGCGCCGATGACACCGGCCTGACGGTGCTGGGCACGCTGAACAACTGCTCCGGCGGCCTGACGCCGTGGGGCACGTATGTCTCCTGCGAGGAGAACTTCCACCAGTATTTCGGCAACACCGCGACCCTGAACGAAGATGATCCGGCGCTGGCCCTGCACGACCGCGTGGGCATGCCGGACGCCGCCTCGGAGCGGCAGTGGGAGCTGTTCATTGACCGCTTCGATGTCGGCAAGGAGCCGAACGAGGCGTTCCGTTTCGGCTGGACCGTGGAGATCGACCCGTACGACGCCTCGGTGACGCCGAAGAAGCGCACCGCGCTGGGCCGCTTCAAGCATGAGGCGGTCAACCTCGTGGTGGCGCCGGATGGCCGCATCGTCGTCTACTCCGGCGATGACGAGCGCTTCGAGTACGTCTTCAAGTTCGTGAGCGCCAACGCTTTCACCCCGGATGACCGGGCGGCGAACATGGACCTGCTGGACGAGGGCACGCTGTTCGTGGCCACCTTTGCCGAGGATGGCACGGGGCAGTGGCTGCCGCTGACCTTCGGCGAAGGGCCGCTGACGGCGGAGAACGGGTTTACATCGCAGGCCGACGTGCTGATCAACACGCGCGGCGCGGCGGACCTGCTGGGCGCCACGAAGATGGACCGCCCGGAGGATATCGAGCACAACCCGGTCAACGGCAAGATCTACATGGTGATGACCAACAACACCCAGCGCGGCACACCGGACGGCGACGAGGACCCGACCCCCTCCAACCCGCGCCCAGAGAACCAGCACGGGCACATCGTGGAGGTGACCGAGGACGGCGGCGACGTCGCCAGCACAGCCTTCACGTGGGACATCTTCATGCTCTGCGGCGATCCCGGCGACGAGTCCACCTACTTCGCGGGCTTCCCGAAGGATCAGGTGAGCGCCATTTCCAGCCCGGACAACATCACGTTCGATATGGATGGCAACCTGTGGATCTCCACGGATGGCCAGCCGCGCACGCTGGAAATCAACGACGGCCTGTTCGCGGTGCCGGTGGATGGCCCGGAGCGCGGCCACTTGCGCCAGTTCTTCAGCGCGGTGACGGGCGCGGAGGTCTCTGGCCCGATCTTCACGCCGGACAACACCTCGCTGTTCATGTCGATCCAGCACCCCGGCGAGGGCGGCGTCTTCGAGGCGCCGACCACCCTGTGGCCGGACGGCGCCGGCGCCCCGCGCCCGGCGCTGGTGGTGATTCAGGCGGAGAACGGCGGGCGCATCGGCGGGGCGTAGCCGGTAGGCACGTCGCTGCGAACGACGCATCACGGGGCGGGCGCGATGGACGCCCGCCCCGTTCCCGTTACGACGCCAGTGACGCCGCCAGCCCGTTCAGGATGCTGGTCCAGCCCTGCTCGGTCCGCTCTAGATACTCCGCGTATTCCGCCGCCATCTCGTGCTTCAGGAATAGCTCACAGCCATCGGGATGCTCCGCGATGTCGATGCGGACGACATCGGCCGCCCCGCTGGCCCCGGTGACGCTGAACGTGAAGACGAGCCGGTGGGGCCGCTCAAGTTCCAGATACTCCCCGGTGTGTTCGACATCCTCGCCTTCGCGGCGCTCCGTGAACACGAAGCGGCCGCCCACGCGCGGATCGATTTCCGCGCGCACCATCTCGCCCGCCGGCGTGGCGAAGAGCCAGCGGCGGGCCTGTTGCGGATTCAGCCACGCGTCGAAGACGCGCGTAGCGGGGTACGGGAAGAACCGATGCACCCGGGCGATCACCGGCGGCGCACCGGGTGTACGCCCATCATCCAGCGGCGTTGCCGGCGCGGGGAAGATGGCGGCGAGCTGATCGAGCCACTCCCCCCACGCCGTGTGCACCGCCGCCGAGCCTTCGGCATCGAGCGGGTCGCCCTCCCAGACATCACGGAATGTGAGCTCGGTGCGCGCCGCCGCGATGGGCCGCAGCGTGATCTCCAGCCGCTCGTTGTGAAACGCTGCCGAGGAGGCCTCCTCTGTCTGGGCATCCTCACTCTCCGGGATGAAGGTCTGGACGATACGGTGGTCCGGCTCCAGCGCCAGATACGCCCCGCGATGCACGAACGTTCCGGCCTCGCCGGCCTCGATGCGATGCCGATAGCTGCCACCGACGCGCACGTCGGCATCGACCTCATCGGCCATCCAGCGGCGCATGATGGCGGGGTCGGTCCAGGCGGCGTAGACCTCGCTGGCTGAGGCGGCGATTTCGCGCACGATAGTGATGGAGTGTTCCGCGTGTTGCGTCATGGGGTCTTTTCCTGTGTGTTGGAGCGTCCCGCCGGTCAATCATTTGCGTCCGGCAATCCTCCCGGCCCGGCGGCGAGCTGCTGCGCATCCTCCTCCTGCAACACCGCCTCCAGGGCATCGAAGCGCTGCTGCCAGAGCGATTGCTGCTCCGCAATCCAGGCGGCGGGGTCCGCGAGGGGGGCCGGGTCGAAGCGCAGCAGGTGCTCCCGCCCCACCACGCGCCGCCGCACCAGCCCCGCCCCCTCCAGCACACGCACGTGCTTCGAGACGGCGTTCAACGAGATTGGGAAGGCGGCGGCGACCTCCGTTACGCGCGCCTCGCCCTGCGCCAGACGGCGCACGATGGCGCGCCGGGTGGGATCGGCGAGGGCGTGCAGGGTGGCGTCGAGTTGGGTCGTTACAGCCGTCAATATTCAACCTTTCGGTTGAACATCATAGCAGCTTCGGGCAGGACGTGCGCCAACCTTGTGGCAGGCGGGGTGAGGTACCGTTCAGGAATCGACGATTTCGCCACCACTGAGGTGTTCTATGGCCGCTCCCGACATCGCAGACTCGGACACATCGCCCAGCAGCGAGGGGCGCCCGGCCGGCGGCGCCGCGCCGCCAGCCCCGGCGCTCCTGAAGCAACCCCTGCTCGACCTCTACAACGACTTCGCCGCCGTTCGCGAAGAGGTGCTGGAGAGCGGCATTTCGGACGAGGAGTTACACGCGCTGATTGACGAGGCCATCGCGGAATCCCGGCGTTCGCGGCCGGCGCCGGTGGCTCCCTAACCGCAAGCGGCGCCTGCGCGGCGGTGTAGTACCGTTGCGGGATTCATGATCTCGCCGCTCCCGAGGTGTGCCATGGCCGATCCAGACGTCGCCGCGCCGCCCGGCCCGGAGCAGCCCCTGTCGCCGGGGCTGCGGGGGCTGTACGAGTACTTCACACCGGTGCGCGAGCAAGTGGCAGCGAGCGGGATTTCCGAGGATGAGCTCTTCGCCTTGATAGACGAGGCCATTGCGGAATCCCGGCGTGCCCGGCCCGTGCCGGCGGAATGAGGCGGGGCGGACGTGATCGTTTCCCAAGACCACGAGCTGCTCTCGCTGGGTGAGTACGAGGGCATCCGCATCTGCGATACGCAGACGATGATCGCCGCGCTCGCAGACGCGCCGGCGGAGAGAGGCACAGGGGCGTGACCAGTCTGATTGATGCGCGCGAGCAGTTTGCGCTGGGCGTCTGCTTTTACCCGGAGCACTGGCCGCAGGAGCGGTGGGCCGGCTACGCGCGGCAGATGCGCGAGCTGGGGCTGCGCTACGTGCGCATCGCGGAGTTCGCGTGGAGCCTGATGGAGCCGCGCCCCGGCGAGTACGACTGGGCGTGGCTGGACGCCGCCGTGGAGACGCTGGCGGCGGAGGGGCTACTGGTCATCCTGTGCACGCCAACGGCGACGCCGCCAGCGTGGCTGACGCACGCCCACCCGGAGATCCTGCCGGTGGCGCAGGATGGCCGCACGATGCAGCACGGCTCGCGGCGCCACTACGACCCCGCCTCGCCGGTCTACCGCGCGCACTCCCGCCGCATCACGGAGGCGATCGCCAGCCGCTACGGCGAACACCCGGCGGTGGTGGGCTGGCAGACGGACAACGAGCTGGCTGACCACGACACCGGGCGGGCGTGGGGCGAGGCGGCGCTGGCGCCGTTTCGGGCGTGGCTGCGCGAGCAGTACGGCACGCTGGAGGCGCTGAACGCAGCGTGGGGCGCCATCTTCTGGAGTCAGGCGTACGGCGACTGGGACGAGATCGGCCTGCCGAACGCGCTGCCGGCCTCGGCGAACCCCTCGCACCTGCTCGATTTCTACCGTCACCGCTCGCAGGTGATGACCGATTTCCACACCGAGCAGGTCGAGATCCTGCGGCGGCTCTCGCCGGGGCGCTGGGTCACCCATAACTTCATGCGCTTCGAGGATGGGTTCGATCACTACCAGCTGGCGCCGGTGCTCGATTTCGCGGCGTGGGATTCCTACCCCACCGGGGGCGTGGAGTTGTCTTGGCTGACGGACGCGGAAAAAGTGCGCTGGTCGCGCACCGGCCACCCGGATCTGATCAGCTTCAGCCACGATCTGTACCGGGGCATCTTTGGGGAGAACCGCGGTCCGTGGGTGATGGAGCAGCAGGCGGGGCAGATCAACTGGGCGCCCCATAATCCGCTGCCGGCGCCGGGCGCGGTCTCGCTGTGGACGGCGCAGGGGTACGCCCACGGCTGCGATGTGATCAGCTACTTCCGCTGGCGCGCCGCGACGGTGGCGCAGGAGCTGATGCACTCCGGCCTGCTGCGGCACGATGGCTCGCTGGATCGCGGCGGCGCGGAGATCGCCGGGCTGGAGATCGCGGGGCGGGCGAACGCAGCGGTGGCTCCGCGCGTGGTGCTGCTGCACGACTACGAGAGCCTGTGGACCTACGACGCGCAGCCCCACCACGCGGGAATCAGCTACTGGCGGCAGATGCTGCTGTTCTACACCGCGTTGCGCGAGTTGGGCGTGGATGTCGATATCCGCCACCCGGAGCATGACCTCGGCAGCTACGACCTGATCGTGGCTCCGGCGTTGCAGATCGTGGGCGAGGCGCGGGCGCGCCATCTGTCGCAGGCCGCCGAGGGCGCAATCTTCGTGGCCGGACCGCGCACGGCGTACCGCACGCCCACGGGCCGCGTGCACGAGGACGGGCAGCCGGGGCCGCTGCGGCCGTTGCTGGGCTGCTCGCTGCGGAACATCGATTCCATGCGCCCCGGCCTCGTCTGTCACGCGGGCGGGCATGAGGTCACGTTCTGGGCGGAGAGCTACGCCCTGCAGGGTGGCAGCGCGTTGGCGACGTACGACGACGGGCCGCAGGCGGGCGAGGCCGCCGTGGTGCGCCACGGCAACGCGGTCACGGTCGGGGCGTGGTCACCGGATCTGCTGCGCGAGGTGCTGGCCGGGCTGCTGGCGGAACGGGGCATCCCCCACCAGCGCCTGCCGGACGGGGTGCGCGTGGCGCGGCGCGGCAGCGATGCGGTGTGGCTGAACTTCAACGAGACGGCCGTGGCGCTACCGGATGGCGACACGCTGGAGCCCGTTTCGTGGCAGGTCCGGCGCGCGTCGTAGGGCCGGACCTGCACCCCGTCTAGGCGAGCTGGCAGTCACCGGAAACACACGGCTGCCCGTTCAGGCAATCGGCGTCGGTGGCGCACGGGCAAGAACCCGGCGTGGCCCCATTACGCTTCAGCCGCTGCATTTTCTGCTTGTTGCTCCCGGCCGAGACCGTCACCCCATGCTGGCAAAGCATGTACCGGATGGCCGGGCGCTTCTTCGCCAGCGCCGGTTCGTAGCCGTGCAGCAACGTTGCCGCCGCCAGACCGCCCCCTACGATGGCGGCGCGGCGGCTGGCGACATTCGCGGCGTTGGCGCGGTCGGTCAATCTGACAAGCGCGAGTGACAGTTCGGTGGCAGTGAATTCGCGCATCACCATGGTCCTCCCGGGAAACCACGCTGCTCGTCATCAGCAGCGCTGCCCTGAGAGTACGGCGGCGCGGATGCGTACACATCCGTAGAAATACCCAATTCACTACTGACTCCATTACCTATTTTTGTCCCGCGTCTGTCCCGGCCAACTTGCAGCGGCTTCCCAGCGAGTTCTCAGGTTGCCCCCCTACCGTAGGGAGTGAGCACAACCAGACGCCCCGATCCCCCGGGGCTCGCTCACGGAAATGACCGCCGCACCGTGCGGCGCTACGGCAACCGCCCACACGGGCAAGGAGAACCTCATGAACCGACGCAGTATGGTGACCTCGCTGGGCGCGACCGCCCTCGGCGTTGGCGTGCTCCTCGGCGGCCGCTCCGGCGCGTTCGCGCAGGATGCCGATACGGACGATCAAGCGACCACGGGCCAGTTTGACCCGGCGGCGGCGCGCGCCGAGTTCGAGGCGAAGCGGGCCGAGAACTACCAGCAGTTCGTGGCCGCGCTAGCCAGCGAGCTGGGCGACGAGGAAACGGCCGTAGACGCCGCCATCCGCAGCGCCTTGCAGCAGGGCGTTGACGCGCGGCTGGCGGCAGGCGACATCGACAAGGAGCAGGCCGCGGCGGCGAAAGCCGTGATCGAGGTCTCGGACACCCCGCTGCTGGCTGGCTTTGGCGGCCCCGGCATGGGTGGGCCGGGCGGACCGGGCGGACGCAGTGGCTTCGGTGGCGGCCGGGGTCACGGCGGTCCGGGCGGCTTCGGCGGGCAGCGGGGCGAGCGCGGCAAGAACGCGCGGCCCGGCGGCGC
>JASGGF010000287.1:0-7133 GCA_047605145.1 Thermomicrobiales bacterium | reverse complement strand
TCGATCAGTTAGCCCGCATGATGGCGAACGCCCTCACCCCCCGCCCCTCTCCCGAAGTACTTGCGCGGGAGCGGGGAGCCGAATCGCGACACCGAGATGGGCTTCTGGCGCAACCATGCCGAATCTGGCGCGACGCCGGGGGCGAAAGCCCCTCTCCCGCGCAAGTACTTCGGGAGAGGGGTTGGGGTGAGGGCTCTCCGCCGCAGCGAACCCCTCCTATGGATGCGTCAATGGCCCGGTCACTCCGCCGCCGCAGCGTGAAAGTCAACGCATGGCCGCCTACCTGATTCGCCGTGTCGCCGGGTTGCTGGTGGTGCTCCTCGGCATCTGCGTGCTCACCTTCTTCCTCTCCCGCGTGCTGCCCGCCGACCCGGCGCGCGGCGCGGTCGGCAAGGCGGGCGCGGAGCACTATCAGGCGATGCGCGAGAAGATGGGGCTGGATCAGCCACTGCCGGAGCAGTTCTGGCGCTACGCCACCAGTCTGGCGCAGGGCGATTTCGGCTACTCCTACTCCTCACGCCGCTCCGTGGCGGAAGATTTGGCCGCCTACTTCCCGGCCACGCTGGAGCTGACGCTGGCGGCGCTCGCGCTCGCCATCGCCATTGGCGGGCCGCTGGGCGTGTTCGCGGCGGCGCGGCGCGGCGGCGCGCTGGACCACGCGGCGGGCGTGTTTGCGCTGGCGAGCGTGGCGCTGCCGCTGTTCATCGTCGGGCTGGTCTTTCAGGTGATCTTCTACAAGCAGCTCGGCTGGCTGCCGGCGGCGGGGCGCATCTCGCCGCAGCTCGGCAGCCCCGAGCGCATCACCGGCATGTTCGTGCTGGATAGCCTGCTGCGCGGCGACGGCGCGCGCTTCCGCGACAGCCTCGCTCACCTCGTCCTCCCCGCCCTGACCCTCGCCCTGCCGCTCATCGCCATCATCAGCCGCACCATCCGCTCCTCCATGCTGGAGATTCTGGGCAAGGATTTCGTGCGCACCGCCCGCTCCAAGGGGCTTTCCGAGCGGCGCGTGCTGTATGGCCACGCCCTGCGCAACGCGCTGCTGCCGGTGGTGACCGCGCTGGGCATGATCTTCGGGTCACTGCTGGGCGGGGCGTTTCTCGTGGAGGTGGTCTACTCCTTCCCCGGCCTCGGGCTGTACACCCTGAACGCGATCCTGAAGGCGGAAACGGCGCCCGTCGTCAGTTCCACCCTGCTGGTGGCGACGCTCTATCTGCTGACGAACCTGCTGGTGGATGTGCTGTATGTCGTTATCGATCCCCGCATCCGCTACGCCTGACCCGCTGGCGGCTGCCCGCCCGCGTCCCCGCCCGCGCGTGGGCGCCTGGCTGCGCGCGTTCGCAGTCTGGACGCCGTTTGTGGCGCTGCTGATCATCGTGATCGCCGGGCGGCAACTGGCGCCGTACGATCCAGACGCCGTCCAGATCACCGCCAAGCTGCAGCCGCCTTCCTCCGCGCACCTGATGGGCACCGACCCGCTAGGGCGCGATGTCTTCAGCCGCGTCCTCACCGGCGCCCGCAGCACGGTGCCGAACGTGTTCATCATCCTGATCAGCGCCGTCTCTATCGGGGTGCTGATCGGTGTGGTGGCGGGGTTCGCCGGCGGCGCGGTGGACAGCCTCCTGATGCGCCTGACCGATGTGTTCCTCGCCTTCCCGGCGCTGGTGCTGGCGCTGGCGATCATCAGCATTCTCGGCCCCAATATGTTGAACGCGCTCATCGCTATCGTCATCGTCTGGTGGCCGTGGTACGCCCGCCTGGTCCGGGGGCAGGTGCTCTCGGTGCGCAACGAGCTGTACATCGAGGCGGCGCGCGCCGCCGGTGTCCCCAATACCCGTATTCTGGCGCGACATGTGCTGCCCAATTCGTTCGGGCCGGTGGGGGTGCAGGTGACGCTCGATATCGGCGCGGCGCTGCTGACCACCGCCGCGCTGGGCTACCTCGGGGTGGGCGCGCCGCCGCCATCCTCCGAGTGGGGCGCCATGCTGGCGCAGGGGCGGCAATACTTCCTCGACGCGTGGTGGTTGACGTTGTTCCCCGGATTGGCGATCTTTCTCACCGTGCTGATCTTCAACGCGGCGGGGGAACGCCTCCGCATCCACTGGGGTCTCGGGGAGTAACGAGCATGCCGGGCCGGGTCACCGCCGTCAGCCGCAGCGGCGGGCACACGATGAGCAAGCCGAATACGACGCGCATCACCCTGCTGGCCGGGCTGGGCGTGGAGGGGGACGCCCACGAGGACACGACGGTGAAGCACCGCTCCCGCGTGGCCCAGAACCCGGACCAGCCGAACCTGCGGCAGGTCCACCTGATCCACGCCGAGCTGCACGACGAGTTGCGCGCCGGCGGTTTCGAACTCGTGCCGGGGCAGATGGGCGAGAACATCACCACGCGTGGCGTTGATCTGCTCGGCCTCCCCACCGGGGCCATCCTGCGCATCGGCGCGGACGCCGTGGTGCAGATTACCGGCCTGCGCAACCCCTGCTACCAGCTGGACGGCCTGATCCCCGGCCTGATGAAAGCCACGCTGGACCGCGACGCGGAGGGGAACCTGATCCGCAAGGCCGGCGTCATGGGCATCGTCCTCGCCTGCGGCGATGTTCGCCCCGGCGACCGCATTGCCGTGGAGCTGCCGCCGGAGCCGCGCCAGCCGCTGGGGCCGGTCTAAACGCCCGCCGTGCCGGCACAGCAAAACGCCGACAAATCCTGCGCTTGCGCGCCAGATCCATCGGCGTCTGCCTCGCCGTGCGTTTCGGGGATTGCTCCCGTCCGTGTTCGGCGTGCTATGAACGTACACCCGCTGCGCCAGATTGTCAACACTCTGTGAACCGCGAGGTTTGGCGGGTGTTTCCGGCGCTACAGCACCCGGCGCCCCCGTCACCATCGGGCGCCCGGCAGGCGCTGTTTCGCGACCACCTCACCCGCGGGTGAGTCCTGAGCCTGTCGAAGGACCTCGTTGCCGACCGCGACCTACCGCATCCCGCCACCCACGACCGCGATGGGCGTGCACCCGCTCCCGAGCGCCATGGCTGCCGCACAGCGCGCCAGCAGGGAGCGAGGTCCTTCGACAAGCTCAGGACGCACCCGGATGTGGGGGTGGCCGCGAAACCCTCCGTTCTCGGAGCCCTGCACCCCCCTACACTCCCTGAGGCGCGTAGCGCCGCCACCCCCTGAGCGCAGCGGCTCCCCCTCAGGAACGCAGTTCCTGCAACACGGGCGCGAAGGCAGCAATCCCGTCCATGGTGTTCGGTTCCAGCCAGACCTGCAGGTGGGAAACGCCAGCATTGCCGTAGGCGCGCAGCCCGGCGGCAATCTCCGCCGGGGAACCGGAGATCGGCGCGCCAGTCATCGCGCTCGGCTCGTGCGGCCCTACCTCGACGATGACGCAGCAACTGCGCGCCAGCGTCTCCGGCGCGCGCCCCTCTGCCTCGCAGGCGGCATCGACACGGGCCAGCAGCGGCTGCAGCCCTTCGACGGTGTTCTTCGTGGAGCTGAACCACGTGTTCCAACTGTCGCCGTAGCGCGCCGCCAGCTCCAGCATGCGCGGCCCCGCCTCCGAGGCCCCGATCATGATCGGCGGCCCGCCGGGGCGCGGCCCGCGCGGGCGCAGCTCGCAATCGCGCGCGGTGTAGTACGTCCCCTCGAAGTCCACGTGCCCCTCGCGCAGCAGCGGCGCGATGATCTGCAGCGCCTCGGCGATGCGGTCGGTGCGGTGGTCGAAGGGGTAGCCAAAGGCGCGGTACTCCGGCTCGTTCCAGCCCGCGCCAATGCCGAGAATGAGGCGGCCACCGCTGATCTCTTCCACGGTATCCGCCATTTTCGCCAGCAGGGCCGGGTTGCGGAAGCTGTTGCACAGCACCAGCGTGCCGATCTCGGCGCGCTCGGTCACCGCCGCCAGCGCGGAGATCAGCGACCAGCACTCCCACATGCCGCGCGGCTCCTCGCCGGGCACGCGGTGAATGAGGTGGTCGGTGAACCAGAGCGAATCGGCCCCGATCTCCTCGCCGAGGCGGGCCATCTCGGCCAGATCGCGCCAGCTGGCCGTGCCGCCGTTCATCTGGCGCTCGGTCTCCGGCAGAATCAGGCCGACTTTCAGGGGAGTTTCGGGGGATGGTGCGCCCATGTCTCGTGCTTGCTCCTTGCGCGTGCTGCCGGTGAGGTCGTCTCGCCCCGCGAGTATCGCAGCCCGCGCGCGCGTTCGCGCTCTACGGGCGGGGCAGCAGGGCCGCGCCCCCCAGCGAATCGCCTTCCGGGATCTTGCCGGAGATCGTCGCCTCCCGCGATGGCTTCGCCAGGATCGTTCGCGGCGCACACCCCCCACGCTGTCGTCCCGATGCCGCAGCGAGGGACCGCGCACCCCCAACCATCGGGGAGACGGCGCCCTCTTCGCCCCCATTACGGCGTCGGAGTTTGAGGCGCGGGTAGAGCGGAAAGCCGGAGTGGCGGGCGAACGAACTGGCGCCGTGACCTTGCGCTTGGCGGTGCGCGGTCCCTCGCTGCGGCATCGGGACGACATGGGGGTGGGGCAGGTGGTGGTGGCACGCGGAGGGAGCGCCGACCGCGTTCACATACCCGACCGCTCATATACCCGACCCTGGTGGTAGGATATTCAGTCAGTGACCATTTGCGTGTTTGCCCACGGGAGACCCTGACGATGCCCTTCGACCGTGATACATGGCGAGACCAATGGCTGGGCGGCTTCTGAACGCTCGGCATCGAGGAAATGCAGCCGGTTCGGTCTGCAGACTACCCATCTCACCCCTCCCTGCGGCAATCGTTGCTGCTACCTGAGGACGCCACAATCCCCGAAGCGCCTACGCCCGAGGCCGCGCTGGCCGCGTGGCGGGAATACCTCGGCTTCGCTGGCCCGCTGCTGCTGGTCCGCTCGCCAGACCGCGCCCGCAAGCTGCTGATGGCCGCGCTGGGCGTGGCAGGCAAGGAGCCGGTCGCCATCCCGGCGAACACGCGCCGCTACCTCTCCGAGGCGGTCAAGCGCAGTGGCGGCACGCCGCGCTTCGTGGAGCTGGACGCGGACCTCGCGTTCGTGCCGGAGACGCCGGGCCTCGAGGGCGTGCGCGTGCTGTGGGCGCAGCCGGTGGGCGGTATGGCCGCGCCGCCGCCGCTGCCCTTGCCCGGCGTGACCTACCTCGTGGACCACGGCCTCACCCTCCCCGCGCCCTTGCAGGAGGGCGGAACCGGGCTGCCCGGCTCCGCCACCGTCTTCGGGCTGCATCTGGATGACGAAGACGGCGGCGCGCTGATCGCGTTCAACGACGCCGCACTGGCGGAGAAGGTGGCGGCGCTGCTGACGCCGGAGGACGCGCCGGATGCCGGCCGCGCCCTCGCGCAGGTGGGGCGCCTCGCCGGGCCGGATGGCCTCGCGGCGCGGATGCTCTGGCTGGACGCCGAGGTGCGCCTCGGCATGGAGGCGGGCGCCGGCCTGCCGATGGGCGAGCGGGCGGACGGCGCGCTGCCGTACGGCCTGCCGGTGCGCGTGCCGGAGGAAGCGGACCTCGGCACCTTCATCTCCTATGTCCGCAATGAGCTGGTGGATCTGGACTGGCTGCCGGAGGTGCAGCCGATCTTCTACGTCGTCAATCAGGTCACGCAGAACCCGGCGCTCTCGCGCCGCTCCGCCGAAAACGTGGCGCGCTGGCTGATCTCGCCCATCGGCCCGGACTTCGTGGACGACGAGATCACCCACGCGGTGCTCGGCATCCTGAAGGCGGCGGAGTACACCGGTGTGCGCTGGTACACCAACCCCGGCCGCGCCCGCTGGTACAGCGAGCTGTTAACCGAGTGGTACGGCCCCACCCACGACGCCTACCACCCCTCGTTCGTGATCACGGCGGCGGCGCAGGAATAGCGCCGCCGCGCACCGTGTCTCGATCAACGTGGAGAACACTTGGTGCGGATTGGCTCTGCGAGGCTTCTTGCCTCGGAGCAGCCCTCACCCCAACCCCTCTCCCGATGCGCGGGAGAGGGGCTCGCGACCCGGACGATACCGCCAGCTTCGGCGTAGTTGCGCCGCAGACCCCGCCCGATGTCGCCGTTCGGCTCCCCTCTCCCGCGCATCGGGAGAGGGGCTGGGGGTGAGGGCTTCCCGCCAATTCGATGTTCCCCGTCGCAGTTTGCACCAAGCTTGAGAGCCCCCGGGCGGATGACCCGGGGACTCTCCGTCCCCCGGCTATGCTTCGTCCCACATACGCACCCCGCCCGCCATCACCCCCGCCAAGGGAGGTCCCCATGGGCGCCACACGCATCAGCATCGCCGAGTTCGAGGCCACTTGCGGCGATGACCGCGTGGAGCTGGTTGATGGCGTCGTGGTCCAGATGCCCGCCGGATCGGCGTGGTCCAGCAGTATCAGCATCAGCGTCATGATGCAGGTGTATCCGTATGTGCGCGAGCGCGAGTTGGGCCGGGTGTATGCCGCAAACTGCGGGTTCGTGCTCTTCCCGGATCGCGCAACGGTCGTCGCCCCGGACGGCGCGTACGTCCGCGAAGATCGCGCGCCGCAGGGCAAGGCGCGGGAGCATTTCGTCAACGTCCCGCCCGATCTCGCGCTGGAAACGCTCGCCCCCGCAGATCGTGCCGAGGATATGGCCGTAAGAATCGCCCTGTATCAGGAAGCAGGCGTGCCGCTGGTCTGGGTGGCGGACCCGGAGGCGGAGCCAATCACCGTGTTTGCGCTGGACCAATCGCCCCGCACGCTCGGCGTGGGCGACGAGCTGGACGGCGGCGACGTGCTGCCGGGGTTCCGGGTCGCGGTGGCGGAGATCTTCAGCTAACGCGGCGCGTGTCAATCACCCTTCCCGTGTGTCACGATAGGGGCCGCACTGACGCGCCCGACGCAGCGGAAGGAAGACTTCTCCCATGCCCACCCTCACCTACATCGGCCACTCCGCGTTCCTGCTGGAGGATGACGCGGGCCACACCGTCGTCATTGACCCCTTCATCACCGGCAACCCCGTCGCCACTATCGCGGCCAGCGCGGTCAAGCCCACCACCATCCTGATCACCCACGCCCACAACGACCACGTCGGCGACGCCAAGGCGCTGGCCCACGCGCACGGCGCCGGCATCATCACCACGGTGGAGCTGGCGAACTGGCTGGAGTCGCAAGGGACGCCGGATG
>JASGGF010000286.1:0-7161 GCA_047605145.1 Thermomicrobiales bacterium | reverse complement strand
ATCGCCCTGCAGCGCGCCAACGGGCGCGCCCTGCACCGGCGCGCTCAGCACCGCGACCAGCCCGGTCGCGCTGGCCGGGGGCGCGTTGCACCCGGGCGACGCGGCGGCCGACCTCCCGCGAACACCCGGGAAAGCCGCAGCGAACAGCAAGAGGCCCAGCAGGAGAAGGCGTGCGCGATGCATTTAAGTCGGGGGGCGGTCGCCAAGATAGATGTGAATCTGGCCGCCAGTGAACGCAGCGTAGGCCACCGCCATGATCAACTCGGTTAGCAGCAACACCACGATCATCGCCAGCACACCGAGGATGCGCGCCGGAATGCCGGTAAAGCGCCGGAAATACCACTGGCGAAAGGCGAGGAAGATGCCGAATGCCGCCAACGGGAACAGAATCATCGGGTTGGTCAGCGTGGCCCACAGTACGAACAGCCCGGTCGCCAGTTGCATCAGCACCGCGAAGGCGGTCATGCGCCGCGAGTGATGGTGGGCGAACACCGGTTTGCGGAACGCGTTTTCCCGGAACGGGTGCAGTTGTAAATCATCCGGCCACTGGTAGTGCATCTCCAGTAGCAGGATGAGGGCGGCCCCGAAGATGAGGGCCTGAATGTAGGGATTCAGCACGCCATCGGCGGGCAGCGCCTTCAGGGCAATCGCCGCGATGCTGATGAGCAGGCTGGCGTTGGAGAGCAGCGCGGCGTTGTCCTTGATCCAGTCCCGCAGCTCGGAGTTGTTGTCTTTGACCGGCTTTGCGGCGACGGGCGGGGGGGCGACACGCGCCGGGTTAGCCCGTTGATGCGAAATGCGGGCCGGACGCCGCCGGATGCGCGCGCGCGTCACCCCACGGGCGCCGTGCGCTTGCATCGGCTTCGCGCCGGGCGCGGCGCTGGCGGCGTCCTGCCCGGCTTGCAGGTTTGCCTGCAAGGACAGCCCGGCGGCGATGTACGCCGGGTGCAACTCCGGCGCAGCCGGCGTGCCGCCATTTGATGACCCGGAACTGGCGCTCATGCCTGCGTCTGGCTCCGGCCGGTCGCGGTCACCGGCGTCACGAGCGCAACGCCGCGCGGGCGTCCGCCGTTTGCGCGTAGAGCAGGATGGCGGCGTTGACCACGAGGCCGGGGATCACATTGAGCCACGATCCACCGCCTTCGAAGCGGGTGAGGAGCGTGGCGAGGAGGTTCACAACCGCCACCACGATCACGGCCCGGCTCGCCCAGCTGTGCCCGGCCCACAGGCCGCCCGAGAGGAAAAGGCTGATGATGGCCAGCCCGGCCAGCACCCAGCCATCGAGCTGATTGTCCAGGAACAGCGTGCCAGCGCCCGCCGCCAGCTCGGGGAAATGCCCGAACTCCTGCAGCGCGCCGACCACATTGATGGCCCCCGCGATCCAGAACAGGATCGCCAGCAACGTGATGGCGACGGGTTTCCCCTGCACAGGCATTGCTCCCCGTGGCGCCAGCAGGAACGCGGCTGTCCGGCGGCAGCCGCGTTCCCGGCGCTGCGTCTACCGTGGCCCTACGCGAGCAGGCCGAGGCGATCACCCATCGCCTTGATCCGGAATGCGAGCACGATGGCCATGATCCCACCGACCACCATGAAGATCTCGAAGATGGTGACCAGCGTGATGAAGCCAGCCAGCAGATCCGTGAAGACGAGGATGCCAAACAGGATGGAAAGGCCACCTAGCACCCAAAGCAGCCAGTATTCCGTGAGCTGCTCCTTGACCTGACCGCCCCAGATGAAGAGGAAGACGCCGATGATGATGGCCCAGAGGGCAATAAGGTAGGTGACGACGGCGGCTGTTGCCGCCGGGTTGGCGAACACGATAACACCGACAATGACCCCGACGAGCCCGGTCACGATGTTCATGATCCGGCCATCGTCGTCCTTCTTGTTCGTGAAGGCCGAGACGAGTTTCAGTGCCCCGTCGATCAGGACGTAGGCGCCGATAATCTGGATGATGATGGCGGGCTGGGTGAACGCCACTCCGGCCAGAATCAGCATCGCGACACCTTGCGCGAGGAAGATCCACCAGCGGCTGACGACGGCTTGAAGCATGGTCCGTATCCCCTCACAACGCCACGCGTGTGTCTTCGATGATACGCGCGGCCCGCTGACGACGCGGGGCACGGCGTCGCCGCCATGCCCCGTCCCGGAGACTGCCTGTGGCGCGGTTCGCTAGCGAACGGCGCCGATCTCCTTGCCGAAGCTGCGCACGCGGAACGCCAGCGCGATCGAGAAGACGCCAGCGATGATGGCGAAGATGGCGAAGATCGTCTGAATCGCCGAGCCCGCGGCTAGCGGGTTCATGTACGCCAGCACGCCGAAGATCACCGATAGCACGCCGGTGAGGATCATCCACCACTCGTTGTCGATCTCCTTGCGGAGCGTGATGGCGGAGACGATTTCCAACAGGCCAACCACGATGGCCCACGCCGCGATGACCCAGACAATGGTGAGGCCGCCGATGACCGGGTTGCCGATCACGATCAGGCCCGCCACGATGCCGAGAATGCCGACGAGCAGCAGCGGCCACCGGCTCTGACCCGTGGGCTGCGGGCCGAAGCCCGCCCAGAGCATGCCGATGCCGTCAATCAGCATGTAGGCGCCGATCAGCGTAATCAGGAAGAGCGCACTGGTGAAGGCCAGAATGCCCATGATGATGAGCAGCACGCCGCGCAGGGCAAGCACCCACCACTTCTTGGACATCTCGAACGCCAGACCGCCGGCAGCGAGCGCTGCGCCGGCGCCAGACCGGTAACTCATCTCGAATCCCCCCTTGCACGGGTTCGCGCCCCAATTCGCGAAGTTCCCGTACCATCGCGGGCGTACGAACACGCCCGGCGCGGTCGCTGCCGCACACCGCGAGTCTATCACCCGGATTTCAGAAACGATAGAGTGCAACAGAAATCGCGCCGCCGCTCGCGGCGCTAGCTGGCGCGCAACGCCAATGGAGCATGCACCCATGACCGATACCCGCGAAACCCTCTGGCGCGACCTGATTGTGGACGTGCCCGATTTTCCCCAACCCGGCATCCTGTTTCGCGATGTCACGCCGCTGCTGGAGAACGGCGAGGGACTGCGTACCGCCGTCGATGCGCTGGCCGGGTCCTTCTCCGGCGTCGATATCGTGGCTGGCATCGAGAGCCGGGGGTTCATTTTCGGGGCGCCAGTGGCGTACGCGCTGGGGGTGGGCATGGCGCCGGTGCGCAAGGTGGGCAAGCTGCCCCGCGCCACCGCCCGCGCCGACTACGCGCTGGAGTACGGCACGAACACCCTCGAAATTCACGAGGACGCGCTGCGCCCCGGCCAACGCGTGCTGATCATTGACGACGTGCTGGCCACTGGCGGCACGGCGGCCGCCACTGCCGATCTGGTCACGCGGCTCGGCGCCGAGGTGGCCGGGATCGCGGTGTTGATCGAGCTGACGGCGCTGGATGGCCGCAGCAAGCTCGGCGACCTCCCGGTGGTCAGCCTGCTCTCCTATTGAGTTGCGGGAACCGGGCGGGGCGGCAGACCGGCAAGCCATCGGCGACAATCTCTGATCATGTCGGTTCGCCATGTGACATCTGAGAGGAGCACCATGATCGACGTCAACCTGATGATCGAGGGGCAGGACGGGGTCAACTGGCAGCGCTGGCAGGGCATTGCCCGCGCCGTCGAGGAGTCCGGGTATGACGGCCTGTATGTCTCTGACCACTTCACGAACGCGGAAGATGCCCACCTCGATTCGCTGGAGCTGTGGACCTCGCTGACGTGGTTGGCCGGGAACACCGAGCGCGTCGCCTTCGGGCCGGTCGTGGCGCCGGTCTCCTTCCGCGATCCGCGCATCGCGGCGTGGACCGCCGCCGGGATCGACGGCCTCTCGCCGGGGCGGCTGCGGCTGGGCCTTGGCGCGGGCTGGATGGTGCGCGAGCACGACGAGTGGGGCTTCGACCTGCTCGATCTCGACGCCCGCTTCCGCCGCTTCGAGGAATCGCTGGAGGTGGTGACCCGCCTGCTGCACGACGAAGGCCCAGTCACCTTCGACGGCGAGTTCTACCCGCTGGCCGGAGCGGAGATCGTGCCGAACCCGGTTTCGGTCAACCGCATCCCGGTGGTGATCGGCGGCAATGGCCCGCGCCGCACGCTGCCGCTGGCCGCCCGCTTCGCCGACGAGTGGAACGGGGTGTACGTCAGCCACGAGACCTTCGGCGAGCGCAACGCCCTGCTGGACGACCTGCTGGCGCAGCAGGGGCGGCAGCCGGGGGACGTGAAGCGGACGGTGATGACCCGCGTCATCTTCGGCAAGGACGAAGCCCAACTGGCCGAACGCCTGAAGGGCGCCGACGCTGATGAACTGCGCGCCGGCGGTCAGGTGGTGGGCACTGCGGACCAAATCGCGGAACAACTGCGGGCGTGGGAAGCTGCCGGCGCCGCCGGCATCATGCTGCAGTGGCTGGATGATCTCGACGACACCGACGGCATCCGGGCGCTCGGCGAGGCCGCGCGGGGCTAACGCTACGCGAGTAACGTCGCAGGAGGGAGTGCATTCGCTCTCCCTCCTGCGTTTTGTCAATCGTCAGTTATTTTCTGAAACCGTGAGGCAGACGGCGTACGCGGAGATCGTTGTCTCGAAGCTCGGGTCCAGTGAGTCATAGGCGCGCAGGTAAACCACGCGATACTCGTCACCGTCATCGCCCTGGTGGGGATACGCCGACATCAGTACAGCGCCCTCTACGCTGCCTCCGCCCAACTGTCCGCCACCCCCCATCACCAAGGCTCCCGCTGGGCAGATCGCTCGCGCTGAGGCCTGATCGTGCTGCGAGGAGCCCAAAGGCGTCTCGGCGGAATGCTTGATCTCTATCGTGACAGTCCCGCCGCCCCCACCGCTGCCGGCTGGTCCCTGTGGCCCGGTCGCGCCGGTGTCGCCCTTGTCGCCTTTCTCCCCCGCTGCGCCGGTAGCGCCAGAATCACCCTTGTCGCCCTTGTCACCCTTGTCGCCGGGTTGACCGGTCGGCCCCTCGGGACCAGTGCTTCCGGTGTCACCCTTTTCGCCAGTGTCGCCCTTGTCGCCTGGTTCGCCCTTCTCTCCGGCGTCGCCTTTTTCTCCCGGATCGCCCTGATCACCCTTCTCCCCGGTGTCGCCCTTCTCCCCTGGCTCGCCCTGATCACCCTTCTCCCCAATGTCACCCTTTTCCCCAGTGTCGCCTTTATAGCCTTTTTCGCCAGGGTCGCCCTTGTCGCCCTTCTCGCCCGGCGTGCCTGCGCCATTGGCGCCGGTGGGGCCGGTCGCGCCGGTCGCACCGGTTGGGCCGGTTGGCCCAGTTACGCCCCCACCACCGCCGCCGGCGGGACCCTGCGGGCCGGTTGGGCCAGCGGGACCGGTCGGCCCTGCTTTCGCCTTGGCCTTCTTCTCCGCGCTGGCGCGCCGCTTCTTGCGCTTCTTCGAGCTGCCGGCGCTGGCGTCATCACCCGGGAGCGAGACCGTCGCCACCACCCCGAGCGCCGCCATGCCGATGGCCCGCAAGGCTGTGCGGCGTCCGGCGCCATCGGCAGGCGTGAACCCGAGTGATTGGCCGGAATATGCGTCGTCCATGACCGCTCCTATCGCACAACGCGCCCACCACCAGTTCACCCCACGATGCGCGTGGAGAGCCGCCGGCAAACTCGTTTAGCCCAAGCTTTTTCCTGAATCGCCTGATGATTTTCCCGAGACACTAGGGGCGTGTCAAGTGCGATATCGCGCCCCGCGCGGGCCCGGAAAACCGGGTTGACAGCCTTTTGCCCATATGTACACTGGCCCGGCTCCACATCTCCGCGGCGCGCTGGAACCGGCTTGTTGCGGAGAGATCATCGTTCCATAGGCGCAGAGCCGCGCCGCCGGGAACCGGGAGGTCGCCGATGCCGCGAGGGCGCAAGGTGCAGCAGAAACACGAAGCGAACGGCCACCCGGTCCAGGAGCCATCAGGCGGCCGCTGGCTCACGATCCACGAGGCCTGCGCCTTTCTTGGCGTCGATCAAAGCACCCTGCGCCGCTGGAGTGACAGCGGCAAGGTCCCCGTGTTCCGTACGCCGGGCGGCCACCGTCGCTACGCCGAAGCCGATCTGCGCTCGCTGGTCGGCGATGGCCCGCAGCTGCAGGAGCGCCCCCGCGTCTCCCGGCAGACCATCACGGACCGCTCCCTCTCCGGCTACGAAGATGACTACCTGCGTGTCATGCGCGAGCGCCCGTGGTTCCGGGTGTACGGCGGCGCCACGCAGGAGGAGCACCGCCGCCTGGGCCGGCGGCTCGTCGATCTGGCCGTGCGCTTCGCCGCCTCCCCCGCCACCGCCGCAGACCGCGCCGCCCTACTGGACGAGGCGCTGCAGATCGGCTCCCACTATGGCCGCAGCGGCGCAGATCTCGGCCTGTCTGCCTCCGAGACGGTCGAGGCGTTCATCTATTTCCGCTTCCCGGTGGTGCAGGCGGTCAGCGCGCTGATCGAGGAGCAGGGACTGGCTACCCGGCGAGCCATCCGCCTCTACGCGGAGATCAACCAGTTCCTCGACCAGGTGCTGGTCGCCACCGTGCAGGCGCATCAGGCGCGCGGCGACGGTGACACGGCCCACCCCGTGCCAACCGGTCGCGCCAACGATGCCTTCGGGTTGGACGCCACCCCGCGCTAGCGCACCGCCGTGGCGCATTGATCCAGGCAGCCCCAATTCTGCGTATCGTGAGATAGTTGCAGCACACGGAGCCCTCCCGCTGCCTGCCCCAACTGTTTTTCGCGGAGGTAACCTGCCTTGACCCCTCTCCCTGCTCGTACCGCCGGCCGCGCCGGGGCGCTAGCCGC
The DNA here is from genome assembly GCA_047605145.1 of Thermomicrobiales bacterium. GTDB lineage: Bacteria > Chloroflexota > Chloroflexia > Thermomicrobiales > UBA6265 > JACCXM01. The sequence goes on along the minus strand of JASGGF010000286.1, from coordinate 352 downwards.
CCTCGCCGTCCTCTTTCTTGATCTGCTTTGGCGGGCCACGCTGGGCGCCACGGGCGCGCCTTCCCTGCCAGAAACGGTGGTCGGCGCCGTGGCGCGCCTGACTCCGACGGCCCTGTTTGGCTGGGCCACCGAGAGCTTCGGCAGCCTGGCCCAGAACACGCTATTCGCCGCCGTGCTCGTCGGGTTCGTGCTCGCGGGGTATTGGGCCGGGCAGATGGCGGCCACGCTCAGCGCCCTGCGCGGCGGTCAATCGCGCGCCGTTCCCGCGTTCGGTGTCGCGGCGATCCTGTTCCTGGTCTTGGCTGGCGGCGTGTTCCCCCTGGCGCGCGAGGGCATGTTTGGATTCGGCAGC
>JASGGF010000285.1:0-7168 GCA_047605145.1 Thermomicrobiales bacterium | reverse complement strand
GTACTCCGGGAAGGAGCACCAGCGCGCGACCTGCGCCACCATCTTTGGCTCGGTGCGCTGCAGCCAGCGCAGCTTGGCGGGCCAGTAGGAGGGGTGCAGGCGGCAGCCGGTGCGCTGCCAGACCGCGTTCGCGTTCAGCTCCTCGCGCAGGGCGAGGGCGTCCGGGGCGCTGCAGATGTCCGACCAGTAGTAAATCGGCGTGCAGGGCGCTCCGTCCGCATCGAGGCCGAGCAGGCTGTGCCAGAAGGAGGTGGTCCCGGCGGCGGTGATCTCGCTGGCGGCGTCGCCGATAGCCTCCACGAGTTGGTCGATGGTGGCGACGGTCAAGCCGAACAGCTCCGGCGCCGGGAACGTTGCGCCGCCATCCGGGGTCGTCTCGATGCGGTAGGGGATCTGCGCCTCCGCGCCCTCGATGGGGTTGCCGGCGTTGTCGAAGACGAGCGCGCGTACAGAGGAGGTGCCGGCGTCGATGGCCAGCGTGAACGGTTTTTTCGCCTCGGCGAGGGGAACGGTCGGCATGCATGCTCCTTGGGCAGCGGGCGGCTTTGCCTCAGGCGGCGAGTATATCGGGCGGGGCTGACTGGAATGCGCCTTCAACCGGTGAGTAGACTCGGAGCATCTTTTCAGCCGTCGCGGAAGGGCGCAACGTGGAAATTCGGTCGGATGTGCGGGCGTTTCTGGACGAACCGCGCTTTGGCGTGCTCGGCACTATCAACAGCGACGGCAGCCCGCAGCAAACGGTGATGTGGTACCAGCTGCGCGGCGACACCATCATGATGAACACGAAGCGGGGCCGCAAGAAGGATCGCAACCTGCTCACCGATGGCCGGGCTTCCGTCTGCATGGAAGAGGGCCAGCGCTACGTGACCATCGAAGGCACAATTACGATGAACGACGATCAGGCGACCGCGCAGGCGGATATCGCGGCGCTGGCGCGACGGTACGAGAGCCCGGAGGACGCTGAGGCGATGATCGCCTCCGCCACCGGCTTCGCGGCGCAGGAGCGGGTGACCCTGATTCTGACCATCGACAAGATCGACAGCCACGGGTTCGACGGCGAGGGGTAAGCGCACGTGATCGTCGTACTCGCGGGCGGGGTGGGCGGCGCCCGGATGGCGCAGGGCCTGCAACGCGCGCTGCCTCACGGCGACCTGACCGCCGTCGTCAACACGGCGGACGATTTCAGCCTGTACGGGCTGCACATCTCGCCCGACCTCGACACCGTGATGTACACGCTGGCGGGGATCGCCGACCCGGTCAACGGCTGGGGCGTAGCGGGCGACACCCGCAAAACGCTGGACGCCATTGCAGGCTACAAGCGCGACCCGTGGTTCCTGCTGGGCGACCGCGATTTCGCCACGCACATCCTGCGCACCGAGCGGCTTCAGCAGGGCGCACCCCTGAGCGCGGCGACGGCGGAGCTTGCTGGGGCACTGGGCGTTCCCACCGCGATCTTGCCGATGACCGACGACCCGGTGGCGACGGAGATTCGCGCTGCCGAGGGGTGGCTCGATTTTCAGACCTACTTCGTGGGGCGGCGGCAGGCAGATGATGTGCTGGAGGTGCGCTTCGCCGGCATCGAGGCGGCGCGTGCGAATCCAGCCGCGCTGGCGGCGATTGCCGCTGCCGAGCTGGTGATCTTGGCGCCGTCCAACCCCATCGTCAGCATCGGGCCGCTCTTGGCGACGCCGGGCCTGCGCGTGGCGCTGGCGGAGACGACGGCGCCGGTGGTCGCGGTGAGCCCGATCATCGGGGGGCAAGCGCTGAAAGGCCCGGCAGCGAACATGCTGCGCACGCTGGGGCACGAGGTCTCGGCGCTGGGCGTGGCCCGCATCTACGGCGACCTGATCGACGGGCTGGTGATCGACCACGCAGACGCGGAACTGGCGCCCGCCATCGAGGCGCTGGGCACGCGCGTGCTGGCGACCAACTCGATCATGGGCGACCCGGAGGACCGCGAGCGCTTTGCGCGCGAGGTGTTGGGCTTCGCGGGGTCGCTGCAGCCGGAGCGGGCGGCGCGGTGAGCGAACTGATCATCGGCGTCGTGCCGATCCGCTCCTTCCGCGAGGGCAAGACCCGGCTGGCCTCCATTCTCACAGGCGATCAGCGCGCTGCGTTACTCCGGCGCACGGCCAGCCGTGTGGTCTGCACGCTGGCGGCCTCGCAGATCGTGGACACCGTGCTGGTGGTCAGCCCGGAGCGCGAGGTGCTGGAGTGGGCGAGTGAGATGGGTCGGCGGGTGACGCCGCTGCGGCAACCGGAAGAGCACCCCGGCCTGAACGGGGCGCTGGAGGCCGCCCGCGCGTGGGCGCTGGAGCGCGACGCAGATGCGCTGCTCTCGCTTTTCGCCGACCTGCCGAACCTCTCCACGCACGATGTGCGGACGCTGGTGCGGCAGACTGGTCCGGTGACGCTGGGCGCCGACCGGCGCGGCGAGGGCACGAACGCGATGTTGCTGCGGCTGGCCGGCGCCGGCGAGCAGTTCCGCTTCGCGTTCGGCGGCGGCAGTCTGGAGAAGCACCTCGCCGAGGCCGCGCGCCTCGATCTGGCGGCGAACGTGGTGATGGCGCATGGCATAGGGTTCGATCTCGATACGCCATCGGACTGGGATGAATTCATGCAGAGCGAGCAACCCGCCGCGTGGCAGCCCGACTTCTGGGCGCTGCCGGCGCTGCGATGTGGAGCGATTGGCAGTTGAGCAGCGGCGACGTGCGAGTCATCGGCATTGACGGCATTCCGGAAGTTCCAGTTGGCGCGGATATCGCCGCGTTGATCGGGGACGCCATCGCCGCCAGCGGGGAAGGACTGCTCCCGGGCGACATCGTGGTGGTGACGCACAAGATCGTCTCCAAGGCCGAGGGGCAGGTCATCGACCTGCGCGAGATCGAGCCCTCTGCGCTGGCGGTCCAGATCGGGACGCGCTGGGACAAGGACCCGCGCAAGACCGAGGTGGTGCTGCGCGAGGCGAAGCGCATCGTGCGCATGCACAATGGCCTGATCATTGCGGAGACGGAGCACGGCTTCGTCTGCGCCAATGCGGGCGTCGACGCTTCGAATGTCTCGCTGGATCACGTCGTGCTGCTGCCGCGCGATCCGGATGCTTCGGCGGCGGCGCTGCGCGAAGCGCTGGTGCAGCGCTTCGGGTTCGGGCCGGATGACGCGCTTGGGCTGATCATCAGCGACTCGTTTGGCCGGCCGTGGCGCTTCGGCATCGTCAACGTCGCCATCGGGGTCAGCGGGATGTCGCCGCTGGCCGACTACCGGGGGCTGGAGGATTCCGGCGGCTACGAGCTGTCCGCCTCCATTCTGGCGGTGGCGGACGAACTGGCGGCGGCGGCGGAGCTGGTGATGCACAAGCTGGCGGCGCGGCCGGTGGCGATCATCCGGGGCTACGAGCCGCCGCTGGAGGCCGCGCCGGGCACAGGACGCGATCTGATCATGGGTCCAGAGCGGGACCTGTTTCGCTAGAGAGTCGGGAAGGAAACACGATGGGTGGTCTTGGGTACGCGGCGTCGATGGAGCAGTTCTCGCCGAGCGCGCTGCTGAAATTCTGTCAGGAAGCGGAGGCGCAGGGCTTCACCAGCATCATGGCGTCGGACCACTTCAACCCGTGGGTGCCGTCGCAGGGGCAGTCCGGCTTCGTGTGGTCGTTCATGGGCGCGCTGGGCGCGGTGACGAACCTGACCTTCGGCCCCGGCGTGACGCCACCCGGCTTCCGCTATCACCCCGCAATCATCGCGCAGGCGGCGGCGACGCTGGAGGAGATGTACCCCGGCCGTTTCTTCCTTGGGCTGGGGGCCGGCGAGGCGCTGAACGAGCACATCGTGGGCGACTACTGGCCGGAGGCGCCGGTGCGGCTTGAGCGGCTCATGGAGTCGATCGAGATCATCACCAAGCTGTTCACCGGCAAGAAGATCAAGCACCGGGGCGAGCACTTCAAGATGGAGGGCGCCAAGCTCTACACGCTGCCGGAGAAGGCGCCGCCAATCTACATCGCCACCAGCGGCCCGATCATGTCGTACCGCACCGGCAAGTTCACTGACGGCCTGATCACCGTGGGCGCGGCGGACGAGAAGCTGAAGATGCTGGTGGAGCGCTTCGAGACGGGCGCGCGGGACGCCGGCAAGGACCCGGCGACCATGCCGAAGATGCTGCAGGTCAAGGTCTCCTACGCCGAGACCGTGGAGGCGGCGACCGAGGCGGCGGTGCGCGACTGGCCGAACGGCGGTATGGCGTTTCCGAAGGGCGATATCCGCGAGCCGGAAGACTTCGAGGCGATGGCCAAGCTGGTGCGCCCGGAGAACTACAAGAACCGCGTGTTGATCAGCCCGGATGCGGACGAGCACATCGCCTACCTGCAGCACTTCGTGGATCTCGGCTTCGACGAGATCTACGTCCACAATGTGGGCCGAGAGCAGGCGCCGTTCCTCAAGCTTTACGGCGACAAGGTCGTGCCGGCGCTGAAGTGGCCGGAGAGCTCCAACACGGCGCAAATTGGAGTGAAAACTGCAGATTGACGCGCTGGGGGCACACGGCGTATCCTTCGATACGCAAAGTCCTCGGGGTTTGGTGAGATCGGCGAGCTAGGCCGGTCAAGTCCTGACCGGCGGTATAGCCCGCGAGCGAGCGCACGACGTGGCGCGAGCATGATCCGGTGAAACTCCGGGGCCGACGGTACAGTCCGGATGGTAGAGGGCGAGCGTGCGGTTGCAGACGGTGAACGTCTGCCGCTGTGGGCTACGCGTTACCCAAGAAATTCCTCATACGCCCGGGGGCATTGCCTCCGGGCGTTTCTGTTGCCGCCCGGCTGCCGGTTTCATTTCCACCAGAGCAGGGCATGGCGGGTTTCATTCTCAATCGCATGGCGCACGCGGTGGCGGTGCTGCTGGGGGTGCTGACGCTGACCTTCGGGCTGCTGCACCTCAGCGGCGACCCGCTGGCCGGCCTCGTGCCGCCGGGCGCCTCGCCGGAGGTGGAGGCGCAACTTCGCCACGCCTACGGCCTGGATCGCTCCCTGCCGGAGCAGTACGTCACGTTCATCAGCCGGGCGATGGTGGGCGATTTCGGGGAATCGTGGCGGCAGGGGCGGCCCGCGCTGGACGCGGTTCTGGAGCGGCTGCCGGCCACCGTCGCGCTGGCGCTGACCGCGACCGCGCTGAGCGTGCTGGTGGGCGCCTCGCTGGGGGTGCTGGCAGCAGCGCGCGAGGGGGGTGGCTGGGACTGGCTGGCGCGGACGCTGGCGCTGCTGGGGCAGGCAATTCCGGCGTTCTGGCTGGGCACGATGCTGATCCTCATCTTCGCCGTGCGGCTGCACTGGCTGCCCGCCTCCGGGATGACCGGCCCGGCGGGCGTGCTGCTGCCGGCGCTGGCGCTGGCGGCGTACCCGGCGGCGACCCTGACCCGGCTGGTGCGCGCGACGATGCTGGAGAACCTGCGGGCGGACTACGTGCGCACCGCCCGCGCCAAGGGGCTCTCCGAAGGTGTGATCCTGCGGGAGCACGCGCTGCGCAACGCCGCCCTGCCGGCGCTGGCGTTCGCCGGGTTGCAGGCGGGGTTCCTGCTCGGCGGCGCGGTGATCGTGGAGGGGGTGTTCGCCTATCCGGGGATCGGCAGTCTGGCGCTGGACGCCGTCTTTACGCGGGATATCCCGCTGGTTGAGGCGTTCGTCTGGGTCGTGGCGATCATGATCCTGCTGGTCAACACCCTGACCGCGATCATGGCGGCAGCGATTGACCCGCGGCTGGCGGCAACGGCCAGCGCGGCGGGAGCGGCAGGCTGATGGCGATTGCGCGTCCCCTGCCGCGAACTGCTGCTGCCTCGCCTCCGCGTACGAGGAGGGCGGCGATGCCGGCGGAGACGTCCGTTGCGTCGACTCGCCGCCGCCTCCCCATCAGCGCCAGTGGAGCGGCAGGGCTGGTGATTCTGGCTGGGCTGCTGTTGCTGGCGGCGTTCGGGCCGCTGTTGTGGCGGGTCGATCCGCTGGCGCAGGATCTCGTCAACCGGCTGGCGCCGCCGCTGGGGTTCGGGGGCACGGCGGCGCACCCGCTGGGCACCGACACGCTGGGGCGCGACACGCTGGCGCTGCTCATCGCGGGGGCGCGGGTGTCGCTACCGCTGGCGCTGTTGGCGACGGCGGCCTCCGGGGTGATCGGAGTGGGGTTGGGGCTGGTCGCCGGGTTTCGCGGCGGTTGGGCCGACCGGGTGGTGAGCTGGCTGGCGGATGTGCAACTGGCGATCCCGTTCGTGGTCTTCGCCATCGTGGTAACCGTGATGCTGGGCAACTCGTTCCGGAACGTGCTGGCGACCCTGATCGTGACTGGCTGGGTGGCTTACGCGCAGGTGGTGCGGATGCAGGCGCGGGCGCTGCGCTCGGCGGAGTGGGTGGTGGCGGCGCGCTCGCTGGGCGCCAGCCCGGCGCGGGTGCTGCTGCGTCACGTGCTGCCCAGCCTGACCGGCCTGACCATCGTGCTGGCGACGCAGCAGGCGGGCGCCATGATCCTTTACGAATCGTCATTGAGCTTTCTGGGGTTGGGCGTTGGCGGCAACACGATCACCTGGGGCGGCATGGCCGCCCTGGGACGGGAGGCGATCTTCAAGGCGCCGTGGGTGGCGGCGCTGCCGGGCATCGCCATTGCCCTCGCGATGCTGGGGTTCAACCTGACCGGCGACTGGCTGGCGACGCGGCAGCGGAGCGGGCGGTGATGTGGGGAAGCCCTCACCCCCAGCCCCTCTCCCGATGCGCGGGAGAGGGGATCTGATTCGTGATGGCGCGGCGAGTATTCGCTGTCACAGCGCCAAACGTGCCGCGAACTTCCGGGGCAGATGCCCCTCTCCCGCGCATCGGGAGAGGGGTTGGGGTGAGGGCTTCTCCGGGGTTTCGGGCCTCGCCTACGCCAACTGGCGCCGTGTGTTCTCGACTTTGCTCGGGACACAATGGATTTGCCGAACGAGGTCTCTCGACTTGGCTCGAGACACGATGAGCTGATAACACGACGTCATTCACTGGACACGATCAAGGGAAGGAATTCGACGATGTCACTGAACACGAACGGGGTTTCGCGGCGCAGGGTGCTGGGCGGCGGCGCGGCCATGCTGGCGGCGCTGGCGGGGGCGCGGTTGCCGCTGGCGCGAAAGGCGGCGGCGCAGGACGCGCTGCCAGCGTCGCTGG
>JASGGF010000284.1:0-7190 GCA_047605145.1 Thermomicrobiales bacterium | reverse complement strand
GACATCGTTCGCGGTGATGCCATCGGCGGTCACGTAGTCGTAAATCACGTTCACCGGCCCGCCGGGGCCGCCGTTGTAGCCGGCGCCGTGGAAGGTCAGCCGCGCGCCCAACACCACGCCGTCGCCCAGCCCCTCCACCGAGAAGCTGATCAGCGCCACCGCGCCGTTCGAGCCGCCCATCGCCAGAGACGCCACGCTCTCGGGCGTTTGCGGCGAACCGGGCGCCGCGAGGAAGACGGTGGTGTCCGCAATCGCGTTGTAGGTCAGTTCCTTCGTGCCGCTGATGGCTCCGGGCACACCCGGGTTCAAATCAGGCGCGACGGCGCCAGTTGCCCCGGTCACATTCGGCGGCAGCATCACATTGCCCGGCGCGGCGGGGTTGATCGGCTCGGTGGCAGGGTCCGTCTCGCGCGGCTGGCCGTTGACCGTGCCGTTCTCACCGACCGAGCCAGACGCGGCGTCGCCGGCGTCCTGCTGCATCAGCACGGGTTGGCGACCGGGCGCGGCCACGTGGCCGGGCGCCGCCGCGACGAGCAGGGCGGGGAGCGCCGTCCAGAGCAGGGCCAGCGCGGCCACGATGGTCAGCAGGCGGGTGCTGCGGGTCAGAGAGTTCGGCATGATGGTGGCCTGTCCTTTGTGCTGCGCCCGGCGCCGTGCGTGTTCAGAACGGGCGGGCGGCGTATCGTGCCCAATTCTCCCAACGCACACCCCCGGACGCCCGTTCCTCCGGCGGCGTAGCATACGCCGAACGTCCCGATTTTCTGGCGGGCCGCGCCACATCTGGCCCACGGCGCCGCGAATACGCCCCCCGCAGCACAGGAGTTTTCGGTGAGTCTGGCGCAGTTGCAGGTGAGTGAACGCTCGTACGACGCCCGGCCGCGTTCCCATCACCATGACTACCATCAGGTGTTGCTGCCCGCGCGCGGCTGCGTTTCGCTGGAGTGCCAGAGCGAGCAAGGCCGGGTCGGGGATGGGCGGATCGCGGTGATCCGGGCCGGGGTGGAGCACGTCTACTACGCCGAGGCCCCGAACCGGGTGGTGGTCGCGGATTTCCCAACGAGCCATCACGGAGCAGGCGGCGACCCCGTCTTGCCGCCGCTCGCTGACGCTGGCGCCTTCCTCACGCACGATGCCCGGCTCGCCGCGCTCACCGCGCTGCTGCAGGCGGAGGCGCACCGGGGCGGGCTGGCTGATCCACTCGTGGCCGATGCCCTGCTGCGCTATCTGGTGGCGGCGCTGGCGCAGGCCGGGGGAACGCCCGCGCGTGACCGGGGAGTGGGTGGCGCGGCGTCCTCACGGCGGCAGATCGCGTGCGCCGCCGAGGCCTATCTGCGTGAGCATTTCCGGCAGGCTGTCAGCGTAGCCGAGATCGCGCAGGCGGTAGGCGCCAGCCCCGCGCATCTGCACCGGGCGTTCCGCGCCACGACCGGGCAGACCCTGCTGGGGTACACCCATACCCTCCGGCTGGAGGAAGCCGCCCGCCTCCTGCGCGACAGCGACACGACGGTGGCGGCGATCTCGCAGGCTGTCGGGTTCGCCAGCCAGAGCCACCTGACCCGTCTGTTCGCCCGCCACTACGGCTGTCCGCCCGGCCGCTACCGCGCCAGCTGGCAGTAAGGTCCGCCATTCGACGCACGAGCATCCTCGATGCGTTCGAGAGATGGGCAGGATCGGGCACAGATCAGGCAGAATGCGGCAAGACGCCCGCCGCGCAGGCGCGTATCGTCAATTCCAGAAGCCGAATCCGTTTCTGGAAAGGGAGAGCATGGACGCGTCGAACATCTCCGTCGCCACCTTCGATTGCTATGGCACGCTCATTGACTGGGAAGGCGGGCTGGCCAACTTCCTCTATGACATGGCGCTGCGCCACGAGCCGCAGCCCGCCGGCAATGGCCACGCCATGCGCGAGCGCTGGGAAGCGATCCAGTTTGGCCTGTTGCAGGGGGCGTACCTGCCGTACAAGCAGGTGCTGGCCGAGAGCCTGCGCGCGTGGATGGCGGAGCGCGGCTACCCGTGGGACGACGCCTACGGCGAGGCGCTGGTGCGCGCAATGCGCTCGTGGCAGCCTTTCCCCGATACCCGCCCGGCGTTGCTGCAGGCCCGTGAGCAGGGGCTGAAGCTGGTCATCCTCTCCAACACCGACGACGACATCATCGCGCACAGCCTGCGCCATATTGATGTTCCCTTCGAGGACGTGGTGACCGCTGAGCAGTGCGGCGCCTACAAGCCGGCCCTCGGCAACTTCGAGACCCTGTTGGAGCGTGTCGGGGTTCCGCCGGAGCAGATCCTGCACGTGGCGTTCGGCTACAAGTACGACATCGGCCCCGCCCAAAAGCTGGGGATGCGCACGGCGTGGATCAACCGCAAGGTGGAAACGGCGCCCGGCGAGGTGCAGCCCGATGCCATGTGGCGCGATCTGTGGGGACTGGCCGAGTTTGCCGGTGGCGCCGGGCCGGGGTTCTGATCGGTGAAACGGGACAGCCGCCTCTCCTTCGCCCTGCACGCGCTGCTGCACCTGGCGCAGCAGCCGGGGTTGGTGATGACCTCGACGGAGATGGCGGAGTGTTCCGGCGCGCACCCGGTGGTGATCCGGCAGACCTTCGCCGGGTTGCGCGAGGCCGGCATCGTGACTGCGCGCAAGGGGCGTGGCGGCGGGTGGCAGCTGGCCCGCCCGCCCGCCGGGATCACGCTGGAGCAGGTCCAGCGCGCGCTCGGCGAGCGGGTGGCGTCTGTGTCCACAGCGGAGGAGCCCGAGGGCTGCCTCGTTCAGCAGGTCGTGTTCACCGCGCTCGATGAAGCCACCGCCGAGGCGAACCGGGTGCTGGATGCCCGCCTCGCCGCCGTGACGCTGGCGGACCTTTCCGCCGATCTGGAGCGGCGGCACGGCGCGCCCTTTCGCATGTCACATGGCCGGGACTGCGCCTGATGCTGCCGCGAGCGCAACTGCGAGGGCCGCGTCAGCGAACACCAGGTCCGCGTTGATCATGGCGCCCGCGCGCGAACCCTCGGAAGCGGCGGCGATGACCTGACCCATCGGGTCCGCGATGTTTCCGGCCACGTAAACCCCCGGAATTCTGGTGGCTCCGGCTTGCCCCGCCTCGATGCGGCTGGCGACCGTCACGTCGCCCATCTCAAGCGCCGTCGTCTGCAACCCGAGCGGCGCCAGCATGTCTGCCCGCGCCTCGGCCCGCGACCCTACGACGCCAATCTCGCGCGGCACGATCTCGCCCGTGACAAGGCGGACTCCGGTCAGGCGGTCATCCTCGATCACCAGCCCCGCGATGGGCTCGCTGATCACCCGTACGCCCAGCGCGTTGCACTGCGCCGCCTGTTCGGTGGTCAACGCTGGCGAGCCATTCAAGAACACGACGAGATCGGGGCTGATCTGCCGCCAGAGCAGCGCAGCGTGCATCACCATCGGGTGCGGGCCAATGACGCCAATCGCGCGGTCTCGTGATTCCCAGCCGTGGCAGTACGGGCAGTGCAGGACATCCCGGCCCCAGCGCTCGGCGACGCCCGGAATTTCCGGCAGGATGTCGACGGCGCCGGTGGCGACCAGTACGCGGCGGGCGCCGACCTCGCGGCGGTCATCCAGCGTGACGGTGAACGAGGGATCGTCGCCATCTCGGCGGGTCATGGCGCTGACCCGCCCAACGACGACCTCGCCGCCGTACATGGCGACCTCCTCGCGCCCCAGCCGCTGCAGCTCCAGCGGCGGTGTGCCCTCGCGGGTCAGGTAGTTGTGCACCCCGTCCGCCGGCGCGTTGCGCGGCTCCCCGGCGTCCACCACCAGCACCGAGCGGCGCGAGCGCGCCAGCGTTACCGCGCCCGCCAGTCCGGCCGCGCCACCGCCAATCACCACCACGTCGTATGTCTCTCGCATCATAGCTCCTCCCTCGATAAATGTAATTATAGATATTACATTATAGCCACGAGGAATGGGGTGTTGCCGGAGGAGCTCCGTTGTGGCGCAATCAGCGCCGGGGTGACGCCTTGCGCACTACCATTCCGGCATGGATTTACTTGCCGGCACGTGGGAATACATCCTCGATAACCAGCAGCGGGTGCAGGATGCCCTGATGATCCACATCGGGTTGAGCATCGCCGCGCTGACACTGGCCATGCTCATCTTCATCCCGCTCGGGGTGCTGGCGGCGCGGGGTGGCCCCGCTACCTCTTCGGTGATCAGCGTCGTGGCGGCGTTCCGGGTCGTGCCCAGCCTGGCGGTCATCCTGCTGCTGTTGCCCGTGTTTGGGCTCGGGTGGAAGCCGGCGCTGGTGGCCCTGACCGTGCTGGCGGGCCCACCGCTGGTGCTGAATACGGACGCCGGTATCCGGGGCGTTGACCCCGCCACGCTGGAGGCCGCGAAGGGCCTCGGGCTGACGGACCGGCAGCGATTCTGGCGGGTTACGTTCCCGCTGGCGCTGCCGGTCATCATCGCTGGCGTGCGCACCGCCGCCGTCGAGGTCATCGCCAGCGCCACGCTCGCCTCGTTCGTCGGCGCCGGCGGGCTCGGGGACTTCATCACCTCCGGCGTCACCCTGATGGACGAGCGCACCCTGCTCACCGGCGCCATCCTCGTCTCGCTGCTGGCGCTGGGCACGGAGGTCGGGCTTTCCCTGCTGGAGCGGCGCATGGCGTCGGCTCGCACGAATCCTGCGTAACGATGGTACAAGGGCAGTCGCCGCCCGCCTCACACGCGGTGCGTTTGTCAGTTCTTGATCTAGAATGGCGGAAACCCGCACCATGCGTGTGGTGTTGGCTACGCGCTCACAGGGGAGTACATCTCTATGACACTTTCTCGCCGCTCTCTCGCCAAGGGAATTGCTGCGACGCCGCTCGCGCTGGCCGCGCTTCGCGTCGGGCCGCTGCCCGCATTCGCGCAGTCAGGGCCGGTCAAGATCGGCTCCAAGAACTTCACCGAGCAGTTTATTCTGGGCGAGATGTACGCGCTGTTGCTGGAGAACGCGGGCATTGCCACCGAGAAGAAGCTGAACCTTGCCGGAACGCAGGTTGCCCAGGAAGCGCTGCTCAAGGGCGAAATCGACCTCTACCCGGAATACACCGGCACCGGCCTGACCGTCGTGCTGGAAATGCCGCTTGATCAGATCATGACCGCGACGCCGGTCGGGGGGCTGCCAGAGGCGACGCCGGTTGGCGCCGAGGCTGACCTCGATCAGCGCGTGTACGATCTGGTGTCCGATGGCTACGTCGATCAATTCGACCTGATCTGGCTGGACCAGTCCGCCTTCAACGACACGCAGGCGCTCGTGATCACGAAGGATGTCGCCGGAGACGGCGCCATCACCACCATCAGCGACCTCGCCGCTAAGGCCGGCGAGATCACGATTGTGGCCGCCGCTGACGCGCTGGACCGCGACGATGGCATCAAGGGCATCGAGCAGACCTACGGCCTGAAGTTCGGCAACGTGCTGACCGTTGATCCCGCCTTGCGCTACAAGGCGATCGAGGACGGGCAGGCGCAGGCGGTGCTGGCCTTCAGCACCGATGGCCAGATCTCTGGCATGGATCTCGTGCTGCTGGATGACGACAAGAACCTTTGGCTGCCGTACCACGTGGCGCCGGTGGTGCGCGAGGACACGTTGGACGCGAATCCCGGCATCGCGGACGCTCTCAACCCGCTGGCTCCGGTGCTGACCGACGACATCATGGCGGCCCTCAACTGGCAGGTCGATGGCCCGGACAAGCTCGATCCGGAGGAAGTGGCTCGCACGTTCCTCGTCGAGCAGGGTCTGATCGGCGGGTAGCCAACCATCGCGCCCGGCCGCCATGTGCAGGCCGGGCGCTACACTCGTGGCCGGGCGCGGGCGGCCGCCAGCGCCCGGCCGTGCATCCGGGAGGGCGCGTGGCGCGGCGAACGGAAGAGACGCAGGCCACGGCCTCCGCCATCGATTTTGACAAGGTCAGTAAGCGTTTCACCCAGCGCGCGGGCGAGCCGCCTGCCGCCGCTGTCGATGACGTGACCCTTCGCATCGAGCCGGGCGAACTGGTGGTGCTGATCGGTCCTTCCGGCTGCGGCAAGACCACCCTGCTGAAGCTGATCAATCGCCTCTACGAACCAACGGGCGGCACGATCACTATCGATGGCCGCAACGCCCAGCAGATCGACGCGCCGGAACTGCGCCGGCATATCGGCTACGTCATCCAGCAGGGTGGCCTCTTCCCGCACTACACAGTGGGAGACAACGTGGCCGTGGTGCCCGGCCTGCTCGGCTGGGACAAGGCGCGCACCCGCGCCCGCGTCGATGAATTGCTGAACCTTGTCGGCCTGCCGCCGGAGCAATACCGCAACCGCTACCCGGCGCAGCTTTCCGGCGGGCAGCAGCAGCGCGTCGGCATCGCCCGCGCCATCGCGGCCTCCCCCGGCACGCTGCTCATGGACGAGCCGTTCGGCGCGCTGGACGCCATCACCCGCGCCAATCTGCAGGAAGAGCTGCTGTCGCTGCATGAGCGGCTGGGGCAGACCATCGTCTTTGTCACGCACGATATCGACGAGGCCGTGCTGCTGGCCGACCGCATTGCGGTGATGCGCCACGGCAAGGTGGTGCAGTTCGACACCGCCCTGAATATCATCATGCACCCGGCGGACGACTTCGTGGCGAAGCTGGTCGGCGCGGATGACACGCTGCGCCGCCTCGGGCTGGTCAGCGTGCCGGCGGCGATGGCGCCGCTACGCGATGGCGAGCCGGTTGGCGCCGATGAGCCGCGCATCGGCAGCGCCGAGCGCGTGCGCCCCGCCCTGACGATGCTGCTGGAGGAGGGCGCCGGCCGCGTCATCGTGGAGGAGAACGGCGTGCCCGTTGGCTTCCTCGATCTGGCGGCGATCCAGCGCGCCAGCGTGCCGCGCATTGCTGGCGACGCGGCGTGAACTTCGATTACCTGTTTCGCCGTTGGGACCGCGTCTGGGCGCTCACGCTCGATCATCTGGCGCTGGCCGGCACAGCGATCCTCGTGGCGCTGATCATTGCCATCCCGCTCGGGGTGCTGGCCGCGCGCCTGCCGCGCTTTTCCACGCCGCTGCTGGCGTTCCTCGGCGCCATCTACACCATCCCCAGCCTCGCGTTCCTCGCCCTGCTGATTCCCAGCCTCGGCATTGGCCGCACGCCGGCGGTGATCGTGCTGGCGGCGTACGCGCAGATTTTTCTGGTGCGCAACATCGTGGCCGGGCT
>JASGGF010000283.1:0-7211 GCA_047605145.1 Thermomicrobiales bacterium | reverse complement strand
CCGATGCGCGGGAGAGGGGAGCCGACCGGCAGCAGCGGAGGATTCTGGCGCAACCCTGCCAGATCGAGATCTGCTACACGAGACGAAAGCCCCTCTCCCGCGCATCGGGAGAGGGGTTGGGGTGAGGGCCGTTCGCCCGCACACACAAGGGGTAGCCTGTGGCTTTTCGCATCTCGGTCGATACCGGGGGAACCTTCACCGATGTTGTCGTTGTGGACGACAACGGGCAGTTACGCATTGGCAAGGCGCTGACTACGCCGCGCCGCGCCTATGAGGGCATCGGGGCGGCGCTGGAGAACGTGGCGCCGGAATTCGGCCTGACAGCCGCCGCGCTGCTGGCGGACACCGAGACCTTCACCTACGGCACCACCCGCTCCACGAACGCCATCG
The DNA here is from genome assembly GCA_047605145.1 of Thermomicrobiales bacterium. Lineage (GTDB taxonomy): Bacteria > Chloroflexota > Chloroflexia > Thermomicrobiales > UBA6265 > JACCXM01. The sequence continues at coordinate 6,821 of JASGGF010000283.1, read as the reverse complement.
TGGAGGGCAAGACGGCGCGCACCGCCTTCTTCACTACACAGGGATTCCCCGACATCCTGCTGCTGCGCGAAGGCGGCAAGCTGGACCCGTTCAAGCAGATCCCCTATCCGCCGCCATACGTGCCGCGCTACTTGACCTTCGAGATCGCCGAGCGCATCGACTCCGAAGGCGATGTCTTCATCCCGCTGGATGAAGGCTCCGTGCGCGCGGCCATCGCCAAGTGCCGCAATCTCGGGGTGCAGTCCATCGGGGTCAGCCTGCTCTGGTCAATCGTCAACCCCGCGCATGAGCTGCGCATTGGCGATTTGCTCCGGGAACATCTGCCGGGCGTGCCCTACACGCTGGCTCACCAGCTCAACCCCATCATCCGCGAGTACCGCCGCACCTCCTCCTGCGTCATCGATGCCTCACTGAAGCCGCTGATGCAGGAGCACCTCTCCCACCTCGACCACGACCTGCGCGCCGCCGGGTTCGACGGGCACCTGTTCATCGCCACCTCCTTCGGCGGCTCATGGCGGCCGGAGGAAGTGATCGAGCGGCCGATCTACTCAGTCGGCTCCGGCCCGAGCATGGCCCCCGTCGCCGCCGTCACCTACGGCAAGGCGGAGACGGGTAGCGACGTGCTGCACGAGGACCTGCTGGTCTGCGACACCGGCGGCACCACCTTCGATGTCGGGCTGGTGAGCAACGGCCAGATCAACTACACCGCCGAAACGTGGCTCGGCGGCAAGTGGACCGGGCATATCACCGGCATCCGCGCCGTCGATGTCAAGAGCATCGGCGCCGGCGGCGGCTCCATCGCGTGGCTCGACCCGGGTGGACTCCTCCGCGTCGGCCCGCAGAGCGCCGGCGCCGATCCCGGCCCCGCCTGCTACGGCAACGGCGGCGCGCTGCCCACCGTCACCGACTGCGCCGTCGTCCTCGGCTACATCGACCCGGCGCACTTCCTCGGCGGCCGCCTCACGCTGGATGTGGACGCCGCGCGGGCGGCGGTGCAAACGCACGTTGCGGAACCGCTTGGTTGGACGGTGGAGGACGCCGCCTCCGCCGTGCTGGTCATCGCCACCGAGAACATCGTCGGCGCCATCCGCGAAATTACCATCGCGCAGGGCATCGACCCGCGCGAGGTGACCATCGTGGCCGGCGGCGGCGCGAGCGGCCTGAACATCGTGCCCATCGCGCGGGAGCTGGGCGTGGGCAAGGTGCTGCTGCCCAGCACCGCCGGCGCCCTCAGCGCCTGCGGCATGATGTACGCCGATGTTATCTCCGAGTTCTCCGTCAGCCGCTACGCCGAAACGCGCAACCTCGATTTCGCCGCCGTCAACGAGGCGCTGGCGACGGTCGAAGCGCGGGCGCAGGCCTTCCTCGACAACCTGACCGACATCGACCCGGTGGCGACGAAGATCGAGTTCATGGTGGCTGCCCGCTACCGCCAACAGGTCTGGGAGCTGGATATCCCCATCGCCGGCAGCCGCATCGAGACGGAAGCGGACGTAAAGGCGCTGGAGCAGACCTTCCACGAAACCCACCGCCGCGTCTTCGCCGTTGATGAGCCGGGGCAGTACCTCGAATGCCTCGTCTGGAAATCGCGCGCCACCGCCGTCACCGCCAAGCCCTCGGTCGCCTCGCGGGCGCGCGGCGCGGGCGAGGCGCTGGAGCGCTCCGGCGTCGCCTTCTTCCGCGACCACGGCGCGCTGGAGACCCCGCGCTACGATGGCGCCCTCTTGCCACCGGACACCCGCATCGAAGGTCCGGCCATCATCCTCGAACCGACCACCACCGTGGTGGTCTACCCCGGCGCGACGGCCACGGTCACGCCGCTCGGCAACTACCTATTGGATATTGCGCCGCAATCCACCGCGATGGCGGCGGAGACTCTGCGCGCGGAGGCGCCCACCACATGAGCCTCGACCCCGTCCTGATGGCGGTCATCGCCAACCGCCTCGACACCATCGTGCGCGAGATGGAGAACACCCTCCTGCGCACCGGCCGCTCCGCCGTGCTGAACATGGCGCGCGATTTCTCCTGCGCGCTGATCACCGGCGACAACCGCCTGCTGGCCTCCGCCGAGGGGTTGCCGGTACACGTCATCGGCATGGAGTTCCTCGCCGAGGCGATGACCACCCTGCACGACGATATCCGCGAGGGCGACGCCTATCTGCACAACGACCCGTACCTCGGCAACACCCACCCCGCCGACCACGTCATCCTCGTGCCGGTCTTCGTGGAGGGCGTGCACCTGTTCACCGCCGCCGCCAAGGCGCATCAGGCGGACTGCGGCAACGCCAACCCGACCACGTACATGCCCTTCGCCCGCGACATCTACGAGGAAGGCGGGCTCATCTTCCCGGCGGTGCGCGTGCAGCGGGACAATCAGGACAACGAAGACATCATCGCCATGTGCCGCCGCCGCATCCGGGTGCCGGACCAGTGGTATGGCGACTACCTCGCCATGGTCGGCTCCGCCCGCATCGGCGAATCGCGCCTGAAAGACCTGACGGCCAAGTACGGCGTCGAACTGATGCAGCAGTTCATCGAGGAGTGGTTCGACTACTCCGAGCGGCGCGTGGCGCACGTGATCTCGCAGATGCCCGCCGGCACCATCACCGGCAAGGGCCGCCACGATCCCTTCGGGCCGCTGCCCGACGGCATCCCGATCAACGTCACCGTCAGCATCGACCCCGAAGCGGCGATGATCGACATCGACCTGACGGACAACATCGACTGCGTGCCGGCGGGCGTGAACGAATCGCGCACCTGCGCCATGAACAACTGCATGACCGGGGTGTTCAACTCCATTGACCCGGATATCCCGCACAACGCCGGCACGTTCCGCCGCATCCGCGTCCACCTGCGGGAGAACTGCGTGGTCGGTATCCCGCGTTTCCCCCACTCCTGCTCCGTCGCCACCACGAACGTGGGCGAGCGGCTGGTGGTGACGACGCAGAAGGCGTTCGCCGACGCGTGGGACGGCTACGGCCTCGCCGAGGGCTCCTGCGGCATCGGCCCCGGCTTCGCGGTGGTCTCCGGCGTCGATTGGCGGCGCAACAACGATCCCTATGTCAACCAGAAGTTCCTCGGCTCGCAGGGCGGCCCGGCCGGCCCGGAGATCGACGGCTGGGTGACCTACGGCAACTCGGTCACCAACGGCCTGATGTTCCGCGACAGCGTGGAGATCGACGAGCAGAAGTACCCGGTCCGGGTGCAGGAAATCCGCGTCCGCACCGACTCCGAAGGAGCCGGGCGGCGGCGCGGCGCGCCCGGCTTCCGCGTGGCCTACGGCCCGAAGCACGACGAGATGCGCGCCTTCTACGTCACCGACGGCTGCCACTTCCCGCCGCGCGGCGTGCGCGGCGGCGGCGACGCCGCCCCCTCGCTGCCCTACCTCGTCCGCACCGACGGCGAGATCGAGGACCTGCCCACCATCGCCAACCACGACCTGCAGGCGGGCGAACTCCTCCTGCACCTCCTTAGCGGCGGCGGTGGCTACGGCGACCCGCTCGACCGCGAACCGGAGCGCGTGCGCGAGGACGTGCTCAGCCAGTTCATTTCGTTTGAACGAGCCCGCGATGTGTACGGGGTGGTATTCGCGGGAACCGAGCTGACCGACGCGCTGGCAGTGGACGCGGCAGGCACGGAGCGGGAGCGAGGGCGGTTACGGGCGGGGCGGTAGATAGCGCGAGACTCCCAGCTGCCATGCGCTGAAAGGAGCAAACCTCGGCCTGGCACTATTTCAGGTCAAGGTTCGCTTTCAGCCGCTCCCTGACGCCAGTCCTGCCAGCGTAGATTGCCGGAAAATCGTCGACAGCCTGGACAGCGAGCGCCAAAGTTGGGCTGATCCAATTCACTACCTCGTGAATTTGATGATGTTCATGCGGCAGATCGGATCTATCCCAGATATGTTGATGGTGAAACACGCGATTGCGTAGATCCCTGATACCATCGAGCCGTGTGTGGATCTGCTTTCTGGTAACAGAACCGGCATGCGGAAAGACCTCAAACAGGAGGCGGTAGCCATCTGGCCTCCACAGGGGTTGCTCATAGGGTCCTGTCAGCATCGATACCCAGAATCCCATTGGCAACGCACTGACAATGCGATCCGCTGTGGCGTCATGACGTTTGCGCGCCAATTTCTCGAGACCGGAAGCGAGCATTTCAAGTTGCGTTGATCGCAACAGACCCGGCACGTAGAACCACATTTCCGTGCCCATCTTTCTGGACAGCACGCGGTGCATGCTGTTGCGCACGGCAAGTTCGACCGCATGAAGTGACGGGACGAGAGCCTCTGCGAGATCGAGATCCCAGAAGTAATTCGTAATCATGTCCAGATCACTCGTTGGATCGTCTTCGCTTCTGTAGGTTTCCAGACGGGTCCGCGACAATGCATCCTGAAGATCATGCATAAATTCATCCATGGAATCCCCCAGAACAGCCCCACCTACCGATTGCCCCTGTCAACTCCAGTTGACAACTCTCATTCAATTATGTACCATCAACATGTACCCCCCGGGCGTCCTCTGGCCTTTTCCCAAAGGCGTATGAGCCCGGGGTTTCTCTTGCCTGCCGCTGTTCAGCCTGATCCCGGTGTAGTTGACCACCTCGGCGCTGCCGACCCGAGCAATCTGCCGGTCCCCTACGGTCACCGCTCAACGTCGATGCTGCCGCAATGATGCGCGCCTCCTACGCGCCAACCTGTGCGGCTTCCAGCCGGCTGCCCACCACCGGGATCTCGTCCCACGTCCGGCCATCCAGCTCCCGGCCGCCCGCCTTCGACGTGCGCCCGCCCCACTGCTTGTGGAAATACAGCACGCCCGCCTCCTGACACCGGTCACGAACGCCGCGCACCCAGTCGGGATCGCAGGGCCGGTGGCGCACGCCGCTCTCTCCGCCAGTGATCACCCAGTGCAGACCATCGAGCCGGAGCTGATCGATAGGCCCCAGCAGCGGCTCGGCGCTGATGAACCGGACCGCGCTGGGCACGCGCCGCAGGAAGTCCGCGCGCCACGCGACCTCGTTGGACTCGACGGACACCCCAGCCCAGATGTGGTCCGTCCACGGCAGCGCGCTCGCCATCCGCGCCAGACGCTGGGGCCGCTTCGTCAGGATCTGGTAGGTGTGCCAGTCCGCCCGCACCATCGTGTCGAAGATGCGAAAAATGAACTCGTCCGGGATGTCGGCATGAAACAAATCCGACATTGAATTCACGAAGATGCGCTTCGGCTTCTTCCATTGCAACGGCAATTCGACCCGTTGCGGCCACAGCTTGAGATCGAATCCCTGCTCGTACGGGTGATTGGGCACGCCGCGGAACCGCTCGGCAAACGCGAGCGCGTAGCAGTGGTCGCACCCGCGCGAGACCTGCGTGCAGCCGGTGACCGGGTTCCAGGTGGCGTCGGTCCACTCGATGGTCGAATTGAGCGCCATGCGGGGTCCTTTCGGGGTGCGCGCTAGGCGCCACGGATTGTGCCTGCAGGATCGAACATGCGTTCGCATTCTAGCCCCATCAAGAGAACCGTTCAACGCGCCAGCAGTCGGCTGCGAAGCACCCGACGACAAGCGATGACCATGCGGGGACACCCATGTAGCGTCCATTACTGCCCGCGCTTGACCACACCTGATACGCGCGTAACAATCGGCCACACGCAAAACAAGGGTTCTCTCCTCCAACCGGCGCGACGTATTACTTGAGGGAGAAGTCGTGATTCGTCACCTGCTGGCCTGTCTCCTGCTGGCGCCCGTCGCCCTGCTTGGCTCGGGGGTCAGCCCGGCTCCTGATGCCAGCGCCCAGACTCCGGTCGCCAGCCTGACCTGGGGCCCCTGTGCTACCGATGGCGCCGCTACGCCGGTCGCCGTGGACGGCGGATCGACGCTGGAGTGCGCCACGCTCTCCGTCCCGCTCGACTACGCCGACCCCAATGGCGAGCAGATCACTATTGGTATGAACCGCATCACCGCCACCGATCCCGAGCAGCGCATTGGCAGCCTGATCTTCAACCCCGGCGGGCCCGGCGGGGTGGCGTCGGACTTTATCGCCAACGAGGCTCGGGGCATCCCCGTGTTTACCGATGCGCTGCGGGCGCGATTTGACATCATCGGCATGGACCCGCGCGGGATCGGCATGAGCACCCGGGTCCAATGCGACCCGGACGTCTGGAACGACCCGGCGCCACTCATGCCCCGTTCGCAGGCCGAGTTCGATCAGGCGCTCGCCCACGCCAAAGCGGTGGGGGAAAGCTGCCTCGAGCTGACCGGGCCGCTGCTAGGGCACATCGACACCCAGAGCGCCGCCCGCGACATCGAGCAGGTGCGGTTGGCGCTGGGCGGGGAGCCGCTCACCTACCTCGGGCTGTCGTACGGCACCCAGCTTGGCGCGACGTACGCCTCGCTCTTCCCGGACACCATCCGCGCCATGGCGCTCGACGGCGCGCTGGACCACAACACCGCCGGCCTGCAAATGCTGAACAACGAATCGGTGGCCCACGAATCGACGCTCCATCAGTTCGCGCGCTGGTGCGACGAGACGCCCGAGTGCGCCCTGCACGGCGAGGACGTGCTGGCCGTCTACGATGAGTTGGTGGCGCGGGGTAACGAAACCCCGCTGCCGGCGCCGCAATGCGAAGCTGCCGGGACCTGCCGATCCACCGTGACCGGCGATCAGTTCCGCTTCGCCGCCCAAGGCCTGCTGCTCTTCGAGCCGCCGACCCCGGCCTACTCCAGCCCCGGGTGGCCGGGGTTTGCGGAGCTGCTGGTCGCGGCGCGCGATGGCGATGCGTCGGCCTTCTCCTGGCCGGTGGCCACGTCGCCGAACTGGAGCCTGTACC
>JASGGF010000282.1:0-7223 GCA_047605145.1 Thermomicrobiales bacterium | reverse complement strand
TGCGGCGAAGCGGATGGCGCCGCCGGAAAACCACGGCTGGCGGTAGTAATCGCCCGGCTCACCCAGTAACGCATCCGGGCCCACCAGCAGGCCGGTGAAATCGATGCGATGGCTGGCGGAGGCGTGCATGCCGAGTGGGCGCCACCACGTCGTATCGACCCGCTCGCCCGCATCATCAAGCGCCAGCAGCACCATCCGCCAGCCTCCATCCGGCAGGCGGCCCGTCACGAGCGGGCGGGAGATCGAACCGGCGCCGGAGGCGAAGGTCTTGGAGCCGTGCAGGCGGTAGCGACCTTCACCGGCTGCTTGCACCGTCACGCCGTCGGCGGCCTCCGTGTTCCAGACCGCGAAGCGGTGACCAGCGGCGGTCTCCGTAGCTGCGCGCGCGCGTTGCGCCACGCTCCCGAATCGAGAGATGAGCAGCAGCGCGTTGACATGCCCCTCGTACAGGCGCGCCAGCGGCAGGCTACCCCAGCCGATGACCGCCAACACTTCCAGCAGAACCGCCATCTGGCCCGGCTCGCTGCCCAGCCCGAGGCCGCCGGCCGCGCGCGGCAGCGGCGCGGTCAGGAGGCCGGCCTCCGCCAGCGCCGCGAACTCCGTGTCCGGGAAGTCGCCAGTCTGGTCGCGCTCCGGCGCGAGGCGCCGCGCCAGCTGCGCTACCTCCCACGCGGCGTCGAGCACCGCGCCAGTTGCGGCGGCGGTTGCACTCCCGCTCATGCGACCGACAACGTGCGGGCGCCAGCCAGCCGCTTCCAGAGGGTGAGCGCCTGCCCCACCACTTGATCCATGTTGTAGTACTGATATGTCGCCAGCCGCCCCGCGAAGTGCACCCCCGGCGTGGCATCTGCTAGCACGGCGTAGGCGCGGTACAGCTCGGCGTTCTCGCGGGTCGGGATGGGGTAGTAGGGATCGCCGCAGGCGCGCGGGTACTCGAAGACGATGCTGGTGTGCGGGTGGCGCTGGCCGGTCAGGTGCTTGAACTCGGTGACGCGCGTGTAGTCGTAATCGTTCGGGTAGTTCACCGTCCCGGCTGGCTGGAAATGCTCGACCGGGTGGGTCTCGAAGCGAAACTCCAGCGAGCGGTAGGGCAGCTTGCCGTAGCGAAAATCGAAGAACTCGTCGATGGGGCCGGTCCAGATCAGTTCGCGGTGCGGGATCAGGTTCGCCACTTCCTGCCAACTCGTGTTCAGCATCAGCTTGATGTTCGGATGGTCCAGCATCCGTGCGAAGAGGCGGTGGTAGCCGTGGCGGGGCATCGCCTGATAGCGGTCGGTGAAGTAGCGGTCGTCGCGGTTGGTGCGCACTGGAACGCGCGCCGTCACCTGTGCGTCCAGTTCCGCCGGATCGACGCCCCACTGCTTGCGGGTGTACCCCCGGAAGAAGGTGTTGTACAGCTTGCGGCCCACCTTGCTTACCACCACGTCTTCCGAGGTGCAGATGACATCGCGCGGCTCGGCGACCTCGGCGAAGAAGCGAGACAGGTCATCCGGCGTCAGGTGCAGCCCGTACAGCGCATTGACGGTGTCGAGGTTGATGGGAATCGGCAGCAGTTGCCCTTCGACGCTGGCCAGCACCCGGTGCTGATACTGACGCCATTCCGTGAACGCCGAGAGGTAGGTGAAGATCTCGGCGCTGTTGGTGTGGAAGATGTGCGGCCCGTAGCGGTGCACCAGAATGCCGGCATCGTCCCACTCGTCGTAGGCGTTGCCGCCGATGTGCGCGCGGCGGTCGATGACCAGCACGCGGGCGCCGTCCACACTGGCCAGCCGCTCCGCCAGCACGCTGCCGGCGAACCCGGCGCCGACGATGAGGTAGTCGAACATCGGCGTCAGGCGGTGAGGAGCAGCGCGCTGTTGCGCTGCTCCTCCATGGCAGCCGACATCTCGGCCACGATCTGGTCCCAGTCATGCGCCGCCAGCAGGCGGTCTGCTTCCGTCCGCCACGCGGCGTACTCGGCGGGACCCCAGCCAAGCATCTCCTCGATGGCCGCCACGAACTCCTGCGGCGTGGCCGCAATATGCGTGGCCGTGCGGTACAGCTCCACCACATCCGCGACCGGCGTGGAGACGACCGGCTTGCCGCCCGCGAAGAACTCCAGCGTCTTGGTCGGCGAGATGGCCCGGGTGGCGTCGTTCAGGGCGAATGGCATCATGGCGATGTCGAATTCGGCCAGCACCCCCGGCAGGTCGGCGTACTGCTGCATTCCGAAATGCACGATGTTCGGGCGCACTGGCAGATCGGCGGCCGTGATCTTGGCCAGCGGCCCGATGAGCGCGAAGGTCCACTCGGGCCGCTGGTCGGCGATCGCGGCGACCAACTCCGTATCCAGCCGCTCATCCAGCACGCTGTAGAACCCGATCACCGGGCCCTCGATGCGGGCCAGCGCGGCGGCGGCAGCGGAGGGCCGGGGCGTCGCGAAATGCGCGCGGTCAACTCCCGAGGGGAAGCAGGAAACGCGGGGGTGACGATGCTGTCGCTGGCGGTAGAGGGTCGGGCCGCCGGTGAACACCAGATCGGCCTCGCGCATCATGTGAGCCTCGCGCGCCCGCATCTGCGGCGGCGCGAAGCGGAAGCTGGCCAGATCATCCATGGCGTCGAAGACCGTCAGGGCCGGGGTGATAGCGGCCGGCAGCGCCCCCAGCGCCATCGGCGTGTAGTACCAGACCGTCAGGTCGCGTTCGTCCGCCAGCAATGGCTCCAGCAGCGCCGCGATGCGGGCATTGCCGGCATCGCTGTCGTGTGGGCCGCGCGGCAGATCTCGCAACTGCGGCTGGGCCACCGTCACGGGGCCCTCCAACCGCAGATGCAGCGTATCCTCGCTGGCGCCGCCAATCGGCTCCTCGACGAAGAGCACCGGGGTTTCGGCTGCGAGCCGGGACAGGATCTGCTGCGGTCGCTGCCAGACGAAATCCCACCGCAAATGTGAAAACGCGACAATCATCAAGGAACCTCTGTCGCGGCAGGACCGGCAACCCACACAGGATCAGGCCACGCGGTTGTCCCGCGCGGCGTGAACGGCGTTGCCTGACGATGCCACTGCCGACAGGTTCCCTAGTGCAGGAGATATGCCACGTTCAGAGGGCGGAGGCCGCGCAGCCTGCGCCTTCCTCCGCGCAGACGATGGCGCTGAAGATGGCGCCGTACAGTTGCGCCTCCGAACCCAGCTCAGCGTGGATGATGCGGGTGGGTTGCGCCAGCTCCGGCGCCACGCGGTCGCGCACGGGCGTGAACAGGTCGTCGCCGGCCTCGGCGGTGCCCCCGCCAATGACAATGAGGGGAGGATCGAGCAGCGAGGCAATCGCGATCACGGTCATCGCCAGATAGTCGATGACATCACCGGCGATGGGCTCCAGTTCCTCATCCTCGCTGGCGATGGCCTCGGCCGCGCTGATCTCCTCGCCGGTCGCCTCGGCCGCCCGTTCGCGCAGGGTTCGCCCGCCGATCAGCCGGGCCAGATTGCCCTGACCGTCGCGCTCCTCCCCCAGAAACTCGCGCCCCACCACGAAGTTGCCGACCTCACCCGCCGCGTGGTGCGCGCCCCGATACAGCTGGCCATTCAGCATCACCCCGGCTCCGATGCCGGTGCCCAGCGCCACGAAGACGAAGTCGCGCTCGCCGCGCGCCGCGCCGCGCCATTGTTCGCCCAGCGCCGCCGCGTTGGCGTCGTGCTCAACCGCGATGGCCACCGGAAAGTGCTCCGCCAACCATGCGCGCAGCGGCACATCGACCCACCCGGCGAGGTTGCCCGCCAGCAGCACCTTCCCCTCGGCGGCGTCGACCAGCCCCGGCACGGCGATGCCGATGCCGGTCAGCTCCGATCCGTCATGGCCGGCTCGCGCAATGAGTGCGCCGATCTCTTCCGCCAGCCCGTCCACGAACTCGTGCGGCCCAATCTCGGTCGGGGTGGGGACAGACTCCTCCGCCAGCACGGTCTCCGACGCGCGGTCCCAGACCATCAGCGCGGTTTTGGTTCCGCCAATGTCGATGGCGACCACGATCCCTCTCCCGTCGTGATCCGGCTGCGATGACGTCGTCAAGCACCATGCTCCTTCAGGCGTCTGTGCGATGGCTCGATCAGCGGTGTGTAGCGCGTGCTCGCACGAGGTGGGCCAGCGCGGATCGTGAACGCACGCTGCCGCCCCGTGGAACGAAATGTGCGCTATGCCACCGTGTCACCGGCGCGGAGGCCGGGACAGGGCAGGTCACCAGGGAGAGTTCATGATGCCTCGTCGCAGGCCGCGAATGGCGTTGGGCGGCGTCTTGTTGGGTCTCGTTCTCATCATCGCCATGGCGGTTGCGCTGCCGGTCAATCTGGTGCGCGCCGCGCAGGATGATGTCGCGCGGGCCGACGCCACCTTGCGCATCATCCATGCGTCGCCGGATGCCCCGGCAGTTGATGTGCTGCTGGACGGCCAGCCGTTGCTGGAGAACGTACAGGCGGATTCCGCCAGTGAGTACGTCGCGATCTCGCCGGAAAAGCACCGCCTGCAGATCGTGCCCACCGGCCAGACGGCAGACTCGGCGCTGGTCGATCAGGAGATCGAGGCGGCGCCGGGCGCGGCGTACATCGGCGCGGTCTACGGCCGGTTGAATGACCTGCAGGGCGCCGTCATCGATGTCGATCTTAGTGAGATCGAGCCGGGCCACGCGCGGGTGCGGCTGATCAACTACTCGCCGGACGCCGGTGAGGTCGATCTGGCCGAGACCGGCGGCGACACGTGGTTCGACAATGTCGGCATGGGCAGCGTGACCGACTACCGCGATGTCACGCCGGGCGGCATCAGCGCTGACCTGCGCGGCGCCGATGACCGCGTGCTGCAGACGATCCCGGAACTGGGGTTCGCCGAAGCGCGCGTCTATGACGTGGTGGTGCTGGGGCAGCTTGCCGATAACTCGCTGACGGTCGTCAATCTCGCCACGCAGGTCTCCCCGCCGTGCACGGAGGTGCTCAATATCACCGGCTCGCCGGAGGATGCCTGTGTGCGCGTGGTCCACGCCGCGCCAGATGCCCCGGCCGTCGATGCCTATCTGAATGACGCGCAGGTCGCGTCAGACCTCGCGTTCGGCACGGCGACCGAGTACGTTGCAGTGCCTTCTGGTGGTGGCCGGGGTGTGCGCCTCGTGGCCGCTGGCGGCGCCATGGAAGACTCGATCCTCGATGGCAGCTTCGATCTTGATCCCGGTCAGGCGTACGAACTGCTGGTGCAAGGTGGCGGGACCGATCTGGCTTTCAGCATCACCGGCGTGGATCTGCGCCCGGTCGCTGAAGATCAGGCCCGGCTGCGGGTGATCCATGCCTCGCCGGATGCTGGCGCCGTGGATGTCGGCATCGAGGGCGACGACGAGAACCTGTTCAGCGGCCTTGATTTCGGCGCCTCGTCCGAGTACGTGATCCTCGATGCGGGGACGTATTCGATGGAAGTGCGGCCCGGCGGTGACGATATGACCGTGGCGCTGCGCTCCGATGTGACGCTGGACGAGGGCACGGTCTACGATCTGGTGGCGATTGGCCGCCCGGATGACCGAAGTCTGGCCCTGCTGGTGCTGACCGCGCCGGTGGCGATCCAGACTGGTGAAATGGCCACGCCCGTGGCGGTGACCGGGGATGCCCCCCTTGCTCCCACCGTGGCCCCCGAAACGCTGACGGCGGCAACCCCGGCCCCGTAGCGAACCGGCAATTGTCGGAGTTCGAAAGCTCCGCACGCGCTACGGCCCGCTGGCGATTTGCCGGCGGGCCGTTCGCGCGCCACCACTGGAGCGCGTTGTCAAAGGCAACTGGGTGAGGGGAGATCACGCGTGGGTGGCCCGGAAAACGATCCGCCAGAAACACCAAGCACCAGCCCGCCTGATGCGCCCGAGCAACGCGGGAACTGGACGGTGCTGGCGAGCAACGTGCTGTACGAGAACCCGTGGATCCGCGTGCGCGAAGATCAGGTGGTCCAGCCTGATGGCGACCGGGGGGTGTTCGGTGTTGCCGAGCTGGGGCTGGCGGTCGCGGTGCTGCCGCTCCATGACGATGGCCGCGTCACGCTGGTCAGGGTGTTTCGCTACACGGTGAACGCGGAGTGTATCGAGACGATTGCCGGGGGCGTGGAGGACGACGAAACGCCGGAGGCCGCGGCGCGGCGCGAGCTTCAGGAAGAGGGCGGGCTGACCGCCGACGACCTGATCGATCTCGGGGTGACGCACCAGTTGACCGAAATCGTGGTGTCGCCCGTGCGGCTCTTCATCGCGCGGGGGCTGCAAACCGTCCCGGACAACCATGACGACAACGAAGACCTGATGCGCTTCGATGTGCCGCTGACGGATGCGGTCGCGTGGGCCGCGCATGGCCGCATCGTCCACGCCGCTACCGTGGCGCTGGTGCTACGAACGAACCACCTGCTCCAGTCAGGCGCGCTGGACTGGCACAATCAAGAGGGCGTGTAATGCCACGTGCGGCGACTGACCGCGATCTCGTCGTCGTAGCCGCCAGTGAGCAAGACCCGGCCATCGATCAGCGTTGTCGCCGTCAGGAAGGCGTAGGGAGCGCCCAGCGCAGGTGAAATCACCTCGCTGCCGTCGCTGGTCAGCACTTCTGCGTGGGCCGCTCCGCCCGCCACCAGCACTCCGCCGCCGTCTGGCAACGCCGCCACGGAGCCCCCGATCTTGAAGCGGGCGTAGCGCAACGCTGGCCCGGTGGAGAACGTGCCCGTTGCCGGGTTGTACCGCTCGGTGGTGGTTAGCGCGCCGGCGGCATCGCGTTCGTCGGTTCCGGCGATGATGAGGACCGCGCCGTCGTCCAGCGCCACCGCGCCGAACTTGTACCGCGCCTGCGCCATGCTCCCGGTCGGGGCGAACGCGCCGGTCTCCGGGTCGTACACCTCGGCGCTGGCCACCACGTGGCCGGTTGCGTCCATGCCGCCGGCTACCAGCACCCGCCCATCCGGCAGCGCGATAGCTGCGTGAGACGTGCGCGGCGTCGTCATTTCCCCCGTGGCTGTGAATGCGCCGATTGCGGGATCGTAAAGCTCGGCGGCGGCCTGCGGCGCGTCGCCATCGTCGCCACCCGCCACGAGCAGGCGGCCATCCGGCAGGAGGGCCACGGCGGGATCGGCCCGCGCCGTGGTCATCGCCGGCCCGGGGATGAGCTGGTTCGCGGCCGGGTCGTACAGCTCGGTGCTGGCGGACGGGCCGTCCGGCGTCCAGCCGCCGAGCAGCAGGACGCGGCCGTCATCCAG
>JASGGF010000281.1:0-7249 GCA_047605145.1 Thermomicrobiales bacterium | reverse complement strand
CTCGGAACGACATCATTGTGGGTGGCGCCGTGGGGGCGAGGCTTGGGGGTGGGCGATCCCTCCTTCGTCGGGATGACATCGTGGTGGGGGGAGGTGGCTGTGGCAGGCGGAGAACTGGCGCCGTCTCCCCGCTGGTTGGGGGTGCGCGGTCCCTCGCTGCGGCATCGGGACGACGTCGTGGTGGGCGAGTTTTCGGAGGGAGGCGGAGAACGAGATAGGCATCGGGACGAGCGCGGTAGGAGGCGACGCCACGAGGCCGTGGTCCGCGTCGCGCTCGGCGCGGCTAGGACGGCGCCGGGGTGGCCGCATCGCGCGGCGGGAACGCTGCGATATCGCCCGAAAGTGGCGAGGTGGCGTCCTGCGGCCCGGTCTCGCCTCGCTGCGTCCCGTCGGATTGGGCGGCGCCCTCCAGCGTCCACGCGTCGATGACGAAGGGCAGGCTCACTGAGGTAAGTGGGTCGGGGCCCTCGGAGAGCTGGAAGTGCAGGTGCGGCGCATCGGAGGCGCCGGAGTTGCCGATGAGCGCCAGCACCTCGCTGGCGAGGACGCGGTCGCCCGGCTTTACGCGCAGGCTGCCCGGTTGGAGGTGGGCGTAAAAGGCGTAGGCGCCGGAATCGAGAGCGATCATGATTTGGTTGCCGCCGAGGTCCGCCGGCGCGGTTGCTACCGGGGTCACGCCGGGCGCGTTGTCCGCCGCGCCATCGCGCACCCATGCCACCACGCCGTCGCCCACCGCCAGCGCCTCCGCGCCGTAGGCGTGGTGGTCCGCGTTGCGCGCGCCATCGCTCGCGAAGGCGCGGCCGTCCTCCAGTTGCACCCAGTCGATGGCGAACAGTTCGACGTTGACGATGTTCGTGCCTTCGTTGGTCAGGCGCGCCGTGCGGTGTGGTCCGGGGGCGCAGCAGGCGTTGCGGGCGAGCCAGCCGGAGCCGCGCAGCGGCGGCGCGATGACCAGCGGCGCATCGGGATTGACCAGCACATCCGCCGTCGTAAAGGTGGTGGCGCTGAGCAGCGCGCGGTCGGGCGCGTTTGGCGGCAGCGCGTAAGTGAAGCGCTGGGTGAGATGCGAGGGGACGGCGTCTGGCGGGACAACTAGATCCAGTGTCACCGCCAGCGCGCCGGAGGCCGGGATCTCTGCCGTAGGGGCGCCGCCGAAGATGGGCGTGGTCACTGCCCGCAGGTCCTCGCCGGCCAGCACCAGCAGCGCACTCCCCTCCGGCGTCAGCACTTCGAGCCCGGTCAGGGTGACGGGCGACGAAAAGACGTTGGTGAGGATCAAGTCGTACGCGACGTGCGCCATGCCATCGCTGCCGATGGTCCACAGCGGATCGTGCACCGCGCGCACGAAGAGCGCGGTGGTCTGCGCGGGCGCGACGGGCGTAGGGGCGACGAGTCCCGGCGCGGGAGTGGCCTGCCCAGCGGCATCGTGCAGAGGAATGGTAAGCAGACTCAGACACGCCACCACGATGAGCAAACGCCAGCGCAGCACCACGGTTCTCCTCATCAGCGTGTGGCTAATCCCAACGCGCACTGTGCCGCGAGGCCCCGCGCAACGCGCAACGTGCAACGCCTGACGCTACGCAAGCACCGGCACCGGCGCCGGCGCCTTTGTCGAGGCGTCACGGCGTGTTCGGCACGTCCTGTTCGCCCTCGGTCGGGTCGCCCTCGTTCACGGGTGTGGCGGCCGGGCCATCGCGGGTGAGGGTCACCACCACCACCTCCGGCTCGGTCCGCAGCCACTGCACCTCCGGTGGCACCGTCACGCTGGGGCGCAGTTGGTGGCGGCCCGCGCCGAGCCCGGCGGCGGAAACGGAGGTGGACATGTCGCTGCCGCTGAGGCTGGCCATGGTGTCCTCCGAAGCGAAGACCACTACCCCCACCGAGGCGGGCTCTACCGTCGCCGTGAAGCCATCCGGCACGTTCGTGATGCTCACCGGCAGGTCGCTCAGCAACTGCGTCACGCCGCGCCGCCGCACTTGCACCACGCCCACCACCGAGCCATCCGGCGGGTTGACCACCCGCACGCCCTCCGGCAGTGCTTGCAGCGCCACGCGGGCGTTGATCGTGTCCGTCGCGCCTTCAACATCAATCGGCGCCGTCACCACCGAGAGGATGTTGGTCAGCGCCTCGTCCGGGCCGTCCAGCAGCACCGTGGCCGGGTTGGCGACCGTGCCCACGATCTCGTAGCCCTGCGCCGGGTTGCCGATGGTCTGCACCAGCACCGGTACGGTGCGGCCGCGCTGGTCCACTTCCACGGCGGTGGAGACGCGCGCGGGCAGGATGGAGACTTCCGGAATCTGTTGACCGCCGCCATCGAGCGCGACCGGCGTGAAGTCGGTCGTGAAGTCGTCGGTGCGGTCGCCGATATCGACCGGCAGGATCACCCGCGCCACATTATCGACCAGCCGCTTGGGGCCGCTGACCGTCACTTCGGAAACGGCGGGCTCGATCTCGCCGATGCGGCGCGTGGGGTCATTCAGCGCCACCGCCTGCACGTCGAGGTGGACGGTGCGGGAGGCGGTTTCGTCCACCACCAGTGCCACCCGGGCGGGTGTGATGTTCGAGACGCGCGCGGCGGCGGGCAAATCGACGTTGACCGTGGCCTGATAGCTGCCCGGCCCGGTGACCTGACTGACATCCAGCGTGGGCTTCAGCCCGGCGCGGGAGACGCGGTCCATCACCGAGCGCGGCCCCAGCACCTCGATGGTGACCGTGGGCAGTTCCCCGGCGATCTGCAGCGGTTCCGGCAGGGTCGGCTCCTGCAGCGTGAGATCGGCAAAGACCCGCGTTTCCGGGGGATCGCGCTGCGTCGTCACCCACGCCCACAGCAGGAAGGCGAGGGCGAGGGAGGCGATGGCGCGGAACACGACATCCGTGCGCGCGCCGCCAATGCGTTCGGGTGGGGTCATACTCATCCGTCAGGCCGTGCGTGACGCTTCGGCGTCGGCGGCCGCCTTGCTGCGGGCGGCGCTGCCGTTCTTGCCGTTCGCGCTCGTGGCGGCGGCGCCGTTGCCATCAACGGCGCCCGCGCGCGGCAAACTGCGCAGCCGGTCGCCCACGCCGTGCAGCAGACCGCTGCGCTCGCGGGTGGCCGGCTCCAGATTCAGTAGCTCACGCAGCAGCGCCTCCAGCTTCTCGGCGTCGAGGTTGCGGACCAGCCGGCCGTTCTCGGCCACGCTGATCTGCCCCGTCTCCTCGGAGACCACCACCGCCACCGCGTCTGACTGCTCGGTGATGCCGATGGCTGCGCGGTGCCGCGTGCCGAGTTGCGAGGTGGCGTCGGTGTTGTCGGTCAGCGGCAGCACCACGCTGGCGGCCACGATGCGGCCATCGCGCACCACCGCTGCGCCGTCGTGCAGCGGCGAGTTCGGGTAGAAGAGGTTGATCAGCAACTGCCGCGTCAGCAGGCCGTCGATGGGCACCCCGCGCTCGATGTAGTTCTGCAGCCCCGTCTTGCGCTCCAGAATGATCAGCGCGCCGTAGCGGTGCCGCGCCAGTTGGGTGGCGGCCTTCACCAGCTCGCTGACGGTGCGCTCGGCCTGATCGCTCGGGCGGGGGCGGAACTGCGGCAGCCACGAACTGGTCTGCCCGAGCTGCTCCAGCGCGCGGCGGATTTCGGGCTGGAAGATGACCGGCAGCGAGATGAGGAGCACTGGCCAGGTCTGCTGCAGCACCCAGTTGAGCGCCGTGAGCTGGAAGGTGGTGCCGAAGATGAAGGCGAGCGCCAGCAGGAGCACGATGCCGCGGATCAACTGGGTGGCGCGCGTACCCTGCGCAAACCAGAGCAGCCAATAGATGATGACTGCGACGACCAGGATGTCGAAGATATTCCTGGGATTACTGAGTTGGGATAACAGCCATCCTGGATCGGGCATCGGGCCACCGTTGGTCCGGGGGACCGGGGAAATTGCGACTGGACGCGCGGCAAGTCTAACACTGGCGGCGTGACCGGGGCTGACCGCGCACGGACCCGTGGTATCGTGCCGGGCGGGTCAGGCGGGTGTATCCCGGGCCGATGGCGGCTGGGTGGGCGTTCCTGGCGGCACAGTGGCTTTCCTGTCGATGGCGCCAGGCAGGCGGTACGGCAAGGAAGGCTCCGGCTCGCGTGACGTCTCCGCGTGATCCCTCCCTGTTCCGGCGGTTTTCGCCCGGTCAGCTTCGCAATCCGCTGCAGGAATGGCGCTGGCCGCCGAAGTTTTCCGGCGGCATCATGCTGGCGATGGCCGGGCTGGCCATCTTCATGTCCGGGCCGGGCCAGACCTACGGCGTCTCCGCCTTTGTCGATCCCATGCTCACCGAGCTGGGGGAATCCCGCTCGCTGTTTTCCACCGCGTACTCCATTGGCACGCTGGTCAGCGCGCTGACGCTGCTGGCAGTTGGGCGGCAGATCGACCGCTTCGGCAGCCGCAAGGTGCTGGCGCTGGCGGCGATCGTTTTCGGCTTGGCGCTCTTCTTCATGAGCGCTGTCGGCGGCGTGGTGACGCTGGTCATCGGGTTCTCGCTGCTGCGGGCCAGCGGGCAGGGCGTGCTGACCCTGGCGGCGCGAACGCTGGTGCCGCACTGGTTTGTGCGGCGGCGCGGGCGCGCCTTCAGCATCATCGGGCTGGCGGCCACACTCAGCCTGGCGGCGGTGCCGCTCTTCAGCGGCGTCATGATCGCCAACTTCGGCTGGCGCGAGGCGTGGCGCATCAACGGGGCCATCATCCTGCTGGGGCTGGCGCCGCTCCTCTGGTTCGTGGTGCGAGACCGCCCGGAATCCATCGGCCAGCACCCGGACGGCATCCCGCCCGATCCGGCCCTCCCCCGCGTGGGCGGCGAGGAGCACGGCCACTCGCTGAAACAGGCCATGCGCACACCCGCCTTCTGGGCGCTGATCGGCGCCGGGCTTGTGCCGCCGCTGGTCTTCACCGGGCTGTCGTTCAATCAGGTCGCCATCCTGACCGACCGTGGGCTCCCGGCCACCCTCGCCGCGACCACCTTCACGGTCGAATCACTGATCGGCCTGCCTATCACCCTGACCGCCGGCGCGCTGGCCGACCGCTTCCCGCTGCGCTTCACGCTGGCGGCGGGGCAGGCGTTCCTGGCGCTGGCGATGGTGGTGCTGCTGGCGGCGGACAACACCGCGCTGGCGCTGGTCTACGCCGCGCTGCGCGGCGTGGCCGGCGGGTTCTGGGGCGTGGCGGCGGATGTCGCCTGGCCCAGCTACTTCGGGCGGCGCCACCTGGGGAGCATTCGCGGCTTCGGCACCTCGATGGGCATCGCGGGCGCGGCGCTCGGCCCGATCCCCTTCGGCCTCGCCTACGACATGCTGGGCGGCTACAACCCGGCCATCATCGGCCTGCTGGCGCTGCCGGTGCTGGGCGCGCTGGCCGTGCTGCTGACGCGGGCGCCGCGACCGGTATTGGCCGAGATCGAGGCCGGCTGAGCGTCTCTCATGTTGACTTCATCCCCAGTGTCCGTATAGTGCAGAGGGAATGCTGGTAGCCTGAGTTGCCGGCAGGGAAACGGGTATGTGGTAGCGACGCGGGGGCGGCGCTGCTGCACGGGGGGACACCATGGAACAGGTCATCGTTGGAATTTTGCTCGGCCTGGTTGGGCTGGGCGTCTGCTTCTTCGGGTTGCGGTACTGGTTCATCCTGCTGCCGATCTTCGGGGCCATCACCGGCTTCTACGTCGGCGCGGCGGCCATTCAGGGCGTCTTCGGCACCGGGTTCCTTTCGACCGGCACCTCGTGGATCGTCGGCATCATCGTCGGCCTCGTGTTTGCGCTGCTGTCGTGGTTCGTCTGGTACGCCGGGGCGATCATTATGGCGGGGGCCGTCGGGGCGTCGTTATTCACCGGTATCCTGCACATCTTCTTCACGAACCCGTGGGGCATCCTGCTCTTCGTCGTGGCCGTGATCGGCGCGGTGCTCTTCGCCGCGATCGCGCTGTTCCTGAATCTGCCGATCTACATCGTCATTGTCAACTCGGCGCTGGGCGGCGCGGCGCTGGCCGTGGCCGGCGCGATGATCCTGATCGGCTCCATCAAGGTGGAGGAGTTCTCCTCTGGCGCCGCCATTGCGGTGGCCGACGGCGTCACGCGTGGCGCGGGCATCTTCTGGTACATCATCTGGATCATCCTGGCGGTGCTGGGCATGCTCTTCCAGGTGCAAAGCATCTCCGCCGTCACGCTGCCGGAGGAGAAATGGGTTCCGGCCAAGGCCGTCTAACCCTCGCCTGATCCACAGCGAAGGCACGCGAACGGGGTGGCAGCCGGCAACGGCTGCCGCCCCGTGGCGTTCCCTCGCGAGAAACCAGGAAATCCCATTCTCAGAGGAAACCGGCCAAGCACGATCAAACATAAGTGAACGGGTGCGTTGATTCCCCACGTCTACATGTGAACATTTGAGGAGCTTGACAGGGGCGATACAATTGAACTCTAAAGACGCAATCTGTTTCGCCTCAAGGCGTATACCTGTTGCGTTGTGATCAAGCCGTCCGTCAGCGATCTTGGTTATTTGGGAAAGGCGGAGCGAGCATGAGTGATCGATATCGAGTAGATCGCAACTTCACAGGTGGTTACACCGTTCGCCAAACTGACGTCGTTGAAGACGTCGCGATGGGCGCGGCGAGAATGACGGGAGCCCTCGTTGGCATCGGGATCGGCGGAGTCGGGAGCCTGATCCGCAACAATCGGGATCGCAAGGCCATGGAGGCGGTTGATCGGATTTACGAAGCCGAGAGTCGTGGAGATTACGACGAGATGCTTCGGTTGGCGACAACATTCTCGCAAAAGTACAAGCAGGAACCTTTCGGTCCGATCATGGTTGGAATGGCGCTGTCTGGGAAGGGGCAACACCGTCAAGCGCTGGCTTCCCTCGATACCGCGGCCCGGCTCGGCGCCACTCCGCTGGATTTGGTGGATTTTCGGTTGTCGGTCCTGATGGATATGGAAGATACGGCCGGAGCGTTGCGGGAATGCGCGACCCTGATCCAGAGTCAGGACCGGCAGCGAGACGGCTATTTTGTGCGCGCGCTGTCGCTGGTGCGGCTTGGTGATTTGGCGCAGGCGCTCGACGATGCAAACCGCGTCATCACGCTCATGCCAGATGAGGATGCGTACTGCCTGCGTGGTGATGTTTACCGAGAGATGGAGCAGTATCAGGACGCGCTCCAGGACTACACACGCGCGGTGCGTCTCGCGCCAGACAATATGACGTTGCTGGAAAGCCGCGCAGGGATGTACGAGCGGCTTGGCAAAGACGAG
>JASGGF010000280.1:0-7293 GCA_047605145.1 Thermomicrobiales bacterium | reverse complement strand
AGCGAGATGGGCGGACGTCTGCGGAAATCTGGCGGCGTCAAGCCGAGTTTCCACGCCACCGCGAGTCGGCTCCCCTCGCCCTTTGCGAAGGGCGAGGGGCTGGGGGAGAGGGCTCCTCCAGCGTTTCGGGCTTCCGGGCGTCATTGGCGCCAAGCGTGAGAGACCTCGTCCCACCACACCTTCGCACGAGGTCTTTCGACTTCGCGCAAGACACGAGGGGGCGCCCCGTTTACGGAGCTTCCGTTCCCGTCTCCGCGCCCGGGCAGGGCGGCGCGTCCTGCCGCGTTTCCAGCACCGCGCCGGTCGCAGCGTCTACCCGCACCAGCAGCCCTTGCTGCTCACGCACCCGCGTATCTTCGTAGATGACCACCCAGTGCTGCGGCCACGCCGTGCGCCCCGCCGCCACCGGGAAGGTACGCGAAAGGTGGCGCAGGTCCGGGCAGCCCCGGCGGAAGGCCGTGCCGCCCGCCGCTTCTGCGCGCAAGGTGGCCTCCGCCGAGGTGATGGCGGCGGGCGGGGGCGGATCACGCCACTCCGGCGCCTGCTCCCACCCGCGCGAATCCTGCCGCAGCACCTCGCCGCTCAGCCGCTCGATCACCACCTCCAGCGAGGCCGCGCCGGGCGGCTTGCCCCACACCTGCCACGGGGCCACGAAGGTGTAAGTCAGCCAGCCGGTTGGCGGCAGCGCGGTCACCGGGTCATCCGGCACGGTCCAGTCCCAGTCCACCTGCATGGCGGCGTTCAGCAGCCGGGCTCCGGGCAGCCACGCATCCGCCTGCCCCTGCGCCACCGGCAGCCCGCTCTCATAGGTCGCGCCGCCGTTGATACGCGGCGCGGGGTTCGCGGGGAGCGGGGGAATCGCTGGAGCCTCAGGGGTCAGCCGCCACAGCGCCAGCGCCGCGATGACCAGCGCCACCTGCACCGCCAGCAACGCGAGCAGGATGCGCCGCGTGCGGGAGGATCGACCCACCGGGACCGGCGCCGTCTCTCTCTTGGAGAGCGTGCTGGCAAGGACGGCTGTCGCGCCGCCGGGCGTCGCGCTGGCATCGCCCGCCACGTCGCCGGAGTCTGAGGCCGCGCTGGCCTCCGACGCAGGCGTTGGCATCGCGTTCGCGTCGTCAGGCGGCGCAGCGCTTATCCCCACGACAGGTTCCGCACCGCGTACGGCGCGGAGCGCGCCAGTTGCTCATCATCGCCGGTCGGCAGTTCCCCCGCGCCAATCGCCTCCCAGCCCTGCTCCGCCAGCGTGATCCCAATGGTCTCCTGCGTCCACTGGTCGGCGTGCCAGACCAGATCAGCGAAACTTGCCACCGGCCGCAACGGCTGCAGCGTTTCGTCGCGCACCGTCTCCACCCGCTGCCCGGTCTCCAGCCAGACTACTAGCCGCAGCGCGTCCCCCTCGCCCGTGGGCGTCACCACGCCCTGCACCCGCCCGAAGCGCACGCGCTAGCGCCCGGCGCCGCGCGGGGCGGCGGATGCGGCGGGCGCCGCGTCATCACGCAAGGTTGCCTCTTCCTGCTGAATCTCCGCCACCTCGCGCTGCACCGCGCGCTTGCTGGGCAGCGTCAGCGCCAACAGCGATCCCGCAATCAGCAGCAGCGCCAGGCTGCTCAACGCCGCCTGCATCCCGTAGCGGTCGGCCAGCCAGCCGGTGACCGGCACCCCGATGCCACCAGTAACGAACCCGAGCCCGAGGATCACCCCTGAGGCCACCCCCACCCGGCCCGGCATGAACCCCTGCGCCAGCACCAGCGTGATGGAGATGGAGGCGTCGCAGAAGAACCCGAAGATGGCGGCCAGTAGCAGCCCCTGCGGCCCCGGGAAGGCGGCGTAAAGGAGCAGCCACGGGATCGCCAGCAACATGGTGGTGATGATCACGCGCCGCTGCCCGAGGCGGTCCGCCATCATGCCACCCACCAGCGTGCCGGCGGCGCCACTGAAGATGATGATGGAGGTGAGCGGCGCGTAGATTTCGCGCCCGAACCCCAGCTCGCTGTACCACGTGGCGCTCAGTTGCAGCACCGAGAGGAACACCCACGAGCGCGTCATGGTGACGAGGATCACCCGCGCCAGCGCGCCCCACTCCGGCCGTGCGCGCATCGCCTGCAGGGCCTGCGCCCGCGCCTCGCGCGCGCGCTCCACGATGCGCATCTGCGGCCAGATCAGCGCGGCGGCGGTGACCCCGGGGATCAGGAACCCCAGCGTGCCCAGCCGCCCGAACACGCCCAGCAGCACGGAGCCAAGCAGCGGTCCGAGGCCGTACCCGGCGCTGCCGGCCACGGTGTACCAGCTCATGGCGGCGTTGCGATCCTCATCCCGCGAGACGGCGGCGGCGTTCGAGGCCCCCAGCGGGTGGAACGCGCCGGAGCCGATCCCCGCCAGTGCCGCCACGCCGATGAAGGCGGCGTAGCTGCCGACGAACCCATAGCTGGCGGCACAGACGGCGCCCCACACCAGCGTGGCGGGCACGAACCAGCGCCGGCCATGCGTGTCGGAGAAATAGCCAAACAGCGGCTGCGTCAGCGACGAGGTGGCGGTAAACGCCAGCGTGACGAGGCCGAGCTGGGCGTTGGTGAGCGCGAACTGAATCTTCATCAGGGGGAACAGCAGCGGCAAGATCCCGCCCAGCATGTCGTTGGAGAAGTGCCCGAGCATCATCACCGCCAACGCCCGGTTCTTCATCACCTGCAGCAACGACGCCACGAACCGCCCCCACCCACGCGCGTATCAGGGCGCCATCGCCCGCCGGAATTGCGGGGAATGATCGCATGGCGTGGAGCAACCGGGGTTCGCGCATTCAACTTGTGGAGTGCCGTTCTGAGGTGACTCCACCCGCTATGATTCGTAGATGGTTACGCTGATCACCGCTTTACGTACTTCCTTCCTCGGCCATTTCAATGGCTAACACGTGGCATACCTCCGGATCGTGGAATGCCCGCTGGAACGCATGCGCCAAAACGCCGGGCGTGGACTATTACGCTTACCTCAAATCCGAGGGATGGCGCTGTCGGCGTGCGCTCATACGCGAGCGTGATGGTGGCCAATGCATGCTCTGCAAGAGTCAGCTTGACCTTCACACGCATCACTGGGACTACACGCGTCTGGGCCATGAGGCCCCGAGTGATCTGGCGCTGATCTGTAGCGTCTGCCACAAGCAGTTTCATAACCAGTGGGCATCTCGCGGGTCGAACAAAAAGCCGCCAACATCTCGAAACACCGTCACACTATCGACGCGAACACAACCGTCACCGAGTAGGTCGGCGGGGTCTAAAGCGCCACCACCGTTGGTGTTGCCCACACCTTCCACACCACGAGCGAACCGACAACCATCGTGGTTTCAACAAAAGCGCGTCTGGGCAGGAGTCGCTGTGGTGATCGTGCTCGCCATGCTCGGCATGGGTGGTTCGGGAAACACCTCAACGGGACGGCCGGCCACGACGGTGCGTCAAACCGCGACGCAACCAGCAGCCCGCGCCACCCAGCCACGCGTCCTCGTGGTTCCGACCGCTCCAGCCAAGCCGCGCTGTGACCCGGCCTATCCCACGCTATGCATCCCGCCAGCGCCTCCAGTTTTCGGCTGCGCTATTACAAGCGCAAGGAACTTCCCCGTCCTGCCCCCTGACCCTCAGCATCTTGACGCGGATCGAGACGGTATCGGCTGCGAGCCCATCGCGCCGTAAATGACCTCAGGGCGGCGGAATGTCAGGGTGGAGGGCGGAGAGCTGGGGCCGGGGCAGCGAGGTGGGCAGTGGTCGATCCCTCATCTGCGGATTCGGGATGACATCGGAGTGGGAACGCGCGGTGGGACGCGGAGAGACGGTTAGGGAGATGTCGGCCGGGACCCGCTACGCAGTTCCCGGCCCAAGGGGGCATCGGGGGCCATTGAACAGCGCCCTCCTCCCCACCGAGGACCGCGAGCAGTGCCCGGAACCGGCGCAATGTGCGCCAGTCAGGCCGCAGGGTACCGGACGCCGCCCCACCGCGCCCCGCCCGCCTATACTCCCCAATTCGGGCCACCCGTGGCCCGAGAAGCACCCGCCCTGTTCCTTTTATAGGGAGACACCACCCAATGTCCACGACCGACAAAGCGGTCGACCTCGAGAGTATCCGGCAGCGGCTGGACAGACTCGGGGTGCGACTTTGACTTACCCACAGTAGAGCAGGAGATTGCCGCACTCGAGGCGCAGAGTGCGGATGCAGGCTTCTGGGAAGACGCGCGCGCCGCGCAAACCCTCATGAAACGCCTCGGCGAACTTCGCAACGAGGCCGGCACGTGGCGCAAGCTCACGACGCAGCTTGAGGATCTCGACGTTATGGCCGAACTGGCCGCCGACGATGCGGAGCTCGCCACCGAGCTCGCGCAGGAATCTGCGCGCCTCAAGGCCGAAGTCGATCAGTACGAGCTGGATTCGACCCTCTCCGGGCCGTACGACAGTTCCGACGCCATCCTCGTCGTCCACTCCGGCGAAGGCGGCATCGACGCGCAGGACTGGGCCGAAATGCTCTCGCGCATGTATGTGCGCTGGGCGGAACGGCGTGGCCTGAAAGCGGAGATCCTCGACACCACCGAGGGCGAAGAAGCGGGCGTCAAGAACGCCACTATCGAAATCCGGGGCAGCCGGGCCTACGGCTACGCCAAGGCGGAGGCGGGCTCGCACCGGCTGGTGCGCATGTCCCCCTTCGACGCCGCCCACCGCCGCCACACCGCCTTCGCGCTGGTGGAGGTGCTGCCGGAACTGGAGGGCGATCACCAGATCGACCTCAACGACGACGATATCCGCATGGATACCTACCGCGCCTCCGGCGCCGGTGGGCAGCACGTCAACAAAACCTCCTCCGCCGTGCGCTTGACCCACATCCCCACCGGGATCGTGGTCACCTGCCAGAACGAGCGCTCGCAGATGCAGAACCGCGAAACCGCGATGAAGATTCTGCGCGCCCGCCTGCTGGAGAAGAAGCTGAACGAGGAGGCGGACGAGCGCTCCCGCATCAAGGGCGATCACACCGCCGCCGGCTTCGGCAACCGCATTCGCTCCTACGTGCTACACCCCTACACGCAGGTGACCGATCACCGCACCGACACCAGCGTCGGCGATATTCAGGCCGTGCTGGACGGCGCCATCGACCCGTTTATCGACGCCTACCTGCACCAGCAGTTGACCCGGACGGGAGCCTCATGAGCCCTCGCCTGACCCAACTCTTCCGCATCATCGCGCTCATCACCCTGCTGGCGACGCTGGGTGGCTCCATGGCGCCCGCGCTGGCGCAATCACAGGCGGAGCCGGCGGCGCTCATCGCCACACCCGCCGCCGTGCCGGGCCTGAGCATCACCCGCAACGACGCGGAGCCCAACTTCCCGACGAACATTACGTTCTTCCTGCAGGCCACGACG
Source organism: Thermomicrobiales bacterium (assembly GCA_047605145.1). GTDB lineage: Bacteria > Chloroflexota > Chloroflexia > Thermomicrobiales > UBA6265 > JACCXM01. Next base: position 1,901 of record JASGGF010000280.1, on the reverse strand, counting down.
GAGCACCCGGTCGCGTCCGTGGCGCTGCTCTACCACCCGCCGGGCATCGAGACGCTGTCCGTGGAATTGCCGCGTATCACGCCCGGCGCCACCGAGCTGGACATCGCGCAGACGGTCGATCTGCAATCGGGCGAGCTGCCGGTCGGCATCGATGTCATCTACCGCTGGCGCATCACCGACACTGAGGGGAACGTCACCGAGACGCCAGACCAGACCACGCACTACTTCGACACCCGCTACGACTGGACCGAGCTGGAGGGACCGCGCGTCACGGTCTACACCTACGACGCCTCCCCGGAGTTCCGGCAGCAGATTCTTGATTCCGCCGAGCAGACCATCGACCGGCTGCACACGGCGTACGGCATCCTGCCGACGCAGCGCATCCGCATCTGGGCCTACCCGAACAAGGAGGATTTCTACGGCTCACTGGCTCCGAACTCCGAGCCGTGGATCGCCGGGCAGGCGCAGCCTTCGCTCTACCTGATCAGCGCCATCTTGCCGCCGGACGATACCCGCGAGATGGACCGCGTGGTGCCCCACGAGGTCACCCATCAGGTGATCTATCAGGTCACCCAGAATCCGTTCAATTACCCGCCACTCTGGCTGAATGAGGGGCTGGCGGTCTACTGGCAGCGCACCGGCCGCGACCGTTTCTACACCTACGCGCTGGAGATGGCGAAGGAAGGGAATGTCCCGCCCCTGCGCACGCTGAACGGCGAGTTTGCCTATGACACGCAGGGCGCGCTGGGATCCTACGCGCTCAGCCTGAGCGTGGTGATCTACATCCTCGACACCTACGGCGATGAGGCGATGGCGAAGCTGCTGCACGCGTTCACGCAGGGCATCTCCTATGAAGACGCCGTAGAGCAAGGCCTCGGCCTGACCTACGACGAACTGGACGCTGGCTGGCGCGCCTACATCACGGACAAGGCGAACACCCAACTGGGAGCCAGCGGCTCCACGTACTTCGGCGACGATGACGCGGCCCTGCCGCCCGCCGCCGGCAACCCGTTGGCGACCATCGCGGAAGCGTCCGGCACGCTGATCCTCGGGCTGGTGGTGCTGGTCTCGCTGACCGCCGGGGCGATCACCCTGCTGCGCAACCGGGGCCGGCATCGCGATGACGACGCCGAGGACGACGACGGCGCAGATGGCCCGCACTGGCGCGAGTGGCCGGAGGACATCCCGCCGTCCGGCTGGCAGGGGCAAACGCGGGCCAGCGCCGCCGGCGCGCCCTGATGGACGAGCGCCCTCACCCAACGAAACGCCCTCACCCCAACCCCTCTCCCGATGCGCGGGAGAGGGGCTTCCCGTAATACTTGCCGAAGCGTATCAGCAGGACGGCGCCGGCGCCGTCCTCGCCTGTTGTCACCAGAAAGGACCCACTCCCCATGCCCGAGACGATCATCGGCGCGCTGGAGCCCGCGAACGTGGACACCACCCCGCGCCCGGGCCGCATCCTCGACCCGGCGGCGATCGAGCGCAAGCTGGCCCTGAACACGTACAACGTGGACGCCTCCCGCGCGCACATCCGCATCATCGACCACGATGTCTGCCTGCACTGCGTGCGCCAGCAGTGCATCAACTGCTGCCCCGCGAACTGCTACGCCCCCGCCGACGATGGCCGCGTCATCTTCTCCTACGAGGGCTGCGTGGAATGCGGCACCTGCCGCATCGTCTGCAACGAATTCCGCAACGTGGAATGGACGTACCCGAACGGGGGGTTCGGCATCCAGTACCGGTTTGGGTAGGGAAGACGCGCTGCGGCGCTTGGGGCAGACGGCCTGCGGGCGCTTAGGGGGAGACGCCGCTGCGGCGGCTTGGGGGGGGACGCGCTTCGGCGCTTAGGGGGAGACGGCCTGAGGGCCTTTGGGGGATAGAGACGGATGGAGCGGCACTCC
>JASGGF010000279.1:0-7302 GCA_047605145.1 Thermomicrobiales bacterium | reverse complement strand
CTTCCGGTCGGCCATGTGACGGCCACTAAATTGTGGACAGATGTTCTGTGGTGGAGGGCGCCCCCGAGGCGGTGCGCTGGCTGACGGCCCTCGGCGCCGCGTTCGACACCGGACCCGGCGGCGAGATGCTGCTTGGCCGCGAAGCCGCCCACTCGCGCCGCCGCGTGCTTCATGCCGGCGGCGACGCCACCGGCGCCGAGATCGAGCGCGCGCTGGTTGCCCGCGTGCGCGAAGACCGCCACGTCGATGTGTTCGCCGGGGCGTTTGTCGTCGATCTCGTGGTGGCGGATGGCCGTTGCCGGGGCGTAATCGCGGAACTGGAGCCGGGCGCGGAGCTGACGTATCTGGAAGCGCCGGTCACCGTACTGGCTGCTGGCGGCGCCGGCCACTTGTGGGCTACGACTTCCAACCCCGCCGGCGCTACCGCCGATGGCCTCGCCATGGCGCTGCGCGCGGGCGCCGCTGTCGCCGACACCGAGTTCGTGCAGTTCCACCCCACCGTGCTGGCCGTGCCCGGCGCCACGCCCTTCCTCGTCTCCGAGGCGGTGCGCGGCGAAGGCGCCTACCTGCGGGATGCCGCCGGTGAGCGCTTCATGCTTGGCAACCACGAACTGGCGGAACTTGCGCCCCGCGATGTGGTGGCGCGCGGCATTCAGCAGCAGATGCTGCTCGACCACCGCGACCACGTCGACCTCGACCTGCGCCACCTCGACGCGGACGAGGTGCGCGCCCGATTCCCCACCATCACCGCTGAACTGGCCCAGCGCGGCCTCGATCTGGCGACCGATCTCATTCCGGTCGCGCCCGCCGCCCACTACTTCATCGGCGGCGTGGTCGCGGACACCGAGGGTCAAACCAGCCTGCCCGGGCTGCTGGCGTTCGGTGAGGCCGCGTCTACCGGCATCCACGGGGCCAACCGCCTCGCCTCTAACTCACTATTGGAAGGCCTCGTTTTCGGCATGGCGGGCGCCGACCGTCTCGCCGCCGAGTGGCCGCGCCTGCAAGCCGAGGCTGCCGCGCTGCCGCTAACTGCCGGCCCGATTACGCCGAGTATCGGCCTCGGTGGTGATTTCGAGTCGCTCCGCCGCCGCCTGCAGCGGGTAATGAGCCAGCACGTGGCCGTCGTGCGCAACGCCGAGGGTCTGGCAACCGCCCGGCAGGAACTTGACGCCATCGAGCGCGAGCTCGACGCGCAAATCGGCGTTCCGGAGTCCGAACGCCGCGAACGCTGGGAACTGCGCAACCTGATCGACGCCGCCCGCGCGGTCATCGACAACGCGGGCTTCCGACAGGAAAGCCGCGGCGCCCACTACCGCTCGGATTATCCGGCTACTGAACCTGACCTCGCCGGGCAGCACACACTGCTTGATGCTGAGGGCGCGCGGGCATACGGCAAACTGGCGAACGCCTTGCCTGACCCGGCGATGAGCGGGTAGCGTCCAGACCCAACTCCATAGCGATGTCATCCCGAACCCGCACGTTGTCCAGACCGGGGCGAAGGGTGACGCCGTCTCGCAGGCGCCTCGCCAGTTCTCCGCACTCCACCCCGATTTTCGAAACCCCGATGTCGTCCCGACCGCAGGAGGGACCGCCCATCGCCAAATCTCGCTCCCCCGGCGCCCTTCGTTCCGATGTCCACCACCGGCGAGCTGTCTGCGGGATCGGGATTGAGGTGAGGGCTCTCCGTCGGCACGACACCTCATACCTCATCTACCTCCCCCACTCAGCCTCCGGAGTGGCACGCGGAGTGTGGCGCCGTGCCCCTGAAGTTGGGGGTGGTCGGTCCCTCCTGCGGTCGGGACGACATGGTGGTGTGCGAGGTCGGGGTGGGGAGCGGAGAACTGGCGAGGCGCCTGCGATCTCCCCAATCTGCACACTGCGGTTGGTACGATATCGGTGCGGGTGAAACGCGTGGTGCGCTTCCCGGAGAGTCGCGCTATGCGTCATCCCCCGGCGCCGCGCGCAGCTCTTCCACCTCGCGGCGCAGGTCCTCGATGTCCTGAAACTGGCGGTACACCGAGGCGAACCGGATGTACGCCACCTCGTCCAGCGCCTTCAGTTCGCGCAGGACCGCCTCACCAATCGCGGTGGAAGGGACTTCCGCCGTGCCGCGCGCCAGCAGCGCCGCCTCGACGCGAGCCAGCAACGCCTCGATTTCGGCCTCGCCTACCGGGCGCTTGGTCAGCGCCACTCGCAGCTTCTGGCGCAGCTTGGCGGGGTCGAACTCCTGCCGCCGCCCGTCCTTCTTGACGATGATCAGGCTGACCGGCTCCACGCGCTCGTACGTCGTGAAGCGGCGGCCACAGGACGGGCACTCGCGGCGGCGGCGAATGCTCTCGCCGCCGCTCAGCTCGCGGCTGTCGGTGACCCGGGAATCCTGTTCATGGCAAAAGGGGCAGCGCATCGCTCGTTGCGACTAGCGCTCCCGCAGGAACTTGATGATCGAGGATTCCGCCACCCAGTCGTCCTCCGGGAAGGAGGCCGACTGCTCCGTCCGCTCGCTGCGCTGCGGCGCGCTCTGGCGCTGCGGCGGATTGGACGGCGCCGGGGCCGGCGCGCTGTTGGTCGGGCGGTACGCTGGCCGCTCGGGCTCGCGCATCGGGCGCGGCTCGCGCGCCTGCGGGCGGCCCAGCGACTCGAAGAAGTCGCCCCGCTGGTCAAAACCGGTGGCGATCAGGGTGATGCGGACGCCGTCGCCCAGCGACGGGTCAATCGAGGTGCCGTAGATGATCTCGGCCTCTTCATCGACCGCCGCCCGGATCACCTCGGCGGCTTCGCTCGTCTCCAGCAACGTCAGGTTCGTGCCGCCGGTGATGTTGTAGAGCACCCCCGTGGCGCCCTGAATGTTCATCTCCAGCAGCGGGCTCTCGATGGCCTGCTGGGCGGCATCGATGCAGCGCGTCTCGCCGTTGCCGTAGCCAATGGCCATCAGCGCCGAGCCGGCCTCCTTCATCACGGTCTTCACGTCCGCGAAGTCGAGGTTGATGACGCCCGGCTTGGTGATCAGGTCGGAAATGCCGCCGATCCCCTGCCGCAGCACATCATCGGCCAGCCCGAACGCTTCCTCGATGGAGGTCTTGGCGTCGACCATGTCGAGCAGGCGCTGGTTCGGGATCACGATCAGCGCATCGACCGTCTCGCGCAGGCGGGCGATGCCCTCCTCCGCTGCGCGCCGCCGCCGCGTGCCCTCGAAGTCGAATGGCTTGGTGACCACGCCCACCGTGAGGGCGCCCGCCGCCCGGGCGTGCTTGGCGACCACCGGCGCGGCGCCGGTGCCAGTGCCGCCACCCATGCCGGCGGTAATGAAGACCATGTCCGCGCCACGCACCATCTCGCCGATGGTGTCGGCGCTCTCTTCCGCCGCGCGCTCCCCGATTTCGGGGCGGCCGCCGGCGCCGAGGCCCTTGGTCAGCTTGTCGCCGATGCGCACATACATGGGCGCCTTGCTGCCCATCAGCGCCTGCGCGTCGGTATTGACCGAAACGAACTCGATGCCATCCACGCCGGCGTCGATCATGCGGTTGACGGCGTTGCCGCCAGCGCCGCCGACACCAACGACCTTGATCTTGGCGAATGTCTCGCGCACCACATCATCCCAGTAGTCATTGCGAGCCGGAACACTGGCAGCGCGAGACGAGTTGGGAACCGGGGCAGGAGCAGGGACTGGCGCCGACATGCGCACCGGTTCCTGCGGAACAGGCTCCGCCGCATCGTCGAACGGCGCGGCGCTGTCCGCGGCAGGGCGCTGCAATCCGTTACGCTGCGCTTCGGGTGGGCGCCGCTGGCCGCGCACCGGCCCCTGGTTGTGGGACTGCATCCTTCTCCCCCAATCCCGGAAAGCAAATACTTCCGCGGGCTCAGCAGACATCCGCTGAGTCAGTATCGTGACCGGAACCGTCCAGCCAGCACTTGCGCCTCGTCGACACGGAGTTTGCGACGCGGGCAGCGCTGGCGGCGCGGAAGGCGCTACGGTGCGCACTGTTCGCGGATCAGCGTGCGCTGATCGGCAGATGACAGCGAGGTGCACACATCAGCACGAGCCGCAGAGCTTCTCCCGGCGCGAGTATAACACTGGCCCTCTGCCTCGCCTGAACAGATGCGCCGGGTGAACGGTCACCTAGTTCGTGCGCCGCTCCAACGACCGCTCCAGCGCCAGCCCGATCAGGCGGTCAACCAGCTCCGAGTTGGACATCCCGCTGGCCTCCCACAGGCGCGGGTACATGCTGATGGCGGTGAATCCGGGGATGGTATTGACCTCATTGATCAGGATCTGGTCGGTGTCCCGTTCGAGGAAGAAGTCGATGCGCGCCATCCCGGCCAGATCGAGCGCGCGGAACGCCGCGATAGCCAGTTCCTGAATGTGCGCCATCGTGTGCCGGTCGATTTCCGCCGGCGCGATCAACAAGGAGTTGTCGTCCACATACTTGGCGTTGTAGTCGTAGAACTCGTTGCCCGGCACCACTTCCCCGACGACTGAGGCGATTGGCTCGTCGTTGCCCAACACCGCAATTTCCAGCTCCCGCGCGTTGACCGCCTGCTCCAGCACGATGCGCCGGTCCCAGCGGCACGCCTCGTTCATGCACGCCGCGAATTCGGCGGCGTCGTGCGCCTTGCCCACGCCGACGCTGCTACCCATGTTGGCGGGCTTGATGAAGCAGGGGTAGCCGAAGGCGTGCGCGGCCCACGCCATCACCGCGTCGGGATTCTGCTGCCACTCCTTGCGGGTGATCAGCCGCCAAGGAGCTTGCGGCAGCCCCTCCTGCGCCAGCACCGTCTTGGCCATCGCCTTGTCCATGCTCAGCGAGGACCCCAGCACTCCGGCGCCCACGTATGGAATCCCGGCCAACTCCAGCATCCCCTGCACGGTGCCATCCTCGCCCATGGGACCGTGCAGCACCGGGAAGATGACATCGACGCTCTCGGAGAACACCGCCGACAGCCCGCTCTCGGTTGGCTCAGCGGCGAGACTGGCCTCGGCGTCGGTTGCCGGCGGCTCGATGCCGGTCCCGAGCGCGAAGAGCGGCGAGGTCGCCGTCAGAGCCGCGTGCGGATCGCCGCCGCTCAGCCAGCGCCCCTCGCGGGTGATGCCCACGGGCACGATCTCGTAGCGTGAAGGATCGAGCGCGGCCATCACGGTCTGCGCCGAACGCAGCGAGACATCATGTTCGCCCGATTGCCCACCAAAGAGGACCGCCACCCGCACCTTGCCGCGCTGCCGTTCTGGCATCAAACCTTGCTCCCTTGATCTGCGTCCAGTTCTTCGCCGAGAAATTCCACTTCGCGCCGCAACTCTACTCCCAGCGCCGCCTGCACCCGCTCCTGCGCGGTGGCAATGAGCGTTCGCACGTCCGCCGCCGTGGCGCTGCCGTCGTTGACGATCCAGTTGGCGTGACGCGGCGAGAACATCGCCCCGCCGATGGCGAAGCCCTTCAGGCCGCACGCCTCCAGCACCCGCCCGGCGTAATCACCCGGCGGATTGGCGAACGTGGAGCCCGCGCAGGCGCCGGTCGGCTGCGTCGCCTTGCGGAAGGCGGCGTGCTCATCCGCCAGTTGCGTCAGCGTCGCCGGGTCACCTTTCGGCAACCGCATCACCGCCGCCAGCACCACCCACGGCCGGGGCCGCGCCGCCGCCTTGATGATGGTGTTGCGATAGGCGGCCTCCAGCCAACTCGCTGGGCGCTCGCGCACCTCGCCATCGGCATCGAGAATCACCACCGCTTCGAGGTGGTCGATCTGCTCCGTGCCGTGCGCGCCCGCGTTATTCACCGTGGCGCCGCCGATGGTCCCCGGCAAGCCCACGCCCCAATCCAGCCCGGCCCAGCCGCGCTCCGCCGCGTAGCGTCCAGCCCACGACAGCGGCGCCTGCGCGGCCACGCGCAGCCGCACCGCGTCGCCCAGATCCTCGACAGCGATGAGTTGCGCAGCCCGTTCGCCCGTGGTGCGCGCCAGAATCGTCAGGCCCCGGATGCCGCCATCCCCGACTAGCAGGTTGCTGCCGCCGCCGATGACGGTCACCGGCAGCCCTTCGCTGGCCCCCCACGCGGCGGCGGCCAGCAGGTCTTCGGTGTCTCCGGCGCGAACCAGCAGGTCCGCTGGGCCGCCGATACGCCACGTCGTGTTCAGGCGCATCGGCGCGTTGCGCAATACCCGCACCGTCTCCCGGCCCGGCAGCGGGAAGGCATCCTGCGCCGCCACCCTGCGCGGCGCGTTCGTCGCCCGTGCGCCCGCCCCGGCCTCGCGTGCCTGCAATCGCTCCAGCAGCAACGGTCCCGCCTCGGTGATGCTTCCCGCTCCCAGCGTAAGCACCACGTCGCCGGGCTGCGCCAGTTCCGCAAGTTGGGCGGCGGCGTGGGCCGGGTCGCGCGCTGCCAGCACCTCGCCGGGAATCAACGCCACCAGATCGGCGGCGGAGATGCCGAGGGTGTCGGTTTCGCGGGCGGCGTAGACATCGAGGATCATCACCCGGTCGGCGTCGGCGAAGGCGGCGGCGAATTCCGGCAGCAGCGCTTTCAACCGCGAATACGTGTGCGGCTGGAACGCGGCCCAGATGCGCCGCTCGCCGAAGCGCTCTCGCGCCGCCCGCAACGTAGCGGCAATCTCGCGGGGATGGTGGGCATAGTCGTCGATGACGACAACACCGCCCGCCTCGCCCTTGGCATCGAACCGGCGCCCGACGCCGGGGAAATCGGCCAGCGCCGCCGCCGCCGCGCTGGCGTCGTAGCCCAGCGCCGTCAGCGCCACGAGCGCCGCCGTCGCGTTTTGCAGGTTGTGCTCGCCCGGCACGCCCACCCCGAGCGCCACCGCCACGTCATCTCGCCCCGCGACGCGCGCGCCCTCCTCCGTCCGCTCGATTCGCCAGTCAGCGGCGGGGTTTGTGCCGAACGTCGTCACCGACTCGTCAGCGGGCCAGTCGGGCCGCGCCATCACGCGCGTGCAACCCGCGTCGTCCGCCGAGATCACCAGCGTGCCGCCGGGACGCATCCCTCGCACGAAGTCGATGAACGCGCGCTCGTACTCTTCCAACGTCGGGAAGATGTCTGGGTGGTCGTAGTCAATGTTGGTGATGATCGCCACATCCGGGTGGAGTTGCAGGAATGAGCGGTCGTATTCGTCCGCCTCCACCACCATCTCGGCGCCGCTGCCCGGCGCCGCGTTGGTTGCGCCCCCCGGTCCCGGCAGCACCGCGCCGATGGCGTAGCTGGGGTCGGCGCCGAGTGCGCGCAGCGCCCACGCCACCATGCCGCTGGTGGTCGACTTGCCGTGGCTCCCCGCGACGGCCACGCCCCGCCGCGCGTCCGCCAG
>JASGGF010000278.1:0-7316 GCA_047605145.1 Thermomicrobiales bacterium | reverse complement strand
GACGGGGTGACGTGCAGTTCGGGATGCTCGGCGTCGGTCACGATGCGCTCCTCATATCGAGTGAGTTCACGATGACGGAATCGTGAACGCTGGCGATGCTGTGCAAACGCATTGTGCGCGAGGGCACGAGAGGAGCACATCCGTAAAACTACGCATTTTTGGCAGAGAACGCGTCCGGGCGGGCTGCGCCACGATGCGTAGCCCGCCCGGCGCGGGAAAGAATGGGATGTGGTGGCAGTGGTTGCAGCGTTACTCGCTGACCTCCACCGTGGCCATCATGCCCATGTCCGCGTGGTTCAGGATGTGGCAGTGGTAGACAAACTTGCCGGTGAAATCGAGGAACGGGATGCGCACCACCACCTTGCCGAACGCGGGCAGATTGACCGTGTCCTGATGCCCGACCGCCGGGTACGGCTCATCGTTGATCGAGATCACCTGAAAGTCGTTGGTGTGGATGTGGAAGGGGTGCTGCTGGTTGTTGTCATTGATGATCGTCCAGTCCTCGATGGCCCCCAGCTTCACCGCCTGATCGATGCGATTCTCGTCAAACATCTGGCCATCGATCAGGAAGTGGCCGGTGGCCTGATCCTTGGCGAAGGTGATGGTGCGCTCCATGTCGACCGTGGCGCCGCTGAGGTCGTACGGCTCCAGCAGCGCCGTGGGCAGCGCGGCGGCGGTCTGGCCCGAGGGGGCGATGGTCACGGTCGCCAACAGGGTTTCCGGGTAGAGATCGCCCTGCTGGTCGTACTGCAGGGTCTTCAGTTCGGCGGTTCCCGCCTCGCCCGCCTGCACCAGCACGTCGAAGCGCTTGCCCGGCGCGATCACGATGCTATCGACGCTGTTCACTTGCCAGACCGGGTTGCCGTCCTCGCCGATGATGTGCAGCTGATGCCCCGTCAACTGGATCTCGTAGTAGATATCGGCGCCGATGTTCGCCAGCCGCCACAGCTGCGTCTCGCCGGATGCGAGGCTGATTTCCGGGTTGACGAGGCCGTTGACCGTGCGCGTGGTGGGGGCGTTGGAGTCGATATTCTCCAGCAGAATCGCGCCATCCTTCGCCTGATAGTCCTTGAGGACGATGGCGGATTCGCTGATGTCGCGCAATTCCTCCGGCAGCAGATCCTGCAGGCCATCGACGATCAGCAGGCCGGCGAGGCCGCCCATGACCTGCGGCTCGGTGTAGGGGTGCGCGTGGGTGTGATACCAGAACGTGCCGCTGGTGTGGTTTTCCGGAATCTCCAGCACGTAGTTCTGGCTGGCGCCCGGCTCGATGACGATGAACACGTTGTCCGAGATGCCGGAGGGCGAGACGTGCATGCCATGGAAATGCATGTTCGTCACTTCCGGCAGGTGATTGTTGACCGTCAGCTCCAGCCGCTCACCCGCGCGCAGCCGCAGCGTGGGGGCGACATACGCGCCGTTGTACGTGGTGCCGATGACCTCCACGCCGCCGATCATGACGGGGCCGCGTGTGACATCCAGCGTCGCGGTGAGGACGCCGTTTTCGCTGACGTACTCCTCCGGCTGGGTGAGCGCGACAGAGGCGACCGGCGTGGCTTCCGGGGTTTGGGCAGCGGCGGCGGCGCGGGCGCCGGGCAGGGCGCCCGCCAGCACGGTGACGGCGGTGACGCCCAGCAGGCGGCGGCGGTGCAGCACCGGCTGGGTGATGGTGGCGGTTTTCGGCGTTTCAGCGTGAGACACAGTACCCCCTCTCGACTGCACGGCAGGCCCGGCAGTGGGTCCAGATCAACGATGGGTAGTCCACGCATCGTAGTCTGACAGGCGACTAAACGGCAATTGATTGGCGTGAAATTCTGAAGCGTTGCGCGGTGAACGCGGTCTCGCGCCGGGAAATACGTAAAACTACTGATGTCCGGTGCGGAGTAGCCGCATAGCATGGTGGTGTGCCGAAGTGGTTGTGGGCGCTCGCGCGGGCGCCGCCAGAGCGGCAGGAGCGCGACAGACCATGCATCTCTCAGCCTCGGGCCTTGCCGGCACTCTGATGGCGCAGCGCAGCCGGCGCGCGCTGGCGGGCTTGCTGGGCGTGGCGGGCGCTTCCCTGGCGGGCGCGGCCACGACGGTCGCGAAGAAGCCGAAAAAGGCCAAGCTCTGCCTGAACGGGCAAACGGTCAGCGCCAGCAAGAAGAAAAAGAAGAAGCTCGTCAAGCAGGGGGCAACGCCCGGCGCCTGCCCGGACACCTGCACGCCACAATGCGATGGCGTGTCCTGCGGAGATGATGGTTGCGGTGGAACGTGCGCCTGCGCTCCCGGGACCGTGTGTGATAGCGGCGTGTGCCAGGCCTGCACGGTGTCCTGCACGGGGACCGCGACCGATTGCGGAAACTCGCTGAAAACCGCGCTGAGCACAGGCGGGACGATCTACGCCTGTCCTGGCCGGTACGGGGGGAACTTCACCATCGCCAATGCGCGTCTCGTGGGCGCTGGCGCCACCGATGATGCAACGACCAGCACGATCCTGGATGCGCGCGGAAGCGGAATCGTGGTCTCTGTGACCGGCACGGCGCCAGTGACGCTGGCGAATCTCCAGATCACCGGCGGGTCGCAGGAAGGGAGCTTGGGCAGCGGCGTCTCCTCCGCTGCCGCTGATCTGCGGATCGAAGGGTGCGTGATCAAGCAGAACAAAGGCGGTGGTGTGGGAGCGTTAAACCTTGTCATGCGTGCAACCACTGTCACGAAAAACACCACCATCAACAGCGGCGGTGGGGTGCAACTGAATGGGAATCACTGCACCATTACCGATTCGGTGATTTCCTTCAACAAGGCTGGCGGTGTTGGTGGAGGCATCTCCTTGTATGGCACGTTGTCGATGAGCGGGACGAGAGTGGAGGATAACGAGTCCGGCTCCGGAGGCGGCGGCATCTCCATCTACGATTCCGACCTGACGCTGGACAATACCTGTCAAATCACGCGGAACAAGGCTGGCAGCGCTGGCGGCGGCATCTTCAAGCCAAACAACCAGTACAGCAGGGTGACCGTTGGCGGGGCGGCGATCACCCTGAATACGCCAGACAACTGCGCCAACTTCGCGTGCTGATGCGGTGGGCGGTGGAGGTCAGGCGCCTCCACCGCCTGTTTCCCGCGTAGTCTGTCCCACTGGCGTGTCGTCGCCGCCCGCCGGGGTGGCGACCAGCACGCGCTGCAGGAAGGCTTGCGTGCGCGCCTCGTGGGGGTGCGTGAGCACGTCGCGCGCCGGGCCGATTTCGACGATGCGCCCGGCGTCCAGAAACGCGACGCGGTCGGCGATCTGGTAGGCGAAGCCCATCTGGTGCGTGGCCAGAATCATGGTCATGCCCAGCCCTTTCAGCTCGGCGATGATCTCCAGCACCTCGCCCACCATCTCCGGGTCCAGCGCGGAGGTCACCTCGTCCAGCAGCAGCAGCTTCGGCTGCATCGCCAGCGAGCGGATGATGGCCACGCGCTGCTGCTGCCCGCCGGAGAGGCGGTCCGGATACTCGCGCGCCTTGTCCGCCAGCCCGAACCGTTGCAGCAATTGCAACGCCTCCGCCTCGGCGTCGCGGCGGCTGACGCCGCGCGTCTTGACCGGGGCGAGCGTGATGTTCTCCAGCACGGTCATGTGCGGGAAGAGGTTGAACGACTGGAAGACCATGCCGACTTCCTGCCGCACCCGGTCCTCGTTCACGCCGGCGCCGGTGATCAGCAGGCCGTCCAGCACGATCACGCCCGCCTGAATCGGTTCCAGCAGATTGATGCAGCGCAGCAGCGTCGATTTGCCGCAGCCGGAGGCGCCGATCAGGCAGATCACCTCGTGCTCGCGGACCGCGAGGTCGATATTCTGCAGCACCAGCAGCGGGCCATACGCCTTGTACAGGCCCTCGATCTGGAGCAGCGGCGCACCGTCATGGCGAGGCGTGCTCATACGGCTCCTCCCATCTCGCGCCGCTGGGCGGTGCGTTGCAGCAGGTAGTCCGTAAACCGGGCCAGCGGGATGGTGATGGCGATGAACAGCACCCCGGCCACCACGTAACTGGTGAAATTGAAGGTCATGCCGGCGTAGATCTGCGCCTGCCGCGTCGCCTCCAGCGGGCCGATCACCGAGATCAGCGCCGTCTCCTTCTGCAAGCCCACGAAGCCGCTGAGCGTGGGCGGGATGACGCGGCGGATCGCCTGCGGCAGCACCACGTAGCGCATCGCCTGACTGCTGCTGAGCCCCAGCGAGCGGGCGGCGGCGCGCTGGCTGGCGTGGACGCTCTCGATGCCGGCGCGGAACGTCTCCGACTGGTACGCGGAGGAGGTGAGGATGCAGGCCAGCGTGCCCCAGAAGATCGCCGAGTTCGGCACGCCGGGCAGGCGCAGGGCGGGCATGCCGAAGCCGAGCGTCAGAATGACGAGGATGGCGGGCGCGCCGCGAAAGATGTCGATGTAGGCGACGGCGGCAGCGCGCGCCGGGAAGAGCACCGGGCTACGGGTGCTGCGGATGATCGCCAGAATCAGCCCCCAGAGCAGGATGATCGGCTCGGCGATGAGGAAGATGCGGACGTTCAGCCAGAAGCCCTTCAGCACCATCGGGAAGGAGGCGACGAAGTTCTCCGGGCTGAAGAACGCCTGCTGCACCACCTTCCAACCCGCCGAGCCGCTGATGATGAACCCCAGCACGCCGAACACGATCACCGTGCTGGCGAGCGCGATCAGCGCCGAGCGCTGCACATCGCGCCGCTGCCAATTGGGGGTGGGACGGAGGAGCGCGGCGACCTGTTCCGGCGAAAGCTCAGGCATCCGCGATGGGTCCCAGTGTGCCCAGCGGCAGGGTCAGCGCATCGACAAAGCGGTCGAGGAAGCGCTGCTGATCGGCGGCGGTCACCACCTCGGCGGCGGGGCGCGGCTCCCGCCCTGCCAGTTCGTCGCCACTGCGGCCCACGGCGCGCCACGCGCCCTCCCACGGCTCGACGTAGAACGGCTTGCGCTCGCTGGCGGTGATGAGCGTTGGGTCCAGCAGCACCGCCGGCACGAGCGGATCGTGCATGCGGGCGGACCAGACGCCGTCCAGCCGGGCTTGGTAGAAGTTGAAGTAGTGCGGCAGGATCTGCCACGCCAGCTTGCCCTGCGGTGTTTCGCTGGTGCGGATGCGCTCGATGTGCTCCGGCGTCAGCACGGAGTAGCGCGTGGTGTCGATAGGGACCACCAGCAGTGGCGCGTCCGCCTCGAACAGGCGCTCGGCGGCGTCCGGGCTGCCGGCGATATTGGCGTCGAAGGCGATGGCGTCGCCGGGCTGCGGCTGCCGCGCGAAGGCGCCCAGAATGGCGACCGTGCGGTAGCGGCTGAGCACCTGCGGGTCGCGCTCCAGCGCGAGGGCGAGATTCGTCATGGTGGCGACGGCGATCAGGTCGAGTTCGCCCGGGCGCTCCAGCGAGAGGCGGATCATCTGGTCGACCGCCGATTCGCCGGTGACCGTGCCGCGCGGCGCCGGCAACCCGACATCGGCGAGGCCATCGTGGCCGTGGACGTGCGGCGCGGAGTGGGGCGGATCGAGCGGGCTCTCGGCGCCCAGCGCGACCGGGATATCGGGCAGGCCGATGGTCTCCAGCACCTTCAGCGCGTTCTGCGCCGCGATGGCGGCGCTGCAGTTGCCGTGCGCGGAGCCAATCGCCACGATCTCGGCGTCCGGCTCGGCGGCGATGGCCATCATCATCACCGCGTCGTCGATGCCAACATCGACATCGAGCACCATCTGGCGTTTGGACATGCGCTGATTGACTCCCGGGTACGTGGCGAACGAAGCTCATTGCCACAAGGATAGAGTGGCGTGTGGTGGCCGTGTCAGGCTGAACAGCCGGCCTCCACGATGGGGTAGGACCTCCATGATTTCCTGAGCCCGCAGGCGAAGGATCTCGCCCAGCCTCGAACCTGAGAGGGTTTCCGGGGCAACGCCGCCATGCTCCCGGCCCAATCCTCATGTCGCCATGCGCTCGATGCTCGCTTCAAGGCTGGGCTGGAGGGTCGCTGCAGGCACGTTCATGGGCCGAGATCCTTCGCCTGCGGGCTCAGGAAATCACTGGGGGTGAGCGCTAACGCTGACGGCGCGACCCGGAGGCCGCGCCGTCAACGTCCATGCGTGACGTGGAATGCTTACTCGGCGATGTGCGGGAACTCCGGGTCCTTCGGCAGCCACTCATCGACCAGCTTCTGCCACGTGCCGTTCGCCTTCAGGTTGTAGAGCGCCTGATTGATGAAGGGGACGAGCGGGCTGTCCTTCTCGAAAACGATGCCCAACTCGGTGCCGGGGCCGGGCAGGATGCCGACGATATCGAGGTTCGGGAACTGGTCGGTGGTCACCTCGATAGCGATCTGCAGCGACTCCACGTTGGCGTCGACCTGTCCGTTCGCCAGCGCCTGAATCGCCTCGGCGTTGGTGTTGAAGACCGACTGCTCCTGCTCCGGCTTGATCACATCGGTGATGTAGGTGGCGTAGGAGGAGTTGACCAGCGTGCCGAACTTGTACTTCCGCAGGTCCTCCAGCGTCTTGGCGTCCTTCACCGGGGAGTCATCCGGCGCGATGATGACGAACGGGGTGCTGTAGTAGCCATCGCTGAAGGAGACCGCCTGCTTGCGCGGCTCGGTGATGGAGACCTCGGTCAGGTAGAAGTCGAAGTCCTTGGGACCGGGGGCGTAGGAGGCGTTGAAGGCGGTGTAGCCCCACTCCACGTCCTCCGGCTTGAGGCCGAGTTCGGCGGCGATGGCATACACCAGCGCGCTCTCGAAGCCCTTGCCAGTGGTGGGGTCATTGTCGATGAACCACGGCTCGTACAGCGGCTGGTCGGCGTGCACGACCAGCTTGCCGGCCGTCTTCAGCGGCAGGGCGGCGGTGTCGATGGGGGTGGCCTGCGCTACCGGTGTGCCGTCCTGCGCGGCAACGAGGCGCGGCGCGATGGCGGCGCCAAGGCCGGCGGCGGCGAGGCCGGCCAGCAGGGCGCGGCGGTTGTGGCGGGTGTGCTCGAGGCTCATGGGCTCTGGCTCCTTCTGCGAGTCTGGATCGGGGCGCATCGGTAACGCTCCGTCTTGCGATTGAACGCGATCTGCGTGCCGCCCGTGAGGGCTCGGCGATGTGCAGGCATCGTAGCATGATCATATAAACATGATCCAGAACTCCACAATATAGGCGGAAATTGCGTTTGTATTCTGACTCAATTGGTCGGATATTAGTGCGGCCAGCGTGTGGCGTGTGTCTGCAACAAAGGGGAATCTGGTGGCCGGGAGCAGGGTGACGCGGCGGAACGTGGTGTGGGGTGGGCTGGCGCTGGGCGCCGGCGTCGTGGCGGGTGACGCGGCGGAACGTGGTG
>JASGGF010000277.1:0-7318 GCA_047605145.1 Thermomicrobiales bacterium | reverse complement strand
TCGCCCCCTCGTCCTCCTGCACCCCCTCCACCCCCTGAGCGCAGCGCCACCCCCTGAGCCAAAGGCGGCGCCCCCTTCGTAGCGTGGGGCACGGTTTGTGCAACGTGCATCTGGATAGCTGTTATGGCCCGCAGGTGGCTTGACGACAGCGCGTCTGCGTATCAGGATGCGTGGGTACGAACGGAGCGCAACGTTTTTCAGCGTGCCGCGCCGTTCGACTGCCTTGCATCACCTGCGGTCACGTGGCCTGCAGGTACATGGTTGAGCACCGTTGCTCACAACGCCTCGCATCGGCGAAGGAGGCTCCCTTGGCAGACAAGGACACCGGTTCCCCCGTTACCCATCTTCTGGCGGAGGCCCTGACGGGCCGTATCTCCCGCCGCGATGTCATGAAGCGTTCGGCCGCCCTCGGCCTCAGCGCGCCGCTGGCCGGCGTCATGCTCTCGGCGCAGCTGCACGGCGCGGCCGCGCAGGACGCCACCCCCGCCGCAGACGGCGGCGAGTTCAACCTCCCCTCGACCGAAGGCCTGCCGGATCTCAGCGGCAAGACGGTCAACGTCATCCTCTCCGCCGACGGCCCCAGCGTGCCGTGGGAAGAGGCGGTCTGCCAGGCGTTTGCCGCCGGCACGGGCGCCACGGTGAACCGCACCTCCGGGCCGGAATCCGCCACGGAGCGGCTGGCGCAGTACCAGCAATTCCTGGCCGCGCAGGCCAGCGATATCGACGTGCTGATGATCGACGTCATCTGGCCGGGCATTCTGGCCGCGCACGCCACGGACCTCTCCGGGGCCATCGGCTGGGAAGGCCAGGAGTATTTCGAGCGGATCGTCGCCAACAACACGGTCAACGGCGTGCTGGTCGGCATCCCGTGGTTCACGGACGCCGGCATCCTCTACTACCGCACCGATCTGCTGGAGAAGTACGAGTACGAGGCCGCGCCGGAGACGTGGGCCGAGCTGGAAGAGATGGCCACCAAGATTCAGGAAGGTGAGCGCGCCGAGAACGCCGACTTCTACGGCTTCGTCTGGCAGGGCGGCGCCTACGAGGGCTTGACCTGCGACGCGCTGGAGTGGCAGTACTCCAACGGCGGCGGCACCATCATCGAAGAGGATGGCACGGTCAGCGTCAACAACCCGCAGGCCATCGCCGCGTTCGAGCGGGCGAAGGGCTGGGTCGGCACGATCTCCCCGGCCGGCACCACGACCTACAAGGAAGAGGACTCCCGCGGCGTCTGGCAGGCCGGCAACGCGGCCTTCATGCGCAACTGGCCGTACGCGTACTCCCTCGGCCAGGGCGCCGATTCCAAGATCAAGGACAACTTCGCGGTGACGCAGTTGCCGATGGGCGATGGCGACGGCGCCCAGCACGCCGACTGCCTCGGCGGCTGGCAGATGATGGTCTCCAAGTACTCCCAGAACCAGGACGCCGCCATTGCGCTGGCGCAGTACATCACCTCGCTGGGGGTGCAGAAGTCCAACGCCATCAGCCAGAGCCGCCTGCCCACCCTGCCGGCGCTCTACGACGACGCCGACGTGCTGGCGGTGAACGCCTTCTTCGGCGACCTGAAGGAGGTCTTCCTCGGTGGCGCGGTCGCCCGGCCCTCCACCGTCTCGAGCGACCTGTACAACGAGGTCTCGACGGCGTACTTCACCGCCGTCAACGAGATCCTGACCGGCCAGGCGTCTGACGCCGCCGCCCGCGTGGCGCAGCTGCAGACTGACCTGGAAGGGATCATGGCCGACCTCTAACGGCGCAGTGTCGCATCAGGCGCCAGGCGGGGGCACCCCGCCTGGCGCTTGCCGTACAAGGGGCTCACGATGAGTGTCAACATCGACGTTGCGCCGCTCCCGGCCCGTGTCAGACCGCCGAGACCCTGGGATCCTCCCACAACCAAAGTCGGCCGCAAGCGGGAACGCCTCGCGTGGCTGCTGGTGCTCCCCAGCTTGCTGGTGGTGCTCATCGTTGCCCTGTATCCCCTCATTCAGACCTTCCGCCTCAGTTTCACGAACACCCGGCTGGCGAGCGCGCGGGAGCCGCGCTTCGTGGGGCTGGACAACTACACCAGCCTGCTGACGGAGGACGCCTTCCGCAGCACCATCTGGCACACCGTGGTCTTCACCGTGGCCTCGGTGTCGCTGGAGACGCTGCTGGGTCTGGCGATTGCGCTGGTGATCCACTCCAACTTCCGGGGGCGCGGCGGGGTGCGCACGGCCATGCTGGTGCCGTGGGCGATCCCGACGGTGGTGTCCGCCTCGATGTGGCAGTGGATGTACAACGACGTCTTCGGGGTGATCAACGACCTGCTGGTGTACCGCCTGCACATCCTCGATGAGAAGGTGGCGTGGTTGGCGAACCCCGCCACGGCGCTGCCGGCGATCATCGCGGTGGATGTCTGGAAAACCACGCCCTTCATGGCGCTGCTGCTGCTGGCGGGCCTGCAACTGGTCCCTGGCGATGTCTACGAAGCCTCGATGATCGACGGCGCGAACAAGGTGCAGCAGTTCTTCCAGATCACCCTGCCGCTGCTGAAGCCGGCCCTGCTGGTGGCGCTGATTTTCCGCACGCTGGACGCCTTCCGGGTGTTCGATGTCATCTACGTGATGAAGCAGTTCTCCCCGGAAACCATGACCGTGGCGGTGTACGCGCGGCAGCAATTGATCGACCTGGCGCGGCTGGGCCGTGGCTCCGCCGCCGCCGTCATCATCTTCGTGTGCATTCTGGTCTTCGTGATCGCCTACACCCGTCTGGTGAAAGTGGAGGAGATGTAGGACATGGCGACTTCCACCCTGCCAGCGACAGCGGCGCCACGGGCCGATGCCCAGGTGTTCGAGCGGCCCAAAAGCGGCTTCAAGATCGGCAAACTCATTCAGCGTATCCTGTTCTGGGCGCTGATTATCTTCATTCTGCTGTACACGCTGTTCCCCTTCTACTGGGCGATCGTCTCCTCCCTGACGTACGACGCGCAGTTGTTCAACACCCCGGCCTCCTACTGGCCAACGTCCATCGACTGGAGCCACTACCAGTACGTGCTGCGCAACGATGATTTCCTGCGCGCGCTGCAGAACTCGGCCATCGTCTCGGTGGGCACGGTGGTGATTGCGCTGCTGATCGGCGCGCTGGCGGCGTACGCGCTGGGCCGGATGCAGTTCCGGGGGCGCACGGCGGTGCTGTACATCGTCCTCTCGATGACGATGTTCCCCGGCGTGGCGATCATCGGCTCGCTCTTCCTGATGATCCGGGGCGAGTGGCTGCTGCCGACGCCGAATATCTACAACACGAAGATCGCCCTGATCATCACCTACCTGATTTTCACCCTGCCGTTCACGATCTGGGTGATGACGCAGTTCTTCAAGGCGATGCCGGGCGAACTGGAGGAAGCGGCGCTGGTGGACGGCGCGGGGCCAATGCGCGTGTTCTGGCAGATTCTGCTGCCGCTGGCGGCGCCGGGGCTGGTGACCACGGGCCTGCTGGCGTTCATTGCGGCGTGGAACGAGTTCCTCTTCGCGCTGACGTTCACGAACGATTACAACGCGCGGACGGTGCAGGTGGCGATCGCGCAGTTCGCAGGGCGCTCCGCCTTCGAGCTGCCGTACGCGAACCGCATGGCGGCCTCGGTGCTGGTCACGCTGCCGCTGATTGCGCTGGTGCTGATCTTCCAGCGCAAGATTCTGGCAGGCCTGACGGCGGGCGCGGTGAAGGGCTAACGTGGGTATCCCCCCTGTGAAGGGAGGAGGCCCACCGGGTTTCACACGTGGCAGGCCCACGCCTGCCGGAGGGCATGATGGCATGAGGAGCGTGCGCCGCCGGACACCGGCGTCCGGGAGCGACGGATGACCGGGCGGAAGTCGCCGGGCTCGACGATGAGCCCGGCGCAACGCACAGCGGGCCGCCACCTGCGCTGCGTGATCGGGTTCTGCGCCCGCGGCATGTTGCCGGGCGACCGCAGGGACAGGAGGGCCTGACGGTGGAATCGGGAATCACCTATGTCCGCGTTGTGTCGGCCGCGTTACCGCATTTGCTTGAAGACGCTATTAACATGGCGCTGGAGATGGAGATCGTCGAGGGCGCCCGGGTGGTGGATGTGCGAATCTCCAGCGTGCCGTCGGTAGCGCCTCCGCGCGACGGGAGCGGCCCGAGCGCCGGGGGAGGTCAGTGGGTGGCGCTCATTCTGTTGTCACCGGGGACCTGACGCCGCAGGCAGACGCGTCGGTGGGCCTGCGCCCGGCCATCATGAAGCCGGACTGCACAATCCAACCTGTGGCATTGCGCTCGATGCACCGTGACGAGCGCACGATATATGCTGATCGCTGCGCCAGGAGGACGCCGTGCCGGTCTTCGAGTTCCGCGAGTTGCCGACATCAACTGCACTGGACCGCCGGCGTCAACGGACGACGGTGTGGGTGCGGGCGGCTGACAGTGGCCCGGCCCTCATGCTGGGGGATATCTGGTGCAGCCCGACCACCGATACCTGGCACTTTACCGTGGGCGCCCGCAACCTGCAGAAGCAGAGCGGGGAGGGCGCTGCGTCTCGTGAAGAGACAGCCCGGGCGCTGTTCGCCTACCGCCGTGAACAGGCGGAGGCCGATGTGCTCGCGGCGCTGGCGACCGTGAACGCGCTCCGCGCCGTGGCCGGGGAGCATCCGTTGCGGGTCGAGGGTGGCGACCGGGAGCCGGAACCCGGCGCGCGTTAGAGCGGCGAGCCGAAATCGTGTCATCCCCAGCGACGTCGTAGGGTTCTCGTCGTTGGCGTTTGCGTGAGGGCGGACGAGGTCGCTCCACTGCGGTCGAGACACGAGGTGGTGGCGGCTGATGGCGCGACGACTACGCAACCCGGAGCCGGTCAGGGTCTTCAGGTGGAACGCGCGCTCGCACGTGGCGCGCAAGGGCGTAGCGCCGCCGCGCTCCCGGCGCACAAGGAGAGCCCGGAGCGCGTGTGCTCCGGGCTCTCCTTGTGCGCCAGTGGGCGCGGGGCGGTTAGCAGCCGCTCACGAAGTAGCACTGGGGACTGGTGTTGCCGGAAACCGTGGCGCCGGTAGCAAACGCATCTTCGCCAGTGTTCAAAAAGCCTCCAGCAAGCGGCGTGATGTTGAGCGCGGTGTTGTTGGTGATGCTGCTGTTCGCATCGACCGCGAGGTACCGGCCGGGACCGCTGTTGGTGTTGTGAAGCCCGCCGCCGTCATCAGCCGTGTTGTCATCGACCACCGTGCTCGTGACGTCCATGGACGACTGGCCACCGAAGTAGATGCCGCCGCCGGTTGCCACCGCCGTGTTTTCGGAGATCAACGACGTGTCGATGGTGAAGACCGCATTGGAGAACTGCCCGGCGTAGATTCCGCCACCAGAACCGCCAGCCGTATTGTTCGTGACTTCGCAGTTCGTCATCGCGAACTGCGTCAAGCTGTGGATGCCGCCGCCATCGCCAGTCGCCGTGTTGCCCGTCACCACGCAATCCGTCAGGGTGTTGCTGGGCTCACCGAATGTGCCCGTTGTGACGAATATGCCCCCGCCTGCTGCGGCTGAGCCTCCGGTAATGCGCAGGTTGGTGACCGTCGCGTTCATTGCGGTCGCGATGGCGAGGGTAGTTCCGGTCTGCTGGGCGTCCAGGATGCTGCTGGTCACCGGGTCGGCTCCGTTGCCCGCGCCGATCAGCGTGGTCCCGACCACGCTGATGGCGAAGAGCCCACCGTACGTGCCGGGGCAGAGCTGGATCGTTCCACCTAGTGGCAGCCGCGCACGCAGGCTATCGCCGCAGGCGGTGGCGTTGCCGGTGCAGGCGACATCGCAGGCCAGGCAGACGCCCTCGCTGCAGAAGGCGCTGGCGCCGCAGCCGCAGGTTCCGCCGCAGCCATCGGCCATGCCACAGGTATCGCCGGTGGGGCAGACCGGGGCGCAGGTGGTGGTGGGGGCCGCCGGGCACGCGCCGCGGGTGGCGCCCTGCTTCAGGTAGGCCTTGCGCTTCTTCTTCGGCACGCGCTTCGTGACGCCATCGACGCACATGATGGCCTTCTTGCCGCGCACGTTGTGCTCGCCGCGCACCCGGCGCGGCTTCTTCGCGGCGGCCCCGGGCGTTTCCAACGCGGGCGCCACGATGCCGCCCAGCCCGAGCGCGATGGGCGCCCCGGCGAGCAGCCCGATGGCCGCGCGACGTCGCCGGGTCGTCCCCAGCCGCACAACCAGTGCGTCGAATGCCTCATGATCCACGGCGGCTCCCCTCCATCGTGCGGCACGGTATTGCAGAAGGAATTTTCAGCATTATCATAGTAGCAGTGGTAGCCTCGTATGCCTCTTCCCCTCCCGTCGTGCTCCTCTCTCCCTTTCTCCCCAGGGCCCGCCGGCCGTCTTCCCCAAGCGCCCACAGGCGCGTCTTCCCTCTAAATGAGGTTCTTGGGCAGGAACAGGCTCTCGCAGGCGGCGTGGGCGGTGCGCACGTGGGCGGCGCCGTCCCACATGGCGACGGCGCCGTGGCCGGGGCAGAGGGTGTCGAAGGGGATGGTGGTCAGCTTGGCGATGGTGGCGACCGTTTTCGGGACGGAGCAATCGTGGATGTTCTGCAGCACGATCTTGCCGCCCGCGAAAATGGCGTCGCCGCCGAACAGGTACACCCGGTCGGCGCCCTGCATGCGGTAGGAAACGTGGCCGTCGCAGTGGCCGGGGGTGTCGATGACCTCCAGTTCCAGCGAGCCGATGGCGATGCGATCGCCCTCGCGCACCTCGGTGGCGACCTCGACCGGGGCGAAGCGGTACTCCGGCGGGTAGAGACCGGCGGCCTTGGCGGTGTCCAGCGCGACGGCGCGCTCATCGCCGGTGCGCAGCACCTCGGCGGCTTCGGCTGGGGCCACGACATCGGCGCCGAGGCGGGCGCGAGCGGCGGCCGCGCCGCCGGCGTGGTCCATGTGGTAGTGGGTGACGATGATCTTGGTGATCTTGGCGGGGTCGAACCCTTCGGCGCGGACGTTCTCCACGATGCGCTCCAGCGACTCCGGTTCGCCGAGGCCGCAGTCGATCAGGGCCAGTTCGTCGCCGCCATCGACGAGGTAGATGTGGCAATCGGGGTCATCGGAGAGGCCGAACCCCATGCTCTTGCCGCCGCCGACCACGTAGACCTCATTTGTCAGGCGCATTGTGTCTTGTGCTCCTTGCCGCGTGCTGCATCGTGCCGCAGCATGGTCGCATGATTGCACGCATGGTTGCCATGGCGATGACGCGTTACCCGGCTGCGGCGGAGAATCCTGACCCGGCTGCGGCGAGGAACCTTCACCCCAACCCCTCTCCCTTTGCGAAGCTATGCATTTCCCACATTTTAGGGAGTGGGGGATAC
>JASGGF010000276.1:0-7332 GCA_047605145.1 Thermomicrobiales bacterium | reverse complement strand
TCGGGAGAGGGGTTGGGGTGAGGGCTTCTCGGGGCAATTGAGCCTCGCAAGGGCTAATTGGCGCCATGCGTGAGAGACCTCGTTTCTCGACCCAACCGGACGAGGTCTCTCGGCTTCGCTCGAGACACGAGGGTTGCGCATCGCGCTATCGGCGGAGCCAGTCCGCCTCCAGCGCCGCCAGTTCTCCCTCGGAGTAGCGTGGCGATGCGTAATCCCCCGCCGCCAGCCGCTGCCGGAACGCCTCGTACAGGCAGACCGCGCTCGCGACCGAGACGTTGAGGCTCTGCACCATCCCTGCCATCGGGATCTCAATCAGCCCGTCCGCCAGCGCCAACGCTTCCTCCGACACGCCGCGCATCTCATTGCCCATGATCAGGGCCACGTTGCCGGTCAGGTCCCAGTCATACAGGGGCCGCGACTCCTGCTCCAGCGCGGTCGCCAAAATGCGCGCCCCGCCAGCCCGCAGCGGCGCCACGCACGCCGCCATGCTCTCGTGATGCTCGACCTCCACCCATTTGACCGCGCTGGCCGAGGTCTGCCGCATGAACAGCCCCGGCGGCGGGCGCTCGATGGTGTAGACCGCGTGCACCTTCCCGACTCCAACGGCGTCACAGGTCCGCAGGATGGCGCTGACATTATGGGGATCGTGCACATTCTCCAGAATCAGCGTCAGATCGGGTTGCCGCTTTTCCAGCACGCTGCGCACCCGTTCCTGCCGGCGCTCGGTCCGGGGCCAGCGGGACGTCTTTTCCGTCGTCTCGGTCGCCAACGTGCGCCGGTTCACTGCGTCGCTCACAACACCTCCAGCGCCCTCGTGCGAGTTCCCCGGCTCCATTCGCACAGCTGCGCCGGGGTCAGCGAGGGCTCTCTTGCTACATGGTCACATCGCGCCGGGGCAATCATTTCATCGCTCCGGCATTGCCTTCGCAGTCACAATCCGCATTGGGATGGCGCTTCACGCTGCCCCGGCTCAACAAAGCGTAGCCTCGCGTACGTACGGCAGTCTTTGCGCCGGTTTTCCGGCCCCTGCGTGTTAGACTGGCAACCACTGCATGGTGGCAAAGTGTGCCATTGGGGAAACGGCGCACGCGGCGCGTTCGTTGGAAGCAGCGAGTCTGCCAACAGCGGATGCACACAGCACCACGTACGTCGAGCGGTTGAAGGGCATCGTTGCGGGACGGTTCCGTCATCCGCGCGGAGAGGGAAGGCGTCATGATCGGCCTGCGTCACACAAGCACGGCGACAGGAGCAGCAGCCGGTCGTTTGCGAGCCATGGCGCGCCGGCTGGCTCCGGCGCTGGCAGGCCTCCCGCTCTTCAGCGAATTGGCCGAGGCCAAAAAGAAGACGCAGGACGCCTCTGACCCCGGAAATGCGGACGATTCCAGCGAGCAGCCAGCCGACAGCACGCCGGCCGAAGAGTCAACACCGGCCGAGACAGACACCGCGACCGATTCATCGGAGGGCGGGAGTCGCGGCGGGGCTTCCGCCGGTCAGGATGGTCAGGCGAACGCCAGCGCCAGTGACAGCGGCTCTGCCGATGGCGACGACGGCCAAAAGGGTAGCGATTCAGGCAGCTCAGGCGGCAAAAACGACGGCAAGGGCACCGAGGACTCGGGCAAGACCGATCAGAGCGCCAGCGACGACACCTCGCAAGATGAGGCCGCAGCCAGCGATGGTGGCGAGAAGGGCTCTCGCGGCAACGGTGACGACTCGCAGGACGCCGGAGACGGCAAATCCGGCAAGGACGACGGCTCCAGCGCGCAGGACGATGGTTCGACCAGTGGCGACGCCGATAACTCAGGGTCGGACGGTGCGAGCAGCGCCGACGATCAGTCTGGCGCCGATAACCAGTCCTCCGGCAGCGCCGGCAGCGAGTCCTCACAGGCCGCCAGTTCCTCCGAGGTGAAGCAGGACGACGCCCCGCGCGAGCGTAACCGCGACCGTGGCCGCAACGACAACGACAAAGACAACAACCGCAATCAGGACGATGACGGCAACAACCGGCAGACGCGCGCCGAGCGCCGCGAAGCCCGCAACGCCGACAAGCAGGACGACGACGACAACGGCCGGGACCGCAGCGCGAAGCGGAACAACGCCAACAACAACGACAGCGACGAGGACCACAGCAAGACGCGCCACGCCACCCGGCATCAGGACGCCGCAACGACCTCGGACGACGACAGCAACTCGGACGATGCCAGCAGCGATGACGACGGCTCGACCGGCGCCTCCGCTCCCCTGCCGGAGCACGCGCAGGCGGTGATGAGCACCAGTTATCTGCAAGAGACCAACCCGAACGTCTCGGCGATCACCATCCCGGACACGTCGGATGCAGACCTGACGGTGCAAGCCAACCCGAACGTCATCGCCAGCGTGAGCACGAACGGCGGCTACGCGTTGGCGCGCTCCGGCGACATCACCGTCATCTCCAGCCCGGACGGCCCATCCATCCTGTATACGCCGGGGGGCGTGACAACTGCGCCGCCTGCGAACGACAACTCCGGAAACGGCAACGGCAACAACGTCCCCGACGACGACGGCGGCAACAACGACGTGGGCATGGTCAGCTAAGCCCGAAGACGCAGCGCACAAGAAATGGATCCACCGCCCGTGCCCTCGTGTCTTGTGCGCGGCGTGAGACTTCGTCCTCCGTCACCCACCCCGGTCACCCCCGAGTAAGAGGGCTGGGCAGCGACGTCCTCACCGTATCCCGCATCGATATCCCCAACCCCGATGTCATCCCGACGAAGGAGGGATCGACCACCCCCAATTCCGCCACCACGGCGCTGTCACCGCCGAGTGCCAGCAGCGCCGTGCCAGCCTCGGCCGCTGTGCGGGCAGACCATGCAAGACGACAGCGGTGCTCGCACGCCGCTGCGCGGCCCTTGCCCAAACAAAACGGCCCGGCGTCCTGAGAAGGATGCCGGGCCAATCCGTTGGCTGATGCAGCAACTGTGCGCTACGAGTTCCGGTTTGCCCTGCGCTCCCGGTTTCGCTCGCGCTTGCTCTCCTTCGCCCGCTGCTTCTTCGTGACCTTGGCGGACTTGTTGCGGCTCTTCTTGCCGGATTTCGCCTTGCCGGACTTGTTCGATTTGCCGGACTTGCTGGACTGCTGAGACGTGCTCTTCGCGGCCTTGCGCTTCGCGCGCTTGCTGCTCTTGCGGTCATTGCTACCGGTCGCGCGCTGCTTCGCGTTCACCGAGCGCTGCTCGCCGTCCGCGCCCGCAGCTGTGGAGACATCCCCCGCAGTGGCGCTGCCCTGCGTGCGGGTGCGATTACTGGTCGAAACAGCACGCTCCACCACCGGCTGCGCCAGCACGACCGTACCGCCATCGACCGTCGTCTCGTCACCATCGCTGCCCGGCATCTGGCGGGGAGCCACCAGCACGACCACATCATCGTCCGTCGTGCGGTCCAGAAAGCTCTCGAAGAAGGGGCTGTCCTCATCGAAGGGGAAGCTGGGATCGGTCACCACCGCCGCGCCCGGCTGGAAGGGGAAGCCCGGATCGACCACCCACGGGAAGTCGTCGTCGCCCGAAGCGTGCCCTACGGCGCTGGCGCCATCCTCGCCGCACTTAATGCCGACGTACGCGCGGCCCGTCACCACGCCGACCTCGCACGGCTCCAGACCGACCGGCACGCCGCGCGGGTTGTTCGAGACGAACACGCGACCTTCGCCAAACCCGGGGGGCAACTGCGGCCCGGCAGGTTCGGAATAGGCCGTGCCAGTTGGGGCCGGAGCGCTGGAAACAGGCGCCGCCACATCGACCGCCGCCGGGGGTGAACCCTGATCGAGCGTCTCGACGTCATCGCCATTGGCTGCCGGTGGCGCGCCCTGATCGAGATTCTCCGCGTCGCCGTTCGCTTCGCCCGTCTGGCTGGGCGCGGCGGTATCGGTCGCCTGCGCATACGTCAGCCAGCCCGGCGCTACCGGCCCGGCGGACCCGGCCTCAGCCAGAGGCGCCAGCAGCGTGCTGGCCAGCAGGCCAACCCCGCTCGCGGCCAGCATTGCCCGGCGCCACCTGCCCAGATTCCCGCCACTGCTCACGTCGGAGTCCCCTCACTGCGCGGGTGTGGCGCCGATCCCATAACGGCCGCCGGAATGTCCGTACATAGCGTATCGCATTCCGCCCCAGCGCGCCTACGTCGCGTCACGCGGAACCAGTTGCAGGATGTAGCGGGGGTCAAACTTCGGGGCGCAGCGCGCGCAGGACCATGTTCCCTGCACCCGCCGCGCCACCCGATTGCCGCAGCCGGGGCAGACATAGAGATACTTGCCGGGGCGCCGCTGCGGCGCCAGCGTCGCGCTGCGAATCTCCTCCAGACTGGCCCCGGTCAGCGCGGCCACCCGGTGTGCAATACGGTCGTAGCCGTGCTTTGCGTGGCGGCGCAGGTCGCCATCCAGCCGATCCCGCATGTGGATTAGCTCCTCCGCCACCACGACTTCCAGCGCGTTCGGCTGGCTTCGGTCAATGCGCGGCAGATTGATCAGGATCAGATGCCGGTTGTGCCGGGGGTGGAACGTATACGCCCCGCCGATAGACGCCCGCACTTTCCGCCCCAGCCACGCCTCAAAGGTATCGCGGTCGGTGGTCACCCAGAGCGGGTAACCCTCCAGTTGCAGCTCACTCAGGTATCGTTGCAGGTGTGCATTCGTTTCATCGTCCCGGACATCCCATGTCAAGCTTACGTGCTCCTGCGCCCGTCCGGCGCAGCAGCGACCGAACCAATTCAGCCATCATCGCGGCGAGGGTAGCCCACCCGGCAGCGCCGGGCGAGGCCGCGCCATGACCAGCGCGCTGGAACGTCCCCACGTCCTGATCATCAGCGCCGATCTCGACCTCACCGGGTTTCTGGGCGAGGGGTTGATCTACGCGGGCTTCTGGACCAGCGTGATCGCCGACGCCCTACAGGCGCTGGAAGTCTTCCGGCTCCGCTCCTTCGACATCATCCTGCTGGACGCCACGCTCGGCGGCATCGGCGCCGCCGAGTTCGTGCAGCGCCTGCGCGGCCGCTCCGACCGCGCGCCCGCCAGCCCTCGCTCCGACATCCCGCTGGTGGTGATTGCCGCCAGCACCGACGAGATTCCGCCGCACCTGCGTCAGGGCGATGACCCGGCCGCGATCTTGCTGGCTCCGCTGGATATTCCTGATATCGCCACGGTGCTCCTGCAAACGGTGCTCGCGTGGAAGCAGGCGCACCCGGATCGCCCGTGGGCGGACGCCGCCGCGGACGGCGATGCATCATGATCTCTGGGTTAACGCGTGCCCGGCGTGGCAGTGTGCACGTACACTTTCCGCGCTCACGGCGGAACGCGTCTTGCGCGTCATTCGTCCATACCTTCGAGAGTCCGTGCGGGGGCGATCACCGGACATGAGGCAAGGCAGGCACATGACGACGTTGGCTCGATGGCTGTTCGCGGCACTGCTGGCGCTGCTGCTCGCGCCGGCGGCTCCATGGGACGGCGCGGCAAAGCAGGGCAAGCTCGATTGCCGCTCGTTCGAGACGTTCGACGAAGCAAACGAGTACTACGCCGATCACCCCGAAGCCGCCGCAGACATCGACGACGACAACGACGGCGAAGCCTGCGAGGTCTATTTCGGCCTCGAAACCCGCGATCCCTCGCCAGCCGCCGAGCCGGCATCATCCGCCTCCGATACGTTGTCGGACGCTTCAGTCGCCGACGATCTCGACTGCGAAGATTTCACGACGCAGGAAGAGGCGCAGGCCGTGCTGGACGCCGATCCCGGCGACCCGAACAACCTCGATCCCAACCGCGATGGCATCGCCTGCGCGCTGCTGCCATCGGCCGAGGACGCAAGCATCGCCTTCGCGCAGGACGCGGACCCGGCCACCCCGACGGACGAGGACCGCGCCGCCCGCCGCGCCGCCCGGCAGGCCGCCAGAAATCAGGACGGCGCGCAAGACGGCGCGCAGAACGCCACCCAAGACCAGTCCGCCGACCAGAACGCCCTCGCCTGCACCGACTTCGCGACCCAACAGGAAGCGCAGGCCGCCTTCGATGACGACCCGGCCGGGCAGGCCGCGCTGGACCCGGATGGCAACGGGATCGCCTGCGAAGAGCTTCAGGCCGCTAACCAGCAGGACGACACACAGGACAACGCGGACGCGCAGGACACCACAGCGCAAGCGGATGACAGCGGGAACGGGAACGGCAACAACCGCGAGAACCGCCGCAACCGCCGCAATCAGAACCAGAACCAGAATCAGGACCAAACCGGGAACCAGAACCAGCAGGGCAACGACACGGTCGTCGATACGCCGGTTCAGGCAGGCAAGGAAGATCTGGACTGCATCGACTTCCAGTTTCAGGAGGACGCGCAGGAGATCTTCAACCGCGACACCTCAGACCCCTTCAACCTCGATCCCAATGGCGACGGCTTTGCCTGCTCATCGCTGCCGCTACGAGACCCGCAGATCTCGCAAGTGCCGCGCACCGGCAGCGGCCCGGCAGCGCCAATCGGCGCCATTCTGCTGTTTGCCGGAATGACAGGAGCGGCGGCGCTGGGGTTGCGCAGCCGCTCCACTCGAGTTCCGGTTGAGGCCTGACGCCGCTAGTACGTCGAGACGTTGATCTCTTCCAGCTCGCCCGTCACCGCGAAGACCACCCGCTCGCAGATGTTGGTGGCGCGGTCCGCAATGCGCTCCAGATTGTGGCTCACCCACAACAGGCGCGTCGCCCGGTTGATCGTGCTCGGGTCGGCCAGCATGTAG
Organism: Thermomicrobiales bacterium; assembly: GCA_047605145.1. Lineage (GTDB taxonomy): Bacteria > Chloroflexota > Chloroflexia > Thermomicrobiales > UBA6265 > JACCXM01. The sequence goes on along the minus strand of JASGGF010000276.1, from coordinate 597 downwards.
GTCAGCAGTTCGCGGTAGACCTGATCGGTCAGGTCATCCACCTCATCGTCGCGCTCCGCCACCCGGCGCGCCAGATCGGCGTCGTTCTCGATGTAGGAGGTGATCGCCTCCGTCAGCATCTCGCGGCCAATCTCCGCCATGCGCGGCAGGTCCACCAGCGGCTTCAGCGGCGGTTCCTCAGACGTGTCGATGGCGATCTTGGCGATCCCCGCTGCGTGATCCGCGATCCGCTCCAGATCGGTCACGATCTGGAACGCGGAGGCGATGCTCCGCAGGTCGCCCGCCATCGGGCCCTGCGTCGCGATCAGCCGCAGCGCGTCATCCTCGATCGACCAACGCTGCCGGTTGATCGCCCGGTCGGCCACGATTACCTGTTCCGCCAGCGCCACATCCTGACGCTGCAGCGCATCCATGGCGCGGCCAATGGCCTTGTCGGCCATGCTGGACATCGCCACCACGCTGCCGCGCAGGTTCTGCAGATCCAGCGTGTATTCGGTACGGGTCATGGTTGCTCCTGCGGTCCGCCGGTCTACCCGAAGCGGCCGGTGATGTAGTCCTCGGTCCGCTTGTCAGAGGGATTCGTGAACAGCTGCTTCG
>JASGGF010000275.1:0-7339 GCA_047605145.1 Thermomicrobiales bacterium | reverse complement strand
AGCTCCACCTCGTCGCCGAGCGCGCCGCGCAGGTGCTCGAACAGGGCTGGCACGATGCGGACGTAGGCGGCGGGGTCCCACGCCTCCTGCTTCAGCCGCAGGTGGTTCGGGTGCGGTTCGTCGCTGTCGAGCGCCTTCGAGACGCCGTAGGTCGAGGCGCCGGGCACCGCCACCTGACAGCGGATGTGGCGGAACCCCTCGGCCATCAGGCGGCGGGCGTCCTCCTCCACCTCCTGCGCGTCGCGCCCGGAGGCGTGGACGTAGGCGGGCGCCGCGATACGATTCCTCCCACCCAGCAGGTCGTACACCGGCATGCTAGCCAGCTTGCCCTTGAGATCCCAGAGCGCCATGTCCAGCCCGGACATCGCGTTGTTCAGTACGGGGCCGCTGCGCCAGTAGGAACTGACCGCCAGCATGGCCCACGTGTCCTCGATGTCGTGCACGCTCCGGCCAATGACCATCGGCCGCACGTACTGCTCAATGGCCGTCACCACCGCCAGCGGGCGCTGGGTGAAGGTGGCGCAGCCGAGGCCGTACAGGCCCGGCTCGTCTGTCTCCACCTTGACGACCACCAGCCGGATGCCATCCGGCGCGGTCAGGATCACGCGCACATCCCGGATGCGCGGGCCATGCTCCGCCCACGGGGGCGTCAGCAACGGGGGAGGGGCGGGAACTTGTGCAGAAGGCGACACGGGGGCAACTCCTCAGCTTCGAGCGAGCGCAAGTGCTTGTGCGATTGTGACACGAGATCCGGAATTCGGCCCCACCGTCGCCGGGCGCGCGCCGCTGGCGATTCCCGCGCAACGCCGGCCTGTGCGACTATTCGGCCATCCGGGTCATGTCCTCGTTGCTGTCCTCCCGCCGTCGTTGTCTGGAGCCGTGCTGTGCTGCAAGCGCTCACCGAAATTGTGCCTATCGCCGTTGGTCTGGCGCTGGTCAACCCGCTGCCTGTGATGGCGGTCATCCTGCTGCTCTTCTCGCCCCGCGCCGGCGCGGTGGCGTGGGCGTTCGTGGGCGGCTGGCTGATGGGGTTGGTGCTGATGATGGCGATGCTGGTCTTCGTCGTTCCGGCCGAACGGCTCGTTGGGACCGAGCAGGACCCGACGGAGCTGGTGTCGATCATCCGGGTGGCGCTGGGCGCGGCGCTGCTCGTGCTCGCCTACCGGAAATGGAATGCCCGGCCACGCGACGGGGAAAAGGCGAAGCTGCCGGGCTGGGTGACCTCGCTGCAGAACTCGTCGCCGCGCACGGCGATGGGAATCGGGCTCGCGATGGGCGCGGTCAACCCCAAGAACCTGATCTTCGCCATCTCCGCCGCCGTCGCCATCGCCGAGACGCAGGCCCCGGCCCCAACCATGCTCGCCCTGATCGCAGCATACGTGCTCATCGGCTCCGTGGGCGTGCTGGGGCCGGTGATCTGGCGCACAGTGGCGCAGGCGAGCGCCACCATCGCCCTGCAGGAGTGGCGGGTCTGGTTGGAGCGCAATTACAACGTGATGATGGGCGTGATCTTCGTGTTCTTCGGCATCATGGTCGCCAGTAAGGGCATTCAGGGCTTCCTGCACTGATCTGGCCCACCCGCCGACGTCCAAGCTGGCGTGCTGCAATGAACGCGCCGCTGACCGGAGCTTGATTGTGCTGCAGACACTCGCCGATCTGTTGCCCGTGATTGCCGGGCTGGCGATGGCGAACCCGTTGCCCGTCACCGCTACTATTCTGCTGCTCTACGCGCCGCGCGCCCGCGCGCTCGTGCCTGTCTACGTGGCGGGGTGGCTACTCGGTCTGACGCTGTGGATGGCGGTGCTGGTGCTGGTCGTCCCGCTGGAGCGGCTCGTTGGAACGACCGGTCGGCCTTCGGCGCTGGCCTCCGTGGCGCACCTGCTGCTCGGCGCAGCGCTGCTGGCGCTGGCGGCGAAGCAGTGGCGGACGCGTCCGCGCCCCGGCGAGCAACCGCATCTCCCCGGCTGGATCGGCAAGCTACAACACGCCTCGCCGCGCGCCGCGCTGGGCGTCGGGCTGGGTCTCGGCGCGCTGAACCCGCGTAATCTGGCTTTCGATATCGCCGGCGCCATCGGCATCGCGCAGGCGCAGCTGCCGCTGCCGCAACTGGTGGCGCTGATCGTCGCGTTCGTGCTGCTCGGCTCGTTCGGGGTGCTGGTTCCGCCGCTGTGGCGGCTCATCGGCGGTCAGCGCGCCGCCGCCGCGCTCGACGAGTGGAAGACGTGGCTGGCGTGGAACTTCAACATCGTGATGGGCGTCGTCCATGTCCTCTTCGGCGTGATGCTGGTCAGCAAGGGGCTGAAGGGCCTGCTGGGCTGAGCCAGCAGGCCGGGCACGTCACGCCTGGTCAGACGCCGGCGGGCAGAAACGCGTAGGGCGCCTCAGGCCGCAGCAGGCCGTTCGCCAGCCCGAAGAAGTACTCGCCGTCAACGATCAGCGTGGAATCGACGGTCAGCCCGAGCCGCAGCACCTGAGCCCCTACCGAGTAATCCAGCGGTTTGGCGTCCAGCCAGAACATGTACGGGCTCTCGGCCGACTCGAAGAAGTACATGCGGTTCTTCAGGTCCGCCACGATCCGCCAGCGGGTCGAGGCGTCGTTTGGCCGCTCAGTTGACTCCACCCCGAGCGGCACAGACATGTTGCGGATGATGGACAGCGTTGCGGCGGCGGCCTTCGTGTAGTCGCCAGTGACCGGAATGGTGTGCAGGTAGTACGACCCTCGCACGAAGCGGTCGGCGGCGCGGCCGGTGCCGGGGAGCATCGTGTCCCCGATCTCCTGCCAGTACGCCGTCAGGGCGAGCTGTTCATTGAAAGCTGGCGAGTTGGTCATCACCTGATACTCGCGGCTGTGGTAGATGTTCAGCTTCCCGCCGACGTATTCGAAGATCGCGGTATCGCCGGTGGGGTCGGTCACCGACATGTGCACCACCGCCGGGTTGCCATCGGGCGTGGTCAGCGCCACGAGGCGGAACGGCTCCTCCCGCAGTCCTGCCACCACCTCGTCCACGTTCCGGTAGTGATCGAGCACATATTGACCCCACCCCGCAACGCTGAGCAGGGGCCGATCACCCGTCGCAACCGGAGCGCCGTAGTCGGCCTCCGCCAGATATAGCTTGTTCACCAGCAGACCGTGCTCGTTCAGGCCATCGACGGACACCCCGTCGTAGCCCACGATCACGAGGCTGCCGTATTGCGAGGTCCACGTGATGGAATCGGGGCCGGCAGCGCCATGCTGCTCCAGACCGGCCGGCATCACGTAGAAGCTGGTTTGCATCGGGACGGTCCAGTCCAGTGACCGGCCTGTCATCACGATATCATCCGGTCCGAGGTAGGTGATCCGGGAACACATAGCGGCGCCGCACTCCTTCAGTCACGTCCTCTGTGAGGTCAAAGCCTGAAGGCAGTATAAAGACTGCGGCGCCAGCAACTTGTCGCAGCGAAATCAGGAGTACGGAATGCCCGCCTACGTCATTGTTGGGGATCGGGTGACGGACCCGGACATGTTGGCTGCCTACGCCCGGGGCGTGGGAGAGACGCTCCGGCCGTTTGGCGGGCGCCTCACCGTGGGGGGCGGCGCGGTCGAGGTGCTGGAAGGCGCCTGGCTGCCGGAACGGCTCATCATCCTGACATTCCCGGATGCCGCGCAGGCGCGCGCCTGGTACGCCTCACCGGCCTATCAGGCCATCGTTGCGCAGCGCGTGGATGCTACTGAAACGCACTTCTTCGTCATCGCCGACGGCGTCGTCGAGCCGTGAGGACGGAGACGGCGGCGGCGCCTTACCCGGCCTGCTCGTGCAGGCGAGAGACATTGCACGAGTAGGTCCAGGTCGCCGGATGGTCTGCGCTCGGGGCCACCACCAGTCCATGAGGCCACGAGATCTGCTGGAGACGCAGGAGCAGCGAGAAATCGGGGTACAGGGCGGCCACGATACCGGCGCGTTGCGGCCTGGCCAGATCATCGACCTCCAGGTAACGCATTGTCGCGTTGAGGGCCGTGAGCCCGGTTTGGGCGCGCAGGCATTTCAGCATGACGGCTTCGCGTTGCGAGCGCGCCCCGAAGGGCCGGGTGACGATCCAGACCGTGTCCCACTCGTGTTCGCTGGCGAGATGAAAGGCCAGCGTGAGGGCCTCACGGAGATTTTCCCGGTCCTGTTCCAGTTGTTCACTGCCTCCGGCAGGCCAGGGCCGCCCGATCCATGTGCAGCGGCGTGCTGGTGATGCGGTGCTAAACATTGGACCGAACCATTCTAAAGGCTCATGTATCATCTACGGCGAGAATCCGCCCAACCAAACAATACTAACACCAAATCTCGAGACATTTCCATTAGGAAGCCGATCTTCATATCCCGCACGAAGCAGAGCACCCGCCCGGCAACGGCCGGAAGCTGAATCGCTAGCTCGCGTAGGCGGCGCGGCCCCGGCAGACGCCGCGTGGAAGGTTGGTGTCTGCCGGGGCGTGCGCGTCCGGAGCCGCGCGCTGCGCCCATGCAGGACGCAGCGCTCACGCCTGAACTAGCCAACCGTTTGCTGGAAGCAGTAGAGGTGGAACTTCGACGAGTTGTTGCAGGTGCCCGACGTGAACCTGGTCCAGTTGACACTTGCCGATGTGACCTGGCCGCCATCCCCGCTTACGTCTGCGGCGCCGGTGGTCCAGCCGTTGCAGTTGACATCGAAGACGCCGCCGCGTGTGCCATTGGCCAGCGTGTTGGTCCAGCTCCGCAGCGCGTTGTCCGAGAGGACGGCGCCTTGCTCCGTCACGGCAACTGGCGCGGCCAGCTCTCCATCAGTCAGATCGGCCCAGCTGGAAGCGATGGTGGCGCCGTTGACCAGCGCGTACGCGCCGGTGGAGGTGGCAAAGCGCGTCGATGGAGACTGCGAGTCGTCGGAGAGCCACGCCTTGTAGGTTCCGGTCAGGCCGGCGGTGGTCGCCAGACTTTGGCAGATGGTGTCGGCCCCGCTGAGGCCGCCGAGGTTCCCGGTGTGCGTCGAGCTGGACACGAACACCCGGCAGGGGCCGCAGTCCACCGGCTTCTTGCAGCGCTTTTTCTTGTGCGGACCGCACCGCGCGGCGCAGAATTGGGCCTTGTTCCGGCACCGCTTCTTGCGCGGCTTGCGATCCCGGTCATCGCGTCTCCGTCGCGCACGGCGGCGGTGCTTGCGGCGCCGCGCCTCACCATCACCGGCCAGTAGCGCCGCCAGTCCCCCGGCAGCAGGCATGGCCGCCAGCCAGCGCAGCGTCGCGCGCCGCGAACTGACCGGTGGCGTCTCATTGATCTCGGCAACGTCGTCGTGATCCATGGCCTGGGATGCTCCCTGTTGTCGAGCACTACCCCGATCCACGCGCCAGCACGCAACTGCTGACGCGGAGATCGGATCCACCGTCGAGCCCGCCAGTCCCGACGTTTTGGCAATCAGTCCGAATCCATCTGGCTTCGTTGATTGACAGTCTACGGTACGTTCGGCGCCGGAAATCAGTTCCCGGCCGGAGCGCCCGAGCAATCGCGGACTCGTGTCGCAATCGGTCATGCTGGGGGAGTTTGTGAAGCGCTGGGGTATCCACGCAAAAACGCCGGCGGCACTTTGCCTCCGGCGTTCCATTTTCCGCATGGTTATGCGCGTTTCGTGGAGCCGACGATGGGACTCGAACCCGCAACCTGCTGTTTACAAATCCATGGTTTCAGGGTTCACACTCGTTCGCATGTGACCATTTTCTGCATGATAGTTAGAAGAAGTGCTGACCGACGATCAGTAACGTTCGCCCACGTTCGCCGGCGTTGGGGTACCCGTTGGGGTACCTAGCGAAGCAGAGGCACAATCATGAAGCTGCATCGACGGTAGATCCTTTCCTCGATTCCCTCTTACTTGCTCGAGTCTTAGCTGCCGATCTTCTAGAGTGTTCTCGGTGATTCAATTTCACGCATTCTGGTGCTCCGCACGTGATGTTGTCTCCAATCGGCGGTCGCTTTTTTCGCGTTATGGGTTTGCCGCAGATGCTGCAGCGATACGTGCGGCTGATGTTGAGCGAGAGAGCGACAAGCGAAGTTGCCAAGAAAGCGAATGTGGAGTCAATGGAGAAGTTAGGAGACATGCCGCCAACTCCGACGACATTTCGTCGCCCGAACGCCGGTGACATCTTTGGATCCTGCAGATCCTTGGGCCAGGAGATTGTTGGGGTCACCTTAGCGTCCATTAGCAGTGAGGTCAGCCAATCCGCCAGGCACTCCTTCGGGTGCAGATCGGTCTTAGCCACTCTGGTGGCTAGGTCAAGCTCTATCAATGCAGACGTCCAGTTCGTCACGTTTTCAGGCGGATACGGATATCCGTATCGAACGAGGTCCTCATTTCCTGGGTAGAGCAACTTTCGGTGCCAAGGAAGGGCCAAGTACAACTCGCGCGGAGAGGGTTGTCGTCCCTCAGCGCAGGCTTCTGCATATTCGAACAGCGCTGAGAAGTGCCGGGAGTAGTACCTCCACGATGTAAACGGCTCCCAATAGGTCCATGTCTCTTTGTCGCTTCGAGATGCGTTTCCGGCCACTTCTCCCCAATGAGCGGCGTCATCATCTGAAATCCAATATTGATCACCACGACAAAGCGGAATGCAGCCGTCAGCGTGGTTGTACGGATATCCATGTACGCATACGCTCAGAGGCCCCCACCTCTTTGCAAACTTTGCAATTTCCTCGTCCGGCTTCGACGCGAGAGTCATGAAATCCATAAGTGCGTTGACGGGTTCACCCGTTGCGGAGTGAGTCACGTCAGGACGCCATTCCAGTCGAGGTTCTCCCTCACCATCGTCGATATGGGCAACCACTGGAACCGAAAGCTCGAAGGATTGAAAAGGATCTTCCAGTGCTAGCCGTAGCGGCGGGCCAGACTGGATTGCGTCCAGATCCTGCGCGGACGGACTCCATCCAGCAGCGAATTGCCTATTCCCCACGTTGACCCAACCCCCAAGCAGTTGACTTTGAAAGTTGACTTTGAAAGTCTATCCGATTGAACGAGAACGAACTAGGGTGGATGTGCGCGGGTTTTCGCGTGGAAATCGAGGAGGACGCATGAACGATCAGGTGGAGCTGCTTTCTCCAAACGAGGCAGCGCGGCGACTTTCGCTAGGCAAGACGCGGTTTTACGAACTGTTGGCAGCTGGCGAAATTCCATCTGTCCGTGTTGGGAAGCTTCGACGCATCCCAGCCAAGGCGCTGTGCGCATACGTCGATCGTTTGCTGGAAGAGCAGAGCGCTAACACCGGGCGAACTGGCTGTAACTAGTTGGAAATGCGAAGCGCTGGCGGGGTCGGACACCAACATCAGCGCTTGCAAAGGAGATACGTCGATGGATG